>DASSED010000170.1:0-11506 GCA_035695405.1 Gemmatimonadales bacterium
CACCATACCACTGATCGATCAGCCATTCCGCGTAGGTCAGGAGGTCTTCAGCGCAGGAGAAGAGACCTGCATGTCCCGACACGCCGTCCATGATCGCCGCATTCTCGTCGTGTACCTCACCGCGGAGCACTCGCCCTCGCCATGAATCCAGCTCGGTGGGAGCGATTCGCTCGAGCAAATCGCGCGGCGGTCGATAGCCGGTCGAAGTCATCCCGAGTGGCACGGCGAGCCGGTATGTCAGCAGGGAGTCCAGCCGCTCATGGTAGATCGTCTCGATCACCTGGGTGAGAACGATCGCTCCCAGATCAGAGTAGGTCGATGTGGTACCGGGCGGTGCTTCCAGGGGCGTACTGTCGGTCAACGCCAAAGCCTCGGCACGGCTGGCGACCTCGCGGAACAGCGGGCGCCAGGCGGGGAGACCCCCAGCGTGGACCAGCAACATACGGATGGTGATTCGGCTCTTCTCGGCCCCACCGAACGCGGGCACATAACGCTGAACTGGTGCATCGAGATCCAACCGTCCTTCATCGACCGCCATCATGACGAGTGGTACCAGCGCAACCACCTTGGTCAACGACGCGAGGTCGTAAATCGTCTGCGGTCCCGGGCGAGACGGCTGATCCGCCCCGAGCTGGCCGGTGCCGTACACGAAGCGAACGCCGGCCTTCGAAATGGCGAGCACCGCGCCCGGCGAGGCACCGGCAGCCACGGCGGAATCCAGATAGTCAGTGATCGGCTTCATATGAACCTGGTCGAGAGCCACCGGCGGAATCACCGGCGAGGGCGCGCCCGGGGCGCAGGCCACAACCAGCAGCGCCGGCGGAGCGGTTCGCCAGATCACGGGAGATGCCGTTGCAGCCCCCAGCCGCGGGGATAATCCGGTGGAATCGAGATCGGGAGCCGACCCGTGATGGCCGCAACCCCGGCCAGTGCCCGGCCTACGGCTTGCTCGGTAACAGCGTTGGAACGCCAACCTATCACATAGGAGCCAACGTCGGGGATCTCACTGATCAGATAAGGATTGCCCAACGACACCAGGATCGTGGGCCGGACGCGGGCCGTGAGAGCGATGAGATTGGTCAGTGAATCGGGAAGCCCGATGCTCCCTCTCGATGCTACCGGCTTATCCGAGACGGCAAACACCGTGATGGAACCCCGGTCCATGGCGACCGCGGCCGAGTCGTAACTCGCTGGTCCGCTCGCGGGCCAGAGATTGAACGCCGTCACCCCGAAGCCCCGAGTCCGGAGTTCCGAGATCAGAGCCTTCCCGACGCTCCGGTTGTCCTCCTCTCCATAGGTCACCACCGTCAGTGGCGGGCGGGAGTTCTTGAGGCTGTAGATCGTCCCATTCACGTCTTTGACCATGACGATAGAACGGGATGCCATGTCCTGGGCCTCCTTACGAAACTCGGCCCGACCGACGACGAGTCCAATGCTGTCGAGGGGAGCGATGCGGCGGACGAAGAGTCCCAGCTGTTGCTTGAGCTGAAGCACCCGGCGTACCGAGCGGTCCAGCCGCTCCGGCGTGATCTCCCGGCGAGCCAATGCGGCCATCATGGCATCGATGGTCGCGGCCGGGTCGGCTGGTTGGAGCAAGAGATCCGAGCCGGCCAGAAACGCCCGTACGCCGGCCTCGGAGCCGTACGCATTGGCGACTCCGCCCATGTTGAGTGCGTCGGTCACAATGAGACCGTGGAATCCGAGAGAGTCCCGCAGTATCCCGGTGAGAATGTTCGGCGCCACCGACCCGGGACGCAGCTGGCCGACATCGATGGTCGGGAGCGCGATGTGGGCCGACATGACGGCCGCCACTCCTGCCGCAACGGCTCGCCGAAACGGGACCAGTTCGACCGAGTCCAGGCGTGACCACCCGGAGGTGATCACCGGCAGCGCGATGTGCGAATCGGTGCCGGTGTCGCCGTGACCGGGGAAGTGTTTGGCACAGGCGAGCATCCCATTGTCCTGCAGGCCGCGAATCTCAGCCGCGACCAGGCGACCCACATCCTGGGGATCCTCCCCAAACGAGCGCACGTTGATGATGGGATTCGCAGGATTATTGTTGACGTCCGCCACGGGGGCGAATGCGAGATGGATGCCGACGGCGCGCCCTTCCAGAGCCGTCACTCGGCCGATCTCGTATGCATCCGAGTCGCTCCCGGTGGCCGCCACGCCCATATTGGGAGGGAACGGGGTGCCCCCGTTCAACCGTATGGCAGTGCCGGCTTCGAGGTCCGAGCTGATCAGCAGCGGCAGGGCGGAGCGCTCCTGCAGCCGGTTGAGCTTGGCGGCAACGTCAAAGGGCGAGCCCACCGAGACGATCAGGCCGCCGACGTGGAGCGAGTCGACCCAGCCCTGCATCCGCCGGAAAGCCTCATCGTCGAATGCTGCGTAGCTCCCGGGAATCCAGGGCATCACGAGCTGAGCGACCTTGTCCCGGAGCGACAGCGAGGCAACCAGCGCGTCGACGTCCACCGGGACGCCCGGCTGGGGTGAGAGTGGGCTCGGCGTTGGGGTGGATACCGGTCCGGCTCGCCCGCAGGCCCACAACATCACGAGTGCAAGGATGAGATATCCGGCGTGCGCCGATTTCTGACCTTCGGAACCATGCTGGTGGCGCCAGCGTGGTCCTGTGGCCCGGCCGCTCACTCCGACTTCGGGGCCGGTCCGGGCGCCACTCCTCCGCGGGTCCGGCCGGGTATCGAGGTCCTTCTGACCGACAGTCTGCATCTGGTGCGAAGCCGAAGACTGGGGTTGGTGACCAATCAGAGTGGGGTCGACGCGAATGGGGTCCGCGATCTCGACCGACTCCGGGACGCTGGTCTTCGGGTCACGGCAGTTTTTGCGCCGGAGCATGGCTTTCGGGGAAACATCGACGTGGACGTCGCGCCGGAGCGTCGCCAGGACATCGACTCCGCCACCGGTACCCCGGTCTATCTGCTCCACGATGGGGTCAGGATTCACCCGCCGAGTAGTGCAATGCTGGCGAACGTTGATGTCCTCGTAGTTGATCTCCAGGACGCCGGCGCCCGTTACTACACGTATCCGGCGACGGTCGCACTCATCATGCAGGCGGCCGTGGAAAACCGGCGTCCGGTCCTGGTGCTCGATCGGCCTAACCCGATCGGCGGGACGATTCAGGGGGAAGTTCAGGACAGCGTTACTGCCTCGGCGATCGCCCGATTTCCGATCGCGATGCGGCATGGACTGACAATAGGGGAATTGGCCCGGTTGGCCAACACCGTGCTCAGGCTTGGAGCGGACCTCCACGTCATTCCGATGGTCGGGTGGCGCCGAACGATGCCCTTCGACGCCACCGGGCTCCCATTTATCCCCCCGAGTCTGAATCTACGCACCCTCGAGAGTCTCTACCATTACCCTGGTCTCTGTCTCTTTGAAGGCACCAACCTATCGGTGGGGCGGGGAACCGATGTCGCCTTTGAGCAGGTCGGGGCCCCGTGGCTGGATACCACGGCACTGCTGGCGTGGCTGCGTCGCGATCCGCCGGTGGGCGTGCAATTCACCGGCGTATCGTTCCGGCCTCATGAGCCAGGAGATGGGAAGTACCCTGACACCACCGTGATGGGTGTGCGGCTCAGCACTACCGATCGCACAGCCTACGACCCCACAGCCACGGCGGTCCGCCTCTTGATCGGTCTCAAGACCACCCAACCGGACTCGTTCGCGTTCCGGCCGGAGCAGTTCGATCGCCTTGCCGGCGGCCCCGACCTGCGCCAGGCGATCGAGCGGGGAGAATCGGCGACCAGCATCATCCGCAGGTGGAGCGATCAGCTGCGACGTTTCCGCGAATGGCGCCGCGGCTTTCTGCTCTATCCCGAATGAGGAGTCGGTCATGCTTGGTACTTCGTCCGATTGCCCTAAGGGGTTCTGGCAGTTATCCTTCCGCCCGGCAATCATCGGGTCTCCGGAAGCGGAGCCCGCCTTGGTCCCCCGCTGAGGATTCAGACGAGCGTGAAGCTAACGGGTGACCTGGAAAAGCCGTTTTACGCAGCGGTCAATCCGCTGGTAGAACGGCTGATCCGGGCTGGAGTGCGGCCGAATACCATCACCACCATTGGAACGGGGCTGGTCCTCGCGTCAGCTGTTGCGTACGCGACGGGTCACATCCGTACCGGTGGATTGGTGCTGCTGCTCAGCGGAGTCGCAGACACCCTCGATGGCCAGGTGGCCCGAGGCGGCGCCATGGTGACCCGGTTCGGGGCCTTCTACGACTCCACTCTCGACCGGGTCGGCGATGGCGCTACCTTCATCGGCATCGGCGCCTTCCTGCTGACGGCTCCCGACGTTGCCTACCGGACTCCCGCGGTCATCCTCTGCATGGTGGCGATTCTTGCCTCGGTCCTGGTCTCGTACGCGCGAGCTCGGGCCGAAGGGCTCGGGCTGGATTGCAAAGTCGGCATCGCGCAACGGGCTGAGCGGATCCTGGGACTGGGGTTGGCATCTGTGGTATTCGGTGCCGGCCGTCATGCTCTGCTGCTCGAGGCCATCGTCGCTTTGCTCGCGGTTGCGTCCATCATCACCGTGGTGCAGCGATTCGTGTACGTCTATCGGCATGCCGGGAAGGCCGATGCTGCGTTCCAGGCCCAGGAAATGAGGTTGGCCGATCAGATGAGGCCCCAGCCCGAAACGAAATCAACCGCAGAGGTCAAGCGCCCCAAGCTGAACCCCATCGCGAAAGGATCCTGAGAGCGTGGCGGAACACAGCCCGCGGCAAGTCGCACCACCCGATGGGAAGCTCGGCGTCCTTTGCGTCGGCCTGGGTGCCGTCGCTACCACCTTTATCGCCGGCGTGGAAAACGTGCGTCGGGGCGCGGCGCGGCCGATCGGCTCGGTCACGCAGATGGGCACCATCCGGTTGGGCCGGCGAACCGAGAAACGCGCCCCTCTGATCCGGGAGTTCGTCCCCCTCGCCTCGTTGGACGACCTGGTCTTCGGCGCCTGGGACCCGGTTCCTGACGACGCCTATACCGCCGCGGTCCAGGCCGGGGTGCTGGACCGTCACGAGCACCTGGAGCCGATCGCTCCGTTCCTCAAAACCATCAAGCCGATGCCCGCGGTCTTCGACCAGAATTATGTGAAGCGGCTCGAAGGCCCAAATGTGAAGCCCGGATCCAGTAAGCGAGAGCTGGTCGAGGCGCTACGAAAGGACATTCGGGACTTCAAGGCCAAGCACAAGTGCAGTCGGCTGGTCATGATCTGGTGCGCGTCCACGGAGATCTTCATCAGCCCGGGACCGACCCACTGGACTCTTGAGGCGTTCGAGAAGGCGATCGATGCCAACGATCTTACGATCGCGCCATCGATGTTGTACGCCTACGCCGCCGTGATGGAAAAAGTGCCGTTTGCCAATGGCGCCCCCAACCTGACCTGCGACTTTCCCGCCATGGAGCAGCTGGCCAAGAGCAAAGGCGTGCCGATCGGCGGGAAAGACTTCAAGACCGGCCAGACGATGGTCAAGACTGTCCTCTCTCCGATGTTCAAGGCTCGAATGTTGGGGGTGGCAGGCTGGTACTCGACCAATATCCTGGGCAATCGGGACGGCGAGGTGCTGGACGATCCCGAGAGCTTCAAGACCAAGGAAGAGTCGAAGCTGGGAGTGCTGGAGTACATTCTGCAGCCCGAGCTGTATCCCGAGCTGTACGGCAAGATCTACCACAAGGTGCGGATCAACTATTATCCCCCCCGCGGGGACAACAAAGAGGGTTGGGATAACATCGATATCTTCGGGTGGCTCGGCTACCCGATGCAGATCAAGGTGGACTTCCTCTGCCGTGATTCTATTCTCGCCGCTCCCCTGGTTCTCGACCTGGCGCTCTTCTTCGACCTGTCGCAGCGCGCGGGGCTCACCGGCATCCAGGAGTGGCTCTCCTTCTATTTCAAGAGCCCCCAGGTTGCTCCCGGACTGTACCCCGAGCACGATCTCTTCATTCAGCAGATCAAACTCAAGAACACGCTGCGATATCTGATGGGGGAAAAGCAGATAACCCATCTGGGCATCGAATACTATCTGGAAGATTAGTGTAGTCGCCGATTATGAAATACTTCCACCGGACCAGCGTCCCTCCCGACCAGATCCTTGCCGCCGCATCGCGCTTCTTCGGTTCCACCATGGCGTCGGTCGAGGAGAAGCCGCGCCGGGCGCGATTTGCCGGACCCATCGGGGGAATCGGCGTATCGGTCCAGGCTGAGGGAGGCCACTACACCTTGGTGACGGTGGAGACCGACCAGGTGGGAGAGAGCGAGGCCGACAAGCTCGCCAAGCGCTTCCTGACGCTGGTGCACACCCTCGCGGAGCCGAGCCATCGCCCCATCGGGGCCTATTGACCCTCATTACGGCTGCGATATCGCAGTGAATCCCAGGAGAACTATCACGATGCACGTTGCCCGACCGGTGATCCGAACAGCCAATCGGCTGCTGCTGATTCTCTCGCTCGGCATTGCCCTCGCGCCGGTGGTGCTACCGGCCCTGGCCGCCCAGGAGCCGACCCAAGCTGGCGCACCCGCCCACCGGCCGGGGGGTGAGGTCAACCTCCAGTTACCGGACCTGAACCAGGGAGATTTTCTTGGGCTCACCGGGCACCAGATTCTGCTTTCGGGCCTCGTGGTGTGCGTGCTGGGGCTGCTGTTTGGTCTCCTGAGCTACTCTCATGTGAAGAACCTGCCGGTACACCGCTCGATGGCGGAGATCTCCGAGCTGATCTACGAGACCTGCAAGGCATACATGGTGCAGCAGGGAAAGTTGCTGATCGTGCTGCTGGCATTCATCGGGGCCGTCATCGTGATCTACTTCCTGCTGACCGGTCTCGAGCTGTCCAAGATCCTGGTCATCCTGCTCTTCAGCATCATCGGCATGGCGGGAAGCTACAGCGTCGCCTGGTTCGGAATCCGCATCAACACGCTGGCCAACTCGCGGACCGCGTTTGCTGCACTCCGGGGGAAGGCCTGGCCGGTCTCTGAGATCCCGCTTCGGTCCGGCATGAGTGTGGGGATGATGCTCATCTCGGTCGAGCTGCTGTTCATGTTGGCCATCCTGCTCTTCATCCCCTCCGAAGTCGCGGGCGCCTGCTTCCTCGGCTTCGCCATCGGCGAGTCGCTGGGAGCCGCGGCGCTTCGAATCGCCGGCGGCATCTTTACCAAAATCGCCGATATCGGGTCCGACCTGATGAAGGTGGTGTTCAAGATCAAGGAGGATGACGCGCGCAATCCGGGCGTCATTGCGGACTGCACCGGCGATAACGCGGGCGACTCGGTGGGACCCACCGCCGACGGGTTCGAGACCTACGGCGTGACTGGTGTGGCGCTGATCTCCTTTATCGTGCTGGCAGTGGCGGACACGTCGGTACAGGCGCAGCTCCTGGTCTGGATCTTTCTGATGCGTGTCATGATGATCCTCGCCTCGGGCTTCTCCTATCTGATCAGCAACGGCATGTCCCGCGCCCGATATGCCAATGCCGCCCGATTCAACTTCGAGTCTCCTCTGACTCAGCTCGTCTGGCTGACGTCGATCGTCTCGGTGGTCCTGACCTACCTTCTATCCTACGTCATCGTGCCCAATTTAGGCGGCCACCCCGACCTCTGGTGGCAGCTCTCCACCGTCATTACCTGCGGTACCCTGGCGGGGGCCATCATCCCTGAGCTGGTCAAGGTTTTCACCTCCACCGAGTCGGGCCATGTGCGCGAGGTGGTCACTTCATCTCGTGAAGGTGGAGCCTCACTCAACATCCTGTCGGGCTTCGTCGCCGGGAACTTTTCAGCCTACTGGCTGGGCATCACTATCATGGGCCTCATGGCGATCGCCTACGGCGTGAGCACGCTGGGCGGGCTGAGCGATCTCATGAAGGCGCCGGCGATCTTCGCCTTCGGACTGGTTGCCTTTGGCTTTTTGGGTATGGGGCCGGTCACCATCGCGGTGGACAGCTACGGTCCAGTCACCGACAACGCGCAATCGATCTACGAGCTCTCCCTGATCGAGCAAGTCCCCGGGGTCAAACAGGAGATCCAGCGAGATTACGGCTTCGATGTGAACTTTGATGTGGCGAAGGAACTGCTCGAGGAGAACGACGGCGCGGGGAACACCTTCAAGGCCACGGCCAAGCCGGTGCTCATAGGAACCGCGGTGGTCGGTGCCACGACGATGATCTTCTCCATCATCATGGCGCTGACCCACGGCTTGGCCAGCGGCATGGAGAATCTCTCGATCCTGCACCCGCCGTTCCTCCTGGGCCTCATCACCGGCGGGGCGGTCATCTACTGGTTCACCGGTGCTTCGACCCAGGCGGTGACCACCGGAGCGTACCGTGCGGTCGAGTTCATCAAAGCCAATATCCGCCTCGAGGGGGTCACCAAGGCATCGGTCGAGGACAGCCGCCGGGTGGTCGAGATCTGTACTCAGTACGCGCAGAAAGGGATGTTCAACATCTTTCTCGGCGTCTTCTTCTCGACCCTGGCGTTTGCCTTCATCGAGCCGTTCTTTTTCATCGGTTATCTGATTTCGATCGCGATGTTCGGGCTGTTTCAGGCGATCTTCATGGCCAATGCGGGGGGTGCTTGGGACAACGCCAAGAAGATCGTGGAGACCGAGCTCAAGATGAAAGGCACCGAGCTCCACGCCGCGTCGGTGGTGGGAGATACCGTGGGCGACCCGTTCAAGGACACGTCTTCGGTGGCGATGAACCCGGTCATCAAGTTCACTACCCTCTTTGGCCTGCTCGCGGTGGAGCTGGGCGTGTACCTGAGCCAGGGGGGGTCGGGCACGCTAAGCCGGGTATTGGCCCTGGCGTTCTTCGCGGCCGCGCTCTTCTTCGTCTGGCGCTCCTTCTACGGGATGCGGATCGAGGCCGAGCCCCGCTCGGCGGCTGCACGCCGGCCGGTCGCGGTCAAGGCGTAGGCCTGCATGGTGGCAAGTGGCGCTGTCGCGTCGTCCCGGGCCTCGCACCCGGGACTGACGCGCGATCAGCGGCTTGAGCTGTATTACTACATGCGGCTCACCCGGTCGCTCGAAGAGCGGCTGGTGAACCTCTATCGCCAAACTAAAGTGGTGGGCGGGCTCTTCCGCTCCCTGGGGCAGGAGGCCGACGCGGTGGGCTCGGCCTATGCTCTCGATAGGTCCAAGGGCGACATCCTCTCTCCGCTGATTCGCAATCTCGGCTCCATGCTGGTCCAGGGAGCCACCCCGGTCGAGATCCTCCGGCAATACATGGCCAAGGGAGATTCTCCCACCCGGGGCCGCGAGCTCAACATCCACTTCGGCGATACCGTCCGGGGCTTCATCGGCCAGATCTCTCATCTGGGTGACATGGTTCCGGTGATGGCGGGGGTCACTCTCTCATTCAAGCTGCGCAAACAGCCCCGGGTGGGATTGGTCTACGTAGGGGATGGCGCTACCTCGACCGGAACGTTTCACGAGGGGCTCAACTTCGCCGCGGTCCAGCGGTGTCCCCTGGTCGTCATCGTGGAGAACAACGGCTATGCCTACTCCACTCCCACCAGCAAGCAGACGGCCTGCGTCAGCTTCAAGGACAAGGCGGTGGGCTACGGGATACCAGGGATCCGAGCCGATGGAAACGATGTCCTGGCCACCTACCAGGTGACCAAGGAAGCCGTCGACCGGGCCCGTGCAGGGGAGGGTGTCACGCTGATCGAACTGATCACCTACCGCCGAAAAGGTCATGCCGAGCATGACAATCAATCCTATGTGCCGCCTGGTGAAATCGACCGCTGGGCTCGGGAGAACGATCCCCTCGACCGGTACATCAAGGAGCTCACCACCAAGTATGACGTGACGCGGCAGGAGCTGGACCAGATCGACGCGCGCGTCATGGCCGAGATCGACAAGGCAACCGATCAGGCGGAAACCTCCCCCGCGCCGGAGCCGGATGATTGCCTCCGGGGGGTGTACGCGGATCCGGCCGACATGCCCGCGCTCTGGTATCGCCAAGGTCTCCGGTCGGTCGTGGATAGCCATGAACGACCTTCCAGTTGGGGAACCCACGATGGCTGAGACCACGTTCCTCGAAGCGATCAGACAGGGTCTGGTCGAAGAGATGGAGCGCGACCCCGAAGTCATCTGCATGGGGGAGGACATCGGCGCGTACGGTGGCGCCTTCAAGGTGACGGATGGTCTTCAGGCTCGCTTCGGGGAGGGGCGAGTCATCGATACGCCTCTCTCAGAGGCAGCGATCGTGGGAGCTGCCGCAGGTGCGGCCCACATGGGCATGCGGCCGGTATGTGAGATGCAGTTCATCGATTTCATCTCATGTGCCTACGATATGCTCACCAACTATGTCGCCACGGCGAGATATCGCGCCTTTCTCCCCTGCCCCATGGTGGTCCGCGGACCCAGCGGGGGTTACGTCCGGGGGGGGCCGTTTCACTCGCAAAACCCCGAAGCGGCATTCTTGCACACGCCGGGACTCAAGATCGTATATCCCGCCACCGCGAGCGACGCCAAAGGATTGATCAAAGCTGCCATACGGGACGATGACTGCGTGCTGTTCTTCGAGCACAAGTACTTGTACCGCCGGATCAAGGAAGAGCTACCGGCCGGCGATCACATCGTCCCAATCGGCCAGGCGCGACTGGCACGGGAAGGGACCGACCTCTCGATCATCACCTATGCCGCCACGCTGTGGAAGGCGCTCGAGGCGGCTGAGCAGCTGGAGCGCGACGACGGCCTTTCGGTCGAGGTGCTCGATCTTCGTACGCTGTTACCGATGGACGATGAGGCCATCGCCAATACGGTCAAGAAGACCAATCGCGTGCTTATCGTCCATGAAGACACAGTGACGGGTGGGATTGCGGGTGAGATCGCGGCCCGGATCAACGACTTGGCGTTCGAGTGGCTGGATGCGCCGATCAAGCGAGTCGCCGCCCATGACGTTCCGCTTCCCTACGCGCCGCAGCTGGAGGACTTCGTGCTGCCGCAGACGGGGGATATCGTAAGAGCGGCGAGATGGCTTGCTAAGTATTAGTTAGTCAACAGTCGCCAGTCGCCGGTCCGGCGTTTAACGTTCCTCGACGCAGTACGTCAGGAAACTGACGACTCACGAAGGACGACTGGTGACTGACGACCGGCGACTTACCGGGAGTTCCGATGGCCAAAATAGACGTCATTATGCCCCAGATGGGCGAATCTATCGCCGAGGGGACGCTGTCACGCTGGATCAAGAAGGTGGGAGAGCCGGTCAAGCGGGATGAGCCAATCTTCGAGATCTCGACCGATAAGGTCGATGCTGAAATCCCCGCGCCCACCGCGGGTGTGCTCGCCGAAATTCTGGTGCAGGAGGGCCAGACCGTAGCAGTCCAGACCGTGGTGGCCAGAATAGAGACTGAAGCCGGCGCCGCTGCCGCCGAGAAGCCCAAAGCACCAGCGGCTCCTCCTCCGGCGGCACCAACCGCACCGAAGTCGTCGCCTCAGCCATCTCCAGCTCCGGCCCCGCTGGCGCCGGCACCCGCTAAGCCGCCTCGGCCCTCGGGTGAAAAGCCGGCC
>DASSED010000171.1:0-2398 GCA_035695405.1 Gemmatimonadales bacterium
GCCCGCGACGAGCTTCTCCGCCTGGGAGACGAGGCGGCTACCGAGCTTCAGGCCACAGCCGAAGGCCAGTTCGTGCTGACCGAGGTCCTGATGCTCGAATCGGTCGATCGGCTGATCATGAAGCGGCTCTCGCTCCGACCCTACCGCCGCTGGCGTCAGCAGTTCCTCAAACTTCGCGCCGCCCAGCGGACTCCAACCCACTGGGGGATCGATCCCCACTGCCCTCTCACGCAGCTGCTCCCCCGCATCGAGCCGGAGGACTCCGCTCTGGTCGTCGGCACCGGAGCAGCACAGATGACCTTCTTGTTGGCGGCACACGACGCCTCGGTGACCTTCCTGGCCGCTGACATGGGGTGCGTGGAACGAGTCGAATCGCGCATGGCTGAGGAAGCGCTGGCGAGTGTCTTCGACAGTTACGTGACTCAGCTCAACCAACCCCTGCCACCGTTCATGAGTTTCCTCCAAGCATTCGATATCGTGGTCGTGGATCCTGGGTATCTGGCCGGTGTGTCGGCCAAGACGCGAGGCAAGCTCGTCGCCGACCTCCAACAGCGGAGCCGCCCCGGTGGCGTGCACGTCATCTTACCCACTTGTAAAGCGATCTCCCCCGCTGCTCTTCGCCCACTCTATGGTGAGTGGAGTGTGGAAGAGGAGCTGAAGCGCCGCCGTCGCCCTGATCCCAAGACAGCCCAGGGGCTGATCCTCTGCAAACCGATGTGTCCGGCCGACACGGACTAGAATCTCAAGGCCCGAGTCGGAGCGACACGCGCAGCTTCTTACCATTGAGTAACGCCCTGTATCTGTTCGAGTTGCGCTGCTTTTCCAAGCGGCATGAACGGTGCTCCTTCAGTCTCCTCGCCTTCCCCCAAGGACACGAGGAGCGACCCAGTGACCAGTATCCCGACTAAACCGGAAGCGTTGGGCATAGTCATTCGCAGTGGTGCACCCCAGGCCAAGCCGGTCCGTTTCTGGGCCTACCTCTGGGCCGCCGACGACGACGACACCAGGGATTTGCACTGGCATCAACGGGTTCCCTCCGAGCACGCCGCCTAAGGGCGCCAGGGCCCTTGCTGTAGGGTCGCCCTGTCGCGAAACGCCCCCGGACTTCGGTTCGGGGGTGTTTGTACGTTGAGGGCCAACCCACGCCTCGATCCTTCGCCAAGATCGGGGAGGTCAAGATCGCCGTCGCAATTCTCACTCGCCCAATCCCCCTCCACACGTTACCTCACATTGTTTCTTTCCCTCTACCTTCTCCTGCTCCGTCGCGCCCTTCCCGTCTTTCCCGTCTTATATTCCCCTGTCCTTACCCCGAGCCATGATGCGCGCGTTGGTAAAAGAGTCAGCCGGTCCCGGGATCGTGTTGCGAGAGGTTGCCGTCCCCACCTGTGGTCCCAGCGAAGTGCAGATCCGGGTTCAGCACGCCGGTGTCTGTGGCACCGACCTCCATATCTGGGAGTGGGACAGCTGGGCCAGCAAGCGGCTCAAGCTACCAGTGATCGTCGGCCATGAATTCGCGGGGCGCATAACCCAGCTCGGAGCCGAGGCCGACGCCGCCGGCGTCCTCGCCATCGGCGATCTGGTGACCGCTGAGGGCCACGTGGTCTGCGGCCACTGTCTCCAATGCCGCCTGGGAGAGGCTCACCTTTGCCGCCGTACCAGGATCATTGGAGTGGATCGCGATGGAGCCTTCGCTGATTACATCGTGATGCCTGCCTCCAACGTCATCCGGCTGGACGGCATTCCCACCGAGATCGGCGCCATCATGGATCCCTTGGGGAACGCTGTGCATACGGTGTTGGAGGCGGACGTGCCTGGGAGCACAGTCCTGATCCTGGGGTGTGGACCGATCGGCTGCTTCGCGGTCGGAGTCGCTCGGGCGGCGGGCGCCTCATTGGTCGTAGCCAGCGATCTCAATGCCAAGCGGCTCGATCTCGCCCAGGCTATGGGAGCTCATGTTCTGCTGAATCCGCAGCAGGACGACGTGGTGGCTCGAATCCGTGAACTCACCGGAGGGGACGGGGTGGACCTGGTGTGTGAAATGAGCGGACATCCCAGCGGACACCTGCAGGCACTGGCCGCCGCCCGCATCGGTGGACGGGTGAACTTCCTGGGCACCCCCAGCCGGACCACCGAGGTGGATTTTGCCCGGGATATCATCTTCAAAGGACTGACGCTGTACGGGGTAACCGGCAGGAAAATGTATCGGACCTGGCATCAGATGCTCCGCTTCCTTCGGACCGGCCAGGTGAACCCTCATCCCGTCATCACGCACCGCTTTCCCCTCGAGCAGATCGCTGATGCCATTCAGGTGATCAAGGACGGCCAAGCCGGTAAAGTGATCTTGGAGGTCGGTACGTGAACCCCTTGGACTGCCGAATCGAGCCCGAGCTCGAGCAAC
>DASSED010000172.1:0-3236 GCA_035695405.1 Gemmatimonadales bacterium
GCGGTGGTAGGGCCCAACGGCAGCGGTAAGACCACGCTGGTTCGCGCGCTCCTCGGGCTGGTGCCACTGGAGAGCGGAACGGCTTTGCTCGACGGCAGGCCAGTGGCAGCATGGGCCCGTCGGGCTATTGCGCAGATGGTAGGCGTGGTGGGCCAACACGAAGAATCGGTGTTTCCGCTCCGCGTAGAGGAGGCGGTCATGCTCGGGCGCTACGCCCGGCTGGGTCCGCTCGCTGCGCCGGGTCCCCACGATCGAGCGGCGGTGCAACGCGCGCTCGAACGCTGTGACATCACGGAGCTCTCCCAGCGGCCGGTCGATGCACTCTCGGGCGGCGAGTGGAAGCGGGTGAGGATTGCCCGGGCGCTGGCGCAGGAGCCGATGGCACTGGTGCTCGACGAGCCCACGGCGTCGCTCGATGTCCGGCATGAGATGGAGCTGCTGGAGCTGGTTCGCCAACTGGTTGACGAAGGCCTCGCCGGGCTGGTCATCACCCATCACCTCAACCTCGCCGCCCGCTTTGCCGACCGGATCGTGCTCCTGGACCATGGAACCGTGGTGGCTGACGGAGTACCGGACACGGTCATGCGAGCCGAGACCATCTCTCGGGTATTCGAATGGCCCATCATGATCACACGGGGTCAGGACAATGCACCCCAAATCGTGCCCCTCCGGGGCAGGACAGCGACTTCGTCAGGAGGCCTTCCATGAGCTCACGTTGGTCGTTGAGGATGCTGACTCTCGGCTGTTTGATGGCCTGGCCGGTTGCGGTGCTGCGGGGCCAAGCTGGCCAGGACACCACTCGGCTCCAGGAGCTGGTGGTGACGGCAACCCGCCTGCCCACGGCTCCGGATGAGGTGGTGTCCTCGATTACGACCATCACCGGGGAGGAGCTTCAGGCTCGTGGCATCCACTTCGTGCAGGATGCGTTGCGGGAGCTTCCGGGAGCAACGGTCGTCCAGGTGGGATCTTACGGCGGGGTCAGCTCGCTCTTTCTCCGCGGTGGGGAGAGCGATTACGTCAAGGTTCTAATCGACGGTGTACCGGTGAACCAGTCGGGGGGCGGGTACAACTGGAGCAACCTATCGACCGACAACATAGATCGGATCGAAGTACTGCGGGGACCCGCGAGCGTGATCTATGGCTCCGACGCGGTCACTGGGGTGGTCCAGGTGTTCACTCGCCGCGGTGCCGGGAAAGCAAGGATTCTGGGTGCGGGAGAGGCGGGTACGTTTGGCACCGTCAACGGTCATCTGGGAGTCCTGGGCAGGAGCCGGTGGCTCGACTATTCGGCGGATGCGAGTCGCTTCTCCACAGACGGGATCTATCCTTTCAACAATGATTATGGCAACACGGTCCTGAGCGGCGCAGTCGGCGCCACCCCTGACTCCACGAGCGAGCTCTCGCTCACCGCACGCTATAGCGACAACCGTTACCACTTTCCCACGGATTTCGCCGGGGTTCTGGCCGACAGCAATCAGTCGAACGGCGAACGGGCGCTTTCCTTATCTGCTGGGTACGGCCGGCAACTGGGCCAGCGCTACCGGCTCCGGCTCAGCGCGGGGGGGAGCCGTACCGACGGCGACTTCGACGATCGCCCCGATAACCCTGGGGACACCCTGGGCTTTGGGTTCGCCTCTCACCGGGATTCTCGAGGCCAACGGGGCAATGTCGATAGCCGAGTCGACGCTGTCCTGAGCTCCTTGGTGACGGTCACGGGCGGAGTCCAGGTGGAGCGAGAGACTGAACGCCAATCGGGCGAGACGACGTCCAACTTCGGGGGTATCGCCACCACTCCCGATACGCCTTTTGATCGCGGCCGCACCACGATCGGATATTACGGACAGGGCGTTCTCGACCTCCCGTCGGGCCTGGCGATCAACCTCAATGCCCGAGTTGACAACAACAGCGCGTTCGGGACCTTTTTCACTTATCGCGCCGGCGCTGCATACCGCATTGCTCGTACCCGAGTTCGTGCCTCCATAGGTCGAGCCTTCAAGGCTCCGACTTTTTGTGAGCAATTTTGCGATGCTCCCTTTGTCGTCGGCGATTCGGGCCTGCGTCCTGAGCACTCCACCAGCTGGGAAGTCGGTCTGGAACAGCGCGTCACAGCCGGCCGTCTCACGCTCTGGGCCACATACTTCAAGCAACGCTTTACCGATATGATCGTGTATGACGGTAGTGCGGCCCCGGGCACACCCACATACCGCAATGGCGCCGCGGCTGATGCGCACGGACTCGAGACAGGAGTGACTTCCCTGTTAGGCTCTGGTATACAGGCCTCGGCCTCGTATACCTACCTGCTGGCCAAGGCAACCGATGATGCAGGTATGCCTTCAGCCGGCTTCGAGGAAGGTAGGCCGCTGATCCGGCGGCCGAAGCACTCCCTCGAGATCGCACTGCGAGCTCGGGTCCTTGACCGCGCCACGCTCGGGGGGTCGATGACCTACGTCGGACGTCGCGATGATGTGGACTTCAACCAGTTTCCCAGTCTGCGAGTCGAGCTTCCCGGGTATGCGCTGGTAGATCTGGCCGGCGAGATCGACCTGATCCCTACCGCCGGCCTCCGACCCGCGGTCTCGGCGGTCGCTCGGGTGGAGAATCTGTTCAATGCCCGATACGATCAGGTCGTGGGGTTCGCCGGGCGGAGCCGGGGAGTCTTTGGAGGGGCCCGCTTCCACTTCTGAAAGTGACTGGCGGCAGGGACGGGGTGGCTTGATCTTTCTAGTATGCCGACATCCCGGCTGACTGCTCGCGTGATGGCGCCTGCACTGCTGAGCGCCCTCGGCGCCTGCGCTGAGACTTCAGCGCCTTTGCCGGCACCGGAAGAGATTGTGGTGGTGTTGAACACCAATGCGGCAACCTTGACCCTGATTCCGGTCGGGGCTCCGACTCAGGTCTCCACCATACCGCTGGGCGGCTCCGACGCGCAGCCCGCCAGCGTGGCCACTCGGGGTGCCATCGCAGTGGTTCCCTTGCAAAGCGAGGACGCCGTAGCGGTGGTAGACCTCCGGGCCAGGCAGCTGGTGAGCATCATCAAACTGGCGCCCGGTTCTGGCGTGTCTGGAGCCGCACTCATCAGTGACTCGCTGGCCTATGTCTCCAATGCCAGTCTCCATAGTGTTACCCGTGTCGATCTTGTTAAGGGAGACACATCCAGCATCGCGGTCGGGGGAACTCCCACCCAAATGACGGTAACCCGGGGGCGAGTCTTGGTGCTGAATGCCAACCTCGATGCG
>DASSED010000173.1:0-3727 GCA_035695405.1 Gemmatimonadales bacterium
ATCTGCTTCAGATCTCGTCCCGGAAGGAGACTGCAGTGGTGGACCCGTTGGCCGTGAGCAGCCTCGCACCGCTGGGAGAGCTTCTGGCCAATCCCGAGATCGAGATCGTCTTTCACGACGGGGATTACGATCTACGGCTGCTGCATCAGGAATACGGCTTTGGTGCTGTGGCGCTCTTCGATACCAGGATTGCCGCCCAGCTGCTGAATGAGCCCGGGGTAGGTCTGGCTGCTCTGTTGGAGAAGTATCTCGGTGTGCGTCTGGACAAGCGCTTCCAGAGAGCTGATTGGTCGGCCCGGCCTCTCTCCCAGGAAATGCTGGAGTATGCCGCGGCCGACACACGGCACCTTCCGGAGCTGCGGGATATTCTGCGCCACCGATTACAGGAGCGGGGCAGGTTGGACTGGGCCCAAGAAGAGTTTCAGACCCTTTCCGGGGTCCGTTGGCCAACGGCGACTCCTGAGCAGAATGGGTTTCTCAGGATCAAGGGCGCCCGAACGCTCGGTTCCCGAGAGCTGGCCATCCTGCGTGAGCTGTTTTACTGGCGTCAGGACGTGGCGCAGCGTACCGACCGGGCCGCGTTCAGGATCCTCAACAACGAGCCGATGCTGGCGATGGCAAAGTCTCCGCCGGGAGATCTGCAAGCCTTGAAGGAGATTCGTGGGCTGGGCCCAGATCAGGCTGAGCGACGGGGACGAGAGATTCTGGCGGCGGTGCAACGGGGCGTCCAGGTGCCCGAGGACCAGCTACCGAGCATCCCCCGGACTCCACGCCGGCCATATGATCCTGCATATGATGCGCGGCTGGAGCGGCTTAAGGCTGCTAGAAACCGGCTGGCCGAGAAGTTTGATTTACAGCCGGGCGTCCTCTGCGCCAACGGGGTTCTGGAGTCCATCGCTCGAGTAAATCCTGCCACTCTGGAGCAGATGGGCGACGTACCTGAACTTCGCCGATGGCAACTTCGAGAATTCGGGGGCGAGCTATTGACCGCGTTGCAGATGCCTGCTACCTGAGGCTCAAAAGCCAAGAAAGGTTCTAACCCGCGGATCCATTTTCTCCGGAGTCCAGTAAGGATCCCACACCAGCTCGACGTCGACTGAGCGAACCCCCTCCATATCTCCCACAACCCGCTTGACGTCCTCGATGATCTCACCACCCGCGGGACAGCCAGGTGAGGTGAGAGTCATCTGAATGCGAACATCCCCGTCGTCGTCGATGTCGACCTCATACACCAGGCCGATATCAATGATGTTGAGGTTGAGCTCGGGGTCTTTGACCGCGCGGATGGCTTTGCGAATGGCGTCGGGCGTCGGCATACACGAACTCACACGACCAGGGTATCGGATGCGCAACTACATGTCGGAAAGATAACGCCAGAGGGCCATCAGCATTGCGCCACCAGTTCCTGTTGACAGGCATGCGGAACCAGGCGGAGCGCCGCGTCGGATATCTCGGTTCTAATAGATCTCAGTCGATGGCCCGAGTCCGAGACTTTAGGATCGAAGGTTCGGTTGGTGAGAAAGACGAGAAATAGGTCATTGGTTGGATCGACCCAGACTTCCGTTCCGGTAAATCCCGTGTGCCCATAGGCGGCATTACTGATCAAGGTGCCGTAGAGACTCGGCTCTGCCTTGTCGGGCTCCGGTGTATCCCAACCCAACAGCCGGGGCCCGCTCTTGGATCCTCTACTCAGGAAGTGCCTGACGGTGGCCTGACTCACCCACTGGCCCTGGGGGCCGGCACCGTTGCGGAGCCAGACCTGGGCGTAGCGGGCCAGATCCATTCCGGTTGAGAAGATGCCCGCATGGCCGGCGACACCGCCCAGGACCGCTGCGTTGGGATCATTCACCTGTCCCTGGACCGGATGTCCCCTCCAAATAGCGGTAGGAACAGTCCGACGACGAATCGCGGGGGCCGGACTATAGGTTGTCTCCTGCAGGTTCAGCGGGTGAAATACCTCACGGGTCACAAAGGCATCGAGCGTGGTCTGCGAAACGCTCTCCACCACCAGCCCCAGCAGGATTGCGTTCAGGTCGCTGTAGACGGGCAGGTCTCCCGGCTGCCTGACGGGTCGCTCCCGATACAGCGCTTCGATGGCACCGGCCCGGGTTCGAGCCTCTTTGAACAGGGGGGCGTAGCTTCGCAGTCCACTGGTGTGATCCAGCAGCATCCTGATGGTCACCTGGTCTCTCAGTCCGCCGGAGAACCGGGGCAGGTACCGATGGACCGGCTCGTTGAGCTCGAGGCGACCGGAATCGACCAATCGCATCGCGGCGCTCGTTGTACCCATGACTTTGGTGATCGAAGCGATGTCCCACAGCGTCGAATCAGGAGTAGGAACCGAGGAAGCGGGGTTCCAGGTGAAGTGGCCGTAGCCACGACTGTACAGGATGGAGTCGCGGCGGCCGATCACCACAACCGCACCGGGATAGATCCCTCGATGGATCCCTTCGTGCACAGCAGCATCGATCTCCTGGAACGACTGTGCCAAGGCCGGCCTGCCGCCAAGGGCGATCAGGCCGACGAGCATCGCTGAAGCTCGAGGCGAAGACATCAGGGAGTCCCCCCCGGGTCACGAACCGGACCCGGGGGCAGCCGGTAGAGCACCTGGGCAGTACGGCGATCCCGGTCCGACAGACTTCCGATTCGGGTGGCAGGGAACATGACGTCGTTCGAGTCGGCTGAATGGGGCAGGCCGAGGGCGTGACCGGCCTCGTGGACCGCCACCGCGAGCAGGGCGGCGTCGGGAAGAGGAAATCCGGTGTTGGTCTTGATAGCCAGCGAGATGACAGCTTTCCGCACCCGGCCGGCCTGATCCCAGGTGAGGTCCGTCTGTCCGGCGCGGTCGAAGTCGAAGTGATCGATCCAGCGGACGATGATATCGGCGCCGGTGGTATCGGGAACGAGGGAGAATCGCACCCCGATACCGGTGCCCTCCCAGAGGGAAAGGGCCTCTTGAACAAACCCCGCCATCCGGGGATGGTACCCCACCGGCTCTCCCTCTATGGTACTCACGTGCAGCGGTACCCCGGCGCGGTCGGGCCAGCGTCGCACTACGGAGTCCGTACTGATGATGAGTGAGTCGAGATACGTCAGCCCGCCTTCGCGAGTGAGCTGTTGCCGCGCCGCCAAGCGGGCGAGCCGATCGCTCGACGAGGCTATGCCGGAGGGCGATCCGGTGTGGGCCGTGGCAGCAGCCCCGCCACTGGCGCTGCCCTCCAGACCGAGGACAGCCGAACTGGTACCCCCGGGCACCTGGATTGAAGCAGCGTGATGGCCGGGCGCGAGGGCGTGCGACAGCCGGTCGGCGACGACCATCGCAAACAGCCCGAATGTGATGAGGGGCAGTACTACGTGCTTCATAGCTCTCCCAATATGTCGCGACTGGGGCAAGCATCGCCAGCATGGTCGGCCAGCACCACTTCGGCGTCTTCGAGGGTTGATCTGCCGGAGCCGCAAGAACCTGCACCTCCCGGCAACATTCGTCAGGGATGCAAGTTCTGCGCGAGAAGGCTCAACATTTGGCGTCCAGCCAATTGGCACCCACGCCGATGTCCACGACCAGAGGTACCTGGAGCTGCACCACATTCTCCATGTGGGAGCGCACCAGGTCGGTCAGGGCCTCGACCTCGTCAGGGGGGGCCTCGAAAATCAGTTCGTCGTGTACTTGCAAGAGCATTCTGCCGGCCAAACCCTGTTGGCGGATGGCTCGGTGGATCCTCACCAT
>DASSED010000174.1:0-6260 GCA_035695405.1 Gemmatimonadales bacterium
GTGCTTCCCAAGAAGAACGGCTTCCAGGTGGCCACCGAGCTCAGGCGGGAGGGTCGGAAGACGCCGATTCTCATGCTCACCTCACGCGACGCTGTCGAGGATGTGGTACGGGGACTCGATGCCGGCGCGGATGACTATCTGGCCAAGCCGTTCCAGTTCGATGAGCTGCTGGCCCGGCTCCGGGCTCTCAATCGCCGCGGTGGGGCCGAGCGGCTGGAGGTCCTGCGGTATCCACCTATCACGTTGGACCGCTTGCGTCACGTCGCGACGATCAACGACAAGCGGCTGGACCTCACGCCGAAGGAATTCCAGTTACTCGAGTACTTCCTGCTTCATCCGGAAGAGGTCGTCCGGCGCACTACGCTCCTGGAGAAGGTATGGGACATGCACTTCGATCCGGAGAGCAACGTCGTCGACGTTCACGTAGGGAATCTCCGGCGCAAGCTCAGCGAGGCGGCCAAAGAGCAGCTGCTGATAACCGTGCGCGGAGTGGGCTTCAGTCTCCGGCGGGGCGGAGAAGCAGCGGACATCTCGCCGGCGGTCTAGCCCACTTCATTCCCGCCCGGCTCGCCTTGCTGCCGGCTGGGGCTCTCCTCTTCATAGCCGCCGGACTGCTCCTCCACATCGCGGGATGGGCGGCACCTGCAGCCCTGGTGTGGTCCGCGGGCCTGGCACTCACCGGCGCGCCGGTGGTGTGGCGCACCGTCCGCGGGATCCTGGCTCGACGCTTTGCCGCGGACTTGGTGGCCATGCTCGCCATCACTGGGGCGTTGCTGCTCGGCGAGCCGCTCGCCGGTCTCATCGTGGTGCTCATGCAGACCGGTGGTGAAGCGCTGGAGCGCTATGCTCAGGGGAGAGCGTCGGAAGCCGTTCGGGAGCTCGAGGCCGCGGCACCCCGGGTGGCCCATCGAATCGATGATGGACGGGTGAGCGATGTCCCAGCCGAAGCCATCGTCATCGGCGACCGCCTGTTGCTCCGTCCTGGTGAGCTACTGGCTTGCGACGCCATGGTGCTCGAGGGACACTCCCAGGTTGACGCCTCCCGACTCACGGGAGAGCCGGTGCCTGTGAGTGCAGCGCCCGGCATCCGGCTCCTCAGTGGAAGTCTCAATCTGGACGGTCCGCTTACCGTCCGAGCGATTGCTCCGGCCAGCGAAAGCCAGTATGCCCGTATCGTGGAGCTGGTCCGGACCGCTCAGGAAAGCAAATCGCCGCTCCAACGGTTAGCCGACCGATACGCCATCTGGTTTACCCCATTCACGCTGCTGGTTTGCACCGCCGCCTATGTCACGTCGCACGACCTGACCCGGATTCTGGCTGTGCTGGTCGTGGCGACACCATGCCCGCTGATCCTGGCGACCCCGGTGGCGGTAGTCGGAGGAATCAACCGCGCGGCGCGGCGGGGCATCATCTTCCGACACGGCACCGCCCTCGAGCAGCTCGGCCGGATCGTTGTTGCCATCTTCGACAAGACGGGTACCCTCACCCTTGGACGTCCCAAGGTGGCCCGGGTCCTTCCGGCTCCACCCTATACTGAGACCGAGCTGCTGCGGCTGGCCGGAGGGGTGGAAAACGGGTCAGGGCACCTGCTGGCTCGAACCCTGGTGCAGGAGGCTCTGGACCGTCGCATCGCGCTTCCCGACGGGAAGAACATCACCGAAGCACCAGGGCAAGGCGTGACTGGCGAGGTGGAAGGTCACCAAGTCACTGTGGGCGGATGGTCCTATATGGTACGGCACCATCCCCGCGTAAAATCGGGCCTGCAGGGGTTGCTCGCGCAGACTCCCGGAGCTGGTCTCAGGGCCTTTGTGGCCGTGGATGGCTCCGCCGCAGGAGTAATCGAATACGCCGACCGGCTCCGGCCCGAACTGGATGGCTTTGTTCCTCGTCTTCACCGCCTGGGCATCGCACACATCGTTCTCCTGTCGGGCGACGATCGGGCCAATGCCACGGCCGTCGCCAAAGCGGTCGGTATCGAGGAGGCCCACGGTGATCTTCTCCCGGAGGAGAAGCTGGCCTATGTGCAGCGTCTTCTAAAGGAAGGAAAACGGGTGCTCATGGTGGGCGACGGAACGAACGATGCTCCCGCCCTCAGCACCGCAACTGTCGGCATTGCGCTTGCTGCCTCGGGCGGAGGTATCAGTGCCGAAGCAGCGGACGCCGTAATCCTGGCCGATGACCCGACTCGAGTCGCCGAAGCCATCGAGATCAGCCGCCGGACGCTGCGGCTTGCCCGGCAGAGCATCTGGGCCGGGCTCGGCTTGAGCGCCGCCGCGATGGTGGCGGCAAGCCTGGGCTACATCCCACCCGTAGCTGGAGCGCTGCTCCAGGAAGTGATCGATGTAGCTGTCATCCTGAATGCCTTGCGGGCGGCCTTTTCACCCAGTCGAGCCGCTCTCACTTGAGAAGCACAACCCAGTGACCAAGATGGGCGCTCACACCATCCCGCTAAGCGCTCCAGGCAGCATGTCGGCGATGTTGCTGGCCCAGGCGGGAGAGCCTCTCAAGGCTGCGCGCCTGGAGGTTCCGGTGCCCGGTCCCGGACAGCTGCTGGTTCAGGTCCAGGCCTGCGGTATCTGCCGCACTGATTTACACGTTGCTGACGGTGAGCTCTCCCAACCCAAGCTCCCGCTGGTCTTAGGACACGAGATCGTGGGAACCGTAGCGGCCAACGGGCCGGCCAGTGGGCGGTTTCGTGCCGGCGATCGGGTGGGAGTGCCGTGGCTGGCATGGACCTGCGGCCAGTGCCGCTACTGCCGATCTGGACACGAGAATCTTTGCGATCGTGCTCGCTTTACCGGATATCAGGTCAACGGCGGCTACGCCGAGTATACCGTCGCCGATGAGCGCTTCTGCTTTACCATTCCGGCCCGCTACAACGACGCGGAGGCGGCGCCGCTGCTCTGCGCCGGGTTGATCGGACATCGAGCGCTTCAGGCAGTCGGAGATGCACAGTGCCTTGGACTCTATGGCTTTGGGGCCGCGGCCCACCTGGTTGCCCAAGTGGCCATTCATGAGAGGAGGCAGGTATTCGCGTTCACCCGCGAAGGCGACAGTGACGGGCAAGCGTTCGCGCTCGAGTTGGGCGCCACCTGGGCCGGGGCTTCGACTGAGTCTCCACCTGAGCCGCTGGACGGAGCCATCATCTTCGCTCCGGTAGGATCGCTGGTGCCGGCCGCACTCCAGGCAACCCGAAAAGGCGGCACGGTCGTGTGTGCCGGCATTCATATGAGTCCCATTCCCTCGTTTCCTTATGAGACCCTCTGGGGAGAGCGGACGCTCCGATCGGTGGCAAATCTGACCCGCCGAGATGGCGAAGAGTTCATGAGGACGGCCAACGCCGTCCAGCTTCGGATTGCCACGGAGCCGCTTCCGCTCAGTCAGGCCAACGTGGGCCTCGGGCACCTCAAGTCGGGTCGGGTGAAGGGAGCCGTTGTGCTCATCCCGGAGAAGTGATGACAAGATCAGTTCGAGTGCCCTTCACGCTCCCTTCATCATCGCGGTGTGATCTTGTAAGAGCAACACTGTGGTATGGCTCTACCGGGAGGATCTATGAAAGGCCGTGGCACGATGACCGCGCAGCGCCTCAGCGTGGATGAGGCATACGAGCGTTTCTTCGATGGCTTTTACAATCTGGGTAAGCCGGGGGAGATCTTAGAGCGGACGGTGGTGGTGAGTGTTCCGCCTCCCGCTGCCCCGGCGCGACCTCGCACTGCGAGGGCTCTGCGCTCAGGAAGGACCAGGCGAGTACGGAGGTACTGAGCCGGACGCAAGCCAGCGCCAGGCTTCGCGCGCAATGACGCGTTCCTCATCGGTCCGAATCGCATAGACGGCAATTCGTGCAGCCGGCGTTGAGATCCGTTCCTCCCCGCTGGTGTTTCGGAGATCATCCAGCTCCACGCCGGCCCAGCCCAGGTCCTGGCATATTCGTCGTCTGATTTCCGCCGAATTCTCACCGATGCCCCCAGTAAAGACGATTGCCTCGGCTCCTCCCAAGACCGCCAGGTAGGCACCAACGTACTTGCGGATCCGATAGCAGAAGATGTCGACAGCGGTTGCGGCCGGCGGATCGTTTCGATCCAGCAGCTCACGCATATCATGGCTTCCGGCCAGCGCCTTAAGGCCGGACTCGCAGTTCAAGAGTAGCCTGAGCCGCTCGAGTGTCGTCCCCTGCTGCAGGAGATGTATCACGATTCCGGGATCGAGGTCGCCGGGGCGGGTGCCCATGACCAGTCCTTCCAGGGGGGTATACCCCATGGACGTGTCGATCGAGATGCCCCGCTGAATCGCTGCAGCGGAACACCCGCTGCCGAGGTGAAGGGTGATGATAGTCGGCTGGGCGTTCCCGGTGAGTTCGGCGTATCGCTCCATCACCGACCGATGGGACCAACCGTGGAATCCATACCGGCGGACTCCGGCGGGAAGCGGGACGGCGTAGCGCCAGGCCCGCTCCGGAAGAGTCCGATGGAAAGCCGTGTCGAACGCCGCGATCAGTGGCACACCGAGGCCGAGCGTCGCCTCGATTCCCTCCAGAGCGGGCCCATTGTGCAACGGGGCCATGGGAGCGAGCTCGCGCAGCCGGTTCAATACGGTCACATCGACGGCGACAAGCTCCGGCAAGCCGTCGCCTCCATGCACGATCCGGTGGCCAATCGCTTCAGGGGCGGCGGGGAGCGACCGCAGGACGCTCGCGACTGCTGCCCGATATCCTCCAACCAGTTCCTGCACCCCCCCGGTCACGAGCTGCACCCCGCCATTGCCGGCCAGGAAGAGCCGGTACTTGAGGGTCGTGCTTCCGCAGTTGACCACCAGGATTCGCATTGGCCTGATCCGGCTAGATCAGGCCGGTGGACACAGCGCGGATGATGTCGGTTATCGAGATCACACCGACCATGCGACCCTCAGCGACAACCATGAGGCGATGCACGTCAGCATCGAGCATTCGGCGGGCCGCCTCGCGGATCTCCTCGTCGGGTGTAATCGTCACCGGCTCCGGTGTCATGACGTCCCGAACTGCGGTCCGCTCCAGCAGGGTTGCCCGGGTTGTGGCGGCATCCCCTCTCTCCTCCTCCAGGGCTAGGATATCGGTAAGAGAGATGACTCCAATCAGCCCTCCTGTCTCATCAACGACTGGGAGAGCCGAAACCCGAGCATCAGCCAGCGTGGCAGCGGCATCGCTCAGCCGGGCGTCCGGCGAGATGGTTTGCACCTCGGTTTGCATCAATTCGGCCGTGCGCATCACTCCCCTCGCTCGCGAGCTCACTCGGCAGGTCGATTGGTGACTGGGGAGTACAATGACGCGAGTAGACGAGCTTCGGAAGTACCGCAGAGTGTGAAGACTGCTTCACACTGGGTCCACCCCCGCTTCACGGTAGCTTTCCTAGACTCTCCGGGTACGATCACGAATGGACCACCTTTACCCGAGGATTCCGTGCACTCAGATCCCCATCCGGCTCAGCCGAACTCCCGCCGCGAGTTCATCAAGCGCGGAACCGTCGCCGCCGTCGTGTTGCCCACGACGCTCTCATCCCTTGCCGCATGCGCCGACACGAAAGCCACGGTGGCGAAGCCGGCAGCAGGAGCCTCCGCTTCTCCTCCACCTAGCCCCAGGCAGCAAGCCGATGCCATGGATGCCATGCACGAGAAGGGCATCAAGGCATTTCCCGCGGCTACCAAGGGTAAAGGGAACCAACTCGTTGCACCGCGGCTCGAGCACGGGGTGAAAGTATATGAGCTCACCGCCGAGGAGATTCCGTGGGAGGTCGAGCCGGGCCGCCAGGTGAAGGCCTGGGCATACAATGGGCAGGTGCCGGGACCGCAAATTCGGGTGCGCGAGGGTGACCGGGTGCGGGTGAAGCTCACCAACAAGCTGCCTGAATCGACATCGATCCACTTCCATGGACTGGAGCTCCCGAACGACCAGGACGGCGTCCCCTTCGTCACCCAGCCCCCGGTCAAGCCGGGCGAAAGCTTCACCTATGAGTTCACCGTGCCGAATGCCGGCTCTCACATGTACCACTCTCATCACAACGCCGCCGTACAGGTGGGCCAGGGATTACTCGGGGCTTTCATCGTGGAACCTCGGCATCCGCAGCCGGCCCACCAGGCGGATGTGGACTACGTCATGGTGCTGAACGACGGCTACCATGGGTACACACTCAACGGTAAGGGATTTCCCGCCACGGAGCCGATCGTCTGCAAGCAGGGCCAGACGGTCCGGCTGCGCTTCATGAACGAGGGCATGATGATCCATCCGATGC
>DASSED010000175.1:0-4349 GCA_035695405.1 Gemmatimonadales bacterium
AGATCTTCCTGAAGAGTCCGCCACCGCCACCTTTCTTTCGAACCGCCAGCTCCACGGTGTACGGAATGGGCCGCATCCCCTCCACTTCATAAAAGAGCTCCATCTCCTCACTGCGGCGGTAGGTGCGCAGGGGATTGAAGAGAACCGTGTCGTTGCCGGGCCGACGCCATGAAAGGTTCGCGCTCCGGCTGCCGAGCACGAGGTCACTCAGCCCCAAGGCCGCGGGACTGACTGGCCCCACTCGAATACTGTCGCGAGGAATGGTCATTCCAGCGACTTCGCCCTGCTGCAGCGCCAGACGGTACTGGAGCTCGCCGGGCGGAACGGGGGTTGCCACCCGACCCACGAGGTGCTCGTTCGGCGGTACGGGAGCGGGAGCGACGAAGTGCCGTGTGGTATCGAGCGAGGCCACGACCTCACCCCGACTATCCATGGCCACGAAGCGGAGGCGAACACTATACAGGTACCCACGGGTGACGGTGACTGGCTCCAGACTCGAACCGGGAATGGCATACGCAACCTGCACCAGGTGGGTGGAGGAGTCGTGGCCCACGCCCAACACTTCCCACCGCGCCTTCAACTCTTTGGAAAAGTGCAACTCGTAGCTGTCACTCGTCGTCCCGAGAGCGATGCTCTCCTGCCCCACCCTTCGTTCCTCGGTCTGATATCGGCCACTGCTCATGTGGCCCGAGGCCTGGAGCCGGCGATAGATGGGAGCCAGTTGTTCGCGCGAATGCATCAACTGCTCCGCCATCTCGTTGTCGGAGGCGCCAAAGTAGGTATTTCCCTGCAGCTTGACGGCATCACTGAACCCCAGGACATCGAACAGGCTTTCCACCAGCTTGAAGTCCTGGACGTCTTCCCGGGCGATAAAGTGGAAGATCAGGTCGCCCTCAGGACGGCTATAGCGCCAGGATTCGTTGGGCTCCAGGCCTGGAGCAGCATAGCTGGCCCGCTGAGTGGGCTCACCGTGTCGCAGGTAAATGACCCCGCGATCATCAAAGTCGCGGCTGCCGGACCGGAATCGCTCCACGATGTCGTAGTGGCGATTGGTTGAAGCCAGCTGAAAATTTTTCCGGGCATAGAACAGACGACGGTAATGCTCTCGCAGACGCTCCCCCATCGCCCGCAACTCGGCCCGATCTCGCTGGTCCCAAAAGTGCCGCAGATAGTTGGCCCGCCGGATCCCCCTTTCCTGGTCGAACTCCCTCAACACACTGTCCGAGGCGATGGTCGCGAGATCGGCTCTGTATCCCGCCACCGCGGCAGAGTCGTCCATCGCGGCCCCTTCGTAATAGGGTGCCCCGCCGTCGAAGCGTCCCAGGAGGAACAACGTCCGGGCCACCTCGAGTAAACCCAGCGCCCGGTCAGGGCCCTTGTCCACATAGCCCTGGAATGCCG
Organism: Gemmatimonadales bacterium; assembly: GCA_035695405.1. GTDB lineage: Bacteria > Gemmatimonadota > Gemmatimonadetes > Gemmatimonadales > GWC2-71-9 > CAVVWJ01. The sequence goes on from DASSED010000175.1 coordinate 1,402, forward strand.
CCAGAGCGGAATCGCCATCTCCTACCTCACGTTCGACCCGCCCCCGAGCCAGCATGACCTCTGGATCCCCACCAGCTGAGGTCTTGGCCGCCCGCCGGAGGGACTCCAAGGCTACGCCGAGTTTGATATTGACTCGTTGCCGAAGAGCGGTATTGGCCAGATCGACTAGGCCTCGGACGAAGGCAGGGTCGACCTCGGCCGACTTGGCGAATGCCGCCGCGGACCGGGTCAGGGCATCCTTGCCCAGCATGGTCTTGAGGCCGGTGATAAACGACACCTGTGAATCTCCCACTCCATACTCCGCCAGGCCCATTCCATACCAGCCATAGGGCCAGTTGGATTGAAGGTCGATGGCCCATTGGAACTCGGATGCGGCATCGTCGTAGTGCGCCTGTCCGCCCAGATCACCGAGCCGGAGGGAAAGAAATCCGAGCTTGAGATGAAGTAGGGCATTGTTGCGGTCGGCCCTAGTGGAATCGATCATGCGTTTCTCGACCGCCAGCAGACCAGACGAATCGGAGGTGGCGGCCAGCGAATCGCGAAAGCGCTCCAGTGCCATACGATCTGCTGGATTCTGGCCTTGGAGGCGGCGGGGGACGGTGGTGATGATGGCAAGGACGAGACAGACGAGCGAGCAGCGAATTCGGGGCGACAGATATGGTAATGACATCAGCAGGACCTCACACTGCACTGATTGAACAGCCTCATATGGCCGGCGCTGCCGGACGAAACAACCTGGTGGGATCGCTTATGGAGACGCCCGGGATTGCGGCCGCACCACACCCCGCGAAGACTGGGCCCGCTCTCGCAGGTATTGGCCGAGCCCCTCGAAGACACCCCGAGCATAGCGGCGCCGACCCTGAGGGGATCGCAGCGCCATCTCCTGGTCTGGCAGGATCATGAACATCCCTTCGCAGAGCACCGCCGGCATCCAGGTCGGTCGCACCAGAGCCAGATCGCCCCGGCTGATTCCCAGATCGGGAAGGTTTAAGCGCTTCACCAGGGCGTGCTGAATATCCTGAGCAAGGGGGGCACTTCTCGGCTGATTATAGAATACGCTGGTCCCGTTATTGGTGAATGGGTTCACCCCGTCCGGCAGCGCATTGTTGTGAATTGAGACGAGCAGCTCCGCCCCACCGGTGTCCGCCAACGCCACCCGGCTCCACAAATCGATGGCCGTATCTGTCGTCCGAGTCATCAGCACTCGGGCACCGGCGCTGCGAAGCAGCCGCTGGAGTTGTTGAGCCACGGCCAGATTAGCATCCGCCTCGCGCAAGCCGGTGGGCCCGGTTGCACCCAGCGGAGGATGACCGGGGTCGAGTGCGATGGTGCGTCCCCGGAAGGGGTGAGACCGGTCGATGTGAGGGGGCCGCCGGACCTCGAGCACGAGATCATTTCGGCTCCAGCGGGTACGATAGCCCCAAACCGGTGCCTCCAGCTCCACGGTCAAGTCGACCTTGTCGCGCTCAGGCTGGGTCCAACTCACCCGACGTATTAACGGATCGTTTCCGTACCGGATCCAGTCCACATCCCCGACCGCCCCATAAAAGCGGATCGTCAGCGCGCGATCGGTTTCCAGAACTTGAAAGGGTACCCGCTCCGTCAGAGGGACCCGAAGGATGACTCGGTCTGCAGCCGGCGTGATGGTTAACGATCCGACCACGGCACGGGGTGCGGGTATACCTCGCGGTAACGGCTGAGCATCGCCCACCGGTACCCAAGCGGATGTCGTGCGCGAGAGATCGATTCGGAGGTCCTCGTTGATGCGTCCGGACACAGATGCCCGGGTGCCGCTGGGAAAGAACCACTCGTATGCTCCGCCGGGGACGGCTCGCCCGTTGGTGATACTGTCGCTCTTTCCCGAGGCTGCCGTGTCGTCGTTGAATTCCACCACAACAGGAAGGGTATCCAGGAGCTTCACTTGTACCGGCCACCGGATTCGCACCGTATCGCCTCCCTGCACCGCCTCGACCGTCGCCCAGTCTCCATCGGGTGGCAGAAGCTGCTGATACGCTTCAGGACAGGGATTGCCTATGACGCACCAGAGAGCAGCCCGGGCCAGAGCCGGCACCAGGGACGCGCTGGGACCGGGCAGCACCGATCCCGGATCGGGTCCGATGGCGCGACCGCGCGCCACTCCGACGTATCGCACCTCATCCGGGGTGCTCAGCTTGGTGGTGTCGTGGTCAAAGGCACGGATCGCCGGCAATACTTCCACCGGTTCTCGACGCGGCAGGAGAGGGACGACCTCTCCGCCCGGCAGCTGTAACTGGACCACAGAGCCTTCCGCTGCCTTGAGCGAGAAGGTGAGGTATTCACTTCGGGGTAACCATACCTGCCCCTTTGGCGATAGAGACACCGAGTCGATCCAGGCGCTTCCCGACTTCACCTCGAGTGAGACGAACTTGGGATCTCTTCGCACCGGGTAGACCAGGACCGTGGAGTCTGACCCCACACGGGCCTCGATGTGAAAACGCATGACCGTATCAGGTGGAAACGGCAGCCAGGCCAACCACGCACCGTTGGGCCAGACGCGCACCGGCGTGCCATTGATCGTGAGCCGCACCGCGGCGCTGGACACTGAGCCAAACAGGAAGCTCGAATCCTGGACCCGAACCAGGTCAGTGGCAGCAGGATACACCACGTTCAGGGCGATCGGGTCTCGGCGCGCTGGCAACTGTGAATCAGTTGGGGTGGGCGGAACCGGGAGTGCCGCAGATTCGAGATATGAGCTGTCGATGGGCTGGCGGGCTGGCCGGGAGCATCCCGCCGCGGTCAGCAGGATCACGCAGGCCGCTGGACATCGGATGAGAAGCATTGATGCAAGGTACATAGTGGCTATGACTTACGCCAAGGCAACGTTGACGCTCCCGGCCGGGCTCCCTAGATTCGTCAAACCTTCCAAGCCGGAGTACTCCGTCAGCCGGGAAAGGGTGTGACCTTTGAGG
>DASSED010000176.1:0-43900 GCA_035695405.1 Gemmatimonadales bacterium
TGCCGAGGTAACCACGGCCGTGGCCAAAGGCGATCTTTCGACAAAGATCACCGTCAACGTCAAAGGCGAGATCCTGGAGCTCAAGAACACCATCAACACGATGGTGGACCAGCTCAACAGCTTCGCCTCCGAAGTGACGCGGGTGGCCCGCGAGGTGGGCACGGAAGGGAAGCTGGGCGGGCAAGCGAACGTGAAGGGCGTCGCCGGGACCTGGAAGGACCTGACCGACAACGTGAACTCCATGGCGGGCAACCTGACGGCGCAGGTCCGCAACATCGCCGAGGTCACGACCGCGGTGGCGCGCGGCGAGCTGAACAAGAAGATCACCGTAGACGTGAAGGGCGAGATCCTCGAGCTCAAGAACACCATCAACACCATGGTGGACCAGCTCAACTCCTTTGCCTCCGAGGTTACCCGTGTGGCCCGCGAGGTGGGCACGGAAGGGAAGCTCGGCGGCCAGGCGCAAGTGAAGGGTGTGGCGGGCACCTGGAAGGACCTGACCGACAACGTCAACTCCATGGCCGGGAACCTGACAGCGCAGGTGCGCAACATCGCGGACGTGACCACCGCTGTTGCGCGCGGCGAGCTGAACAAGAAGATCACCGTGGACGTGAAAGGCGAGATCCTGGAGCTCAAGAACACCATCAACACCATGGTGGACCAGCTCAACTCCTTCGCGTCGGAAGTGACTCGCGTGGCCCGCGAAGTGGGTACCGAAGGGCGGCTGGGCGGTCAGGCGCAGGTGACCGGTGTCGCGGGCGTGTGGAAGGACCTGACTGATAACGTGAACTCGATGGCCGGGAACCTGACGGCCCAGGTGCGTAACATTGCGCAGGTGACCACGGCCGTCGCCAATGGTGACCTGTCCAAGAAGATCACCGTCGACGTGAAGGGCGAGATTCTCGAGCTCAAAGACACCATCAACACGATGGTGGACCAGCTCAACGCGTTCGCCTCGGAAGTCAGCCGCGTGGCTCGCGAGGTGGGTACCGAAGGGAAGCTCGGCGGACAGGCCTACGTGAAAGGTGTGGCCGGCACCTGGAAGGATCTGACGGACAACGTCAACTACATGGCGGGCAACCTGACGGCGCAGGTGCGCAACATCGCGGACGTAACCACCGCGGTGGCGCGCGGCGAGCTGAACAAGAAGATCACGGTGGACGTACAGGGCGAGATTCTGGAGCTCAAGAACACCGTGAACACCATGGTGGACCAGCTCAACTCCTTCGCCTCCGAGGTGACCCGTGTCGCCCGCGAGGTCGGTACCGAAGGCACCCTCGGCGGCCAGGCCCAGGTGACCGGCGTGGCGGGTGTTTGGAAGGATCTGACCGACAATGTGAACTCGATGGCGGCCAACCTCACCGCCCAGGTACGTGGTATCGCCAAGGTGGTGACCGCCGTGGCCAACGGCGATCTCAAGCAGCAGCTCCGAGTGGAGGTGAAGGGCGAGATCGCGACCCTCGCCGATACCATCAACTGGATGACCGAGACGCTGGCCACCTTCGCCGACCAGGTCACCAACGTGGCCCGCGAGGTCGGCATCGACGGCAAGCTGGGAGGTCAGGCCCGCGTGCCTGGTGCCGCCGGCATCTGGCGCGACCTCACCGGCAACGTGAACCAATTGGCGGCCAACCTCACGACTCAAGTGCGCGCTATCGCCGAAGTCGCCACCGCGGTAACCAAGGGCGACCTGACCCGATCCATCGCGGTCGAGGCCCAGGGTGAGGTGGCGGAGCTCAAGGACAACATCAACGAGATGATCCGGAACCTCCGCGACACCACGCGAAAGAACATGGAGCAGGACTGGCTCAAGACCAACCTGGCCAAGTTCAGCCGGACGCTTCAGGGCCAGCGCGATCTGGCGGCGGTCTCCCAGCTCATCCTGAGCGATCTCGCGCCACTGGTCACCGCGCACCACGGCGTGTTCTACGTGGTCGAGACCGGGAGCGAACAGCCCAGGCTCAAGCTGCTGGCGAGCTACGCCTACAAGGACCGGAAGGACGTGTCCAGCCAGTTTGAGCTGGGAGAGGGACTGGTGGGTCAGTGCGCCGTGGAACGGCGGATGCTGCTCATCAACCAAGTGCCGACGGACTACATCCAGATCAGCTCCGGTCTGGGCGAGGCTCCGCCCCGAAGCATCGTGGTGTTGCCGGTGCTCTTCGAGGGCGAGGTCAAGGCGGTGCTGGAGCTGGCGACGTTCGACACCTTCGACGAGATCCGGCTCACCTTCCTGGAGCAGCTGGCCGAGAGCATCGGTATCGTGCTCAACACCATCGAAGCCAACATGCGGACCGAGGAGCTGCTCAAGCAGTCGCAGGCTCTCACCGAGGGGCTGCAGTCGCAGCAGGAGGCGCTCACCGAAACCAATAAACGGCTGGAGCAACAAACCCGCTCGCTGCAGAAGTCGGAAGATCTCCTCCGGAGCCAGCAGGACGAGCTCCAGAAGACCAACCTGGAGCTGGAGGACAAGGCGCAGCTGCTGGCGAGCCAGAAGGCGGAGGTGGAGCAGAAGAACAAGGAGGTGGAGCAGGCCAAGGTGGCACTGGAAGAGAAGGCGGAGCAGCTGGCCCTCATCTCCAAGTACAAGTCGGAGTTCCTGGCGAATATGTCGCACGAGCTCCGGACCCCGCTCAACAGCTTGCTCATCCTCTCGCAGCTCCTGAGCGAGAATGCCGACGGGAACCTCACCACCAAGCAGGTCGGGTTTGCCCAGACGATCCACAGCTCGGGCTCGGACCTGCTGGATCTGATCAACGACATTCTCGATCTGTCCAAGATCGAGTCCGGTACGATGGCGGTGGACATCACCACCGTTCCATTCGCCGAAGTGCGCAAGTTCGTGGACAGCACATTCCGGCAGGTCGCCGATCTGAAGGGGTTGCAGTTCGAGGTGGACCTCGACCCAGCGCTGCCGCCCGCGATGCAGACCGATACCAAGCGGCTGCAGCAGGTGCTCAAGAACCTCTTGTCCAACGCCTTCAAGTTCACCGAGCGGGGAGGCGTGTCGCTCAAGGCCAGCGTGGCGACCAGCGGGTGGAACCCGGAGCAGGAGATTCTCAACGGGGCCAATACGGTGATCGCCTTCTCGGTGACCGACACCGGTATCGGCATTCCCAAGGAGAAGCACGCGGTCATCTTCGAGGCGTTCCAGCAGGGCGACACCGGAACCAGCCGCAAGTACGGCGGCACCGGCCTCGGGCTCTCCATCAGCCGGCAGATCACCCGGCTTCTCGGCGGCGAGATCCAGATCGCGAGCACCCCGGGGGCCGGCAGCACCTTCACGCTTTATCTGCCGCTGATCTACCCGGCGCAGCCGGTCGAGAGCCAGCCGGTCGACGTGGACGGCAGCGGCACGGCCACCATGACTGAAGCCAAGCCGATGATCACAGCCAGCTCCCGCGTCGTGCTCGCGCCGGTCGTGGACCGGGCGGTGAACGATGATCGGGGTCAGATCGAGGAAGGCGACCGGATCCTGCTCATCGCGGAAGACGATCCCAACTTTGCCGAGATCCTGTTGGATCTGGCCCGGGAACGCGGATTCAAGGGGTTGGTGGCACAGACGGCCGATCGAGCCCTGAACCTGGCGCGGGAGTATCAGCCGACGGCCGTGACCCTCGATCTTCGGTTGCCGGATGCCGACGGCTGGACCATTCTGGACCGGCTCAAGCACGATGCGTCCACCCGGCACATACCGGTGCACATCATCTCGGTCGAGGAGAACTGGCAGCGGGGCCTCCGCCTGGGAGCCATCGACTTCATGACCAAGCCGGCCACCCGGGAATCTCTGTCCCAGGCTCTCACCACTCTGCACGAGTTCGTCGATCGTCCGGTCAAGCGGTTGCTGGTGGTGGAAGACGACGAGACGCAACAACAGAGCATCGCCGAGCTGATCGGGAACGGCGATGTGCAGACCACCGCGGTTACCACCGGAGCCGATGCGCTCGAGGCGCTCCAGCGCGAATCCTTCGACTGTATGGTGCTCGATTTAGGCCTCCCCGATATGACCGGTTTCCAACTCATCACCCGGGTTAAAGGAGAGATTGGCCTCCGAAAGCTTCCGATCATCGTGTACACCGGTAAGCAGCTCAGCAAACGGGAGGAAGCCGAGCTCCGCCGTATGGCCGAGTCGGTGGTGATCAAGGACGCTCAGTCTCCGGAGCGCCTACTGGACGAAACCGCCCTCTTCCTGCACCGGGTTACCGAACGGCTGCCGGAGTCCAAGCGCCACATGCTGGAGCAGCTTCATCGCACCGACCCGACGCTCACCGGCCGCAAAGCACTGGTGGTCGACGACGACGTCCGCAACATTTTCGCGCTCACCACGTTCCTCGAACGGAGCGAGATGAAGGTGGTCTATGCGGAAAGCGGTCGAGACGGTATCACCAGGCTTCAGGAGACTCCGGACGTCGATGTGGTCCTGATGGATGTGATGATGCCCGAGATGGACGGCTATGAAACCATGCGGGCCATTCGAGAGATGCCGAAGTTCCGCAACATTCCCATTATCGCCGTGACCGCGAAGGCAATGAAAGGCGACCGGGAGAAGTGCATCGAGGCCGGCGCGTCGGACTATATCGCCAAACCGGTCGATATGGATCAACTGCTGTCGCTGCTCCGAGTATGGCTCTACCGATAGCGGGGAAGCAGGGAGGCGGGGACGCTAGGAGGTCAGACGTGGATAGTAAGACTGCCACAGAAGCCGAGAGCGCGTCCCAGCTTGCCAGCTTTCCATCTTCCGAGCCGGAGGATATTGACAAAGTCAATATCCTCCTCGTGGACGACCAACCGGCCAACCTGGTTGCCATGGAGGCCATGCTCCAGAGCCTGGGGCAAAATCTGATCAAGGCGGATTCCGGGCGAGAAGCGCTGAAGTGGCTCCTGACCCACGAGTTCGCTGTGATCCTGCTGGACGTCAAGATGCCGGAGATGGACGGCTTCGAGACTGCGGAGCTGATCCGGCAGCGGGAGAAGTCCCGCCACACTCCGATCTTGTTCCTTACCGCCGGGGATAATTCTCAGACTCAGGCATTCCGAGGCTACGCCGTGGGCGCAGTGGACTACCTGATCAAGCCGGTGGTGCCGGAGTTCGTGCGCTCGAAGGTGGCTGTTTTCGTGGAATTGGCCAAGAAGAACGCGCTGCTTCGGCGGCAGACCGAGCTCTTAGCGGAGGCCGAGCAGGCGGCCAGCGAGCTGGCGGAAGCCCGGGCGGAGTTGGTGCGTGACCTGGAGCACAAGAATCGGGAGCTCGAGAGCTTCAGCTATGCGGTCTCGCACGACCTCCGCGCTCCGCTCCGGCGGATCGACAGCTTCAGCCGTGCCGTTCTCGAAAGCCAGGGTGAGCGATTGGATCCGGCGGGTCGGCAATACTTCGAGCGCATCCGGGAAGCCAGCCGGCACATGTCGCAGCTCATCGACGATGTGCTCTATCTGTCACGGGTGACCCGGGCGGAGCTGCGAGAGCAGGAGGTCGAGCTCAGCAGTATCGTCACGCTGATCGTGAGCCGGTTGCAGGAAGCCGATTCCCAGCGGAAGGTGGAGATCAAGATTCGGCCAGGGGTGATTGTCTCCGGCGACGGTCAACTGCTCAAGATCGTGCTGGAGAATCTGTTGGATAACGCCTGGAAGTTCACCGGAAAGGAACCCCAGGCGAGGATCGAGTTCGGCGTGACTCAGCAGAGTGGGGAGCCTACCTATTTTGTGCGGGACAATGGAGCCGGGTTCGACATGACCTACGCCGATCGTCTTTTCGGCCCATTTCAGCGACTCCATCCGCAAGGTGAGTTCCCGGGCAACGGGATCGGGCTGGCCACCGTGCAGCGCATCGTCCACCGTCACGGCGGGCGGCTCTGGGCGGAGGGATTGGTGGGCCAGGGAGCGACGTTCTACTTCACGCTGGGAAAGAGCCGGACCTAAAGAACTTCGGTTACGATAGCTTGCGGAGCTCGGAGGAAGAAGCCTGACGGGGCCGGGACAGTGCCTCGCTGACCTTGGTCAGTAGCTCATCGCGGGTAAACGGCTTTGCCAGGAAGACGGCATCCAACTCAGTGAGGCCGTGCTGCGCCAGAATCTCGGCTGGATGCGCCGACATATATAAGGTACGTTGGCCGGGCCACAATCGCTGGATCTCGCGGGTCACCTCCACTCCATCCAACATCGGCATCACCACATCCACGATTACCAGCTGAATCGGAGTCCGGACGGTCTGGAGCACTTCCAGGGCCTCCTCACCGTTCTCGGCCTCGAAAACCCGAAAACCCCATTCGCTCAGCAGGCGGTGGGCCATGCGCCGCACACTCGGCTGATCGTCGACGACGAGGATGCTGGGAGCGCTACGTACGTCTGGCAGACTCATGCTTATGACCTCCTGGCCGGATCATACGTTCTGGTAACAGGCAAACTGGTGGGTGGGTCACCGGAGAACAAGGTCATTTGTCACATCCCCCTGCATCCGTGTTACCTTGGCCGGGCTTATTCCCCGCGTGGAGATGAAGTGGCCACCGCTCCCCATCCTGGAGACGCCGATCGAGCCTGACCAGCGGTTGATGGGGGCGGAGAGATCCTGGAGGGACGGGGAAATCATTAGTGCCGCGAGGACCGAGGGAAGCGGCGCCGTGGTACGACGAAAGTTCAGTCTGCGGCCGATCCAAGCACCTCCATCGCCGCATTGCGGCCATTGATGCCGATCACACTGCCGCCCGGATAGGTGCCCGCCCCGCATAGAAAGACGCCCGGCATCGGGGTCCGTGGGGTGAGCCGCTGGTCCCACATGTACTCCGGCAGACATTCGCCCTGAAAGATGTGTCCGCCGCTGAGGCCGGTCTCCCGCTCGATGTCGGGAGGACCCATGACCTTGAGCTGCAGCACGGCGTCCGGAATGTTGCTACAGAAACGCCCGATCGAGCCGAGTGCTACCCGGGCCACCTCCTCTCGCCGGCTATCCCAATCGCCCTCCCGAAACGCGTACGGAACCGGCTGGGCGAATACGCTCATGACGTGCTGACCATCCGGCACGACGCTGGGATCATGCGAGCTCTGGAAGTAGAGTTCGGTCCAGAGGCGCTCCGGTAATTCGCCCGCTGCAGCGGTCCGATGATGAGTCCGCCAGGCAGCCTTGGTCAGCGGAGTGTTTACCTGGCCCAGGTGATGCTGCTCCGCGGTGCCGGGCCGAGCCCGGAAGTTCGGAAGTTCCTTCAAGGCGACGGTGATCTTGGCAGTGCATCCCGTGATGGGGATTCCTTCGACGCGCCGTTGCCAGGACCGGTCAGCCGACGTTCCCAGGAGCAGGAGCGTGGTGCGCGGATCCGCGTTCGACACGATCACCGGAGCACGAAGACGTTCGCCGCCCTCCAGCTCCACGCCTTCTCCTGGAATGATCCGACCTACGGGAACGCCGGCGGCGACCGTGGCGCCAGATTCCCGCGCGATGTCACACAGGAGAAACGACACCAGCCCCATCCCGCCTTTTACGTAGCCCCACATTCCAGGGATCCCGCCCATCCTGCCCGAAGCATGATGGAAGTGAATCGAGGCAGTCCCCGGTGCATCGGGGGTAGCGTTGGTGCCGATGACTCCCTGGCCCAGCAGTGCCTCCTGCAGCCGCTCGTCCTCGAGATAGCGCTCCACCAATTCGACCATGGACCACTCGAACAGGAGGCCAATTGCGTCCCGATTCCAGCCCAAGCGCGCCTCGATCTCTTGCCGCGTCGGAGCTGGTCCGATCCATAGATCATCCCCGCCGGCGGGACGCAGTGCATCTCGGACCCGTTGCTTGAGATCGTGCATGGCACGCCATCCGTCCAGGCTGCCGGGAGCAAACCGCCGTACCTCGGCCTCCGCGCGCTCATCATCTCCCCAGAGCTGAACGCTTCGCCCATCCTCGAAGGGCACGAAGAGACCGGGATAGGCGGCGTGCCACTCGAACCCTCGGGTGACTAATCCGAGCTCCTCGATAATGAGCGGGTGGAGTAAGCCGCAGACATAGGCGCAGGGTGATACCCGGAAGCCGGGCCAGGTCTCTTCCAGGGTGCAGGCGCCCCCGACGCGTTCGCGCGCCTCGAGCACCAGAACCCGGCGGCCCGCTCGCGCCAGATAGGCGGCGCAGGCCAGGCCGTTGTGGCCCGCACCAACGACGATGACATCCCATGACTCGGAGGCGAGCTGTTTAATGGGTTGGGGCAGACCAATCCGCCCCAGGGTTGCCGCGGTCGGGCTGGGGGATGACAGGTTGGGAGACATGGTTCGAAAGTAACAGCCAGACGGGTACTCGAAACGTCCTTCGCGGGCCCGCCTATCCCTTACCCACCCTCTATGCCAAACCCGAAGCTTGGATCCTTCCCGCATGCGGTCCACCGCACCCGGACGAAGCCGTTGGTGTCGCTGAAGTCTCCGGCCAGGTGCATCTCGCCGGCATCGATTCGTTGCACCGTGTCGGTACAGTCCGCGTTGTAGTGCAGCGGCGTCGGGGTGGTGACGGTGAGCGCCATGTTCTCGTCACCTCGAGTCCAATTGAAAGTGCCAGCAATGCTCAGCGTGCCGCTGTTGAGCGGGCCATTGATCTGGAGTTGGCTCGCCGGGGTATAGTTCACCGTCCACTGCTGGTCGATGTTCGCGTCTGGCTTGCCGGAAAAGGTGCGGCGGAGTTGGAGGTCGGTCGTGAGGAGAAGCCCGGTTACCGAGCCGCTCAGAGTTCGAGTGCCGTTCCGTTCCACGTCGAAGATGACGTCAGGGTCCGGACCGGTGAACCGGAATCGGAGCGCGGTGAGCGTGGCGTCGTAACCAAAGCCGGCGCCGGTCGGGGCCGGGTCTTGCACCTGCAGTGAGCCCACGATGTCCATGGTGCCGCCGCGCCAGCCGGTGAAGCGGCAGGGTGGGGCGGTGAAAACGTACGTGGCATCATCGGGCACGCCGTCCCCATCGGTGTCGGTCGGCGTTGACGGAGCGACACATGAGGTGGCCGGGTTTCCGGCCTCCTTCGTGGTTCCGAGGGGAGTCAGGCTGGCGGGAAGGGTCAAGGCATTGACCGTAGCTTCCACCTCGTCCCTGGCACTGGCTCCTATGTCGGCCGAGACTGCATCGGCGGTAAACGGTGTCGTAAGACCGTTGTCCTTACAACCTGCTGCGGCAACGGCGGTTAGAACGATGACAAGGGGGTGCGCCCTGTTCCAGGGTGCGAGCATGATCCCACTCCTTCTTGGCTTCCTTAAATGCGGCTCCGGCGGATGCAGTGCGCGGCCCTGCCGATTTCAGACACTCGAATGCGCGCTCCCGAATACCTGGCAGCATAACCCGGGCCGGAAACCGATTACAACCCGGTAGGCTGGGAAAAGCTGAAGGATTGGAGTGGCTTCCGGTTACGGTGTGACGGTCACGGCACCTTCCGGAAAGGTGTGCTCGTCGGCCAGCTCATCGTGCCCAAAGCTTACCTGAAGGGTCCCCGAGCCGGGGGCCTGGCCGGTGACGTCGAGCTGATAATGGTTGGTGGAGAGCCGGGTGGCGGTGGCAAGCGAGCCGGGATCGAACGTCAGACCAGCGCAATGCTCACTCTCCACGATGTCCAGGTCTTCGCCTTGGGAATTGACGAACTTGAGCCGAACCCGAACCGTCTGCCCGGCAACAAAGGTGAAGGGCCGCGGGTTGTATCCCGTTCGGCCTGAGTCGAATCCTGCGTCTGTGCGCTGATCTTTCCGCCAGCCGGGAGAAGAAGCCCGATGATAACGACCGCGGCTGAGACGCCGCCGGCTCGCTTTTTCCAAAACCCATATACCCATGCCACTGAGATCCCCTGCCGCGCCATCCGAGCACAGAGGGCTGGGCGACACTTCAGGGCGTCTGCTTACGAGGGAACTGAACTATCCGGTCGAGGATCACTCGGCCAGTGGGGAATTCAGTTTGAGAAGAGTGGAGGTGGGTTCGCGAAGGGAAGGAGATGAGCGATCCGGCCGTGGGGTGCGGCGATGAGCTGGTCGAAGCTGAGATTTCTCTGGGGTTACGACCCACAAAATCGCCGGAGTGGTGGAGAGATCCACCGAGACCAGATTGGCGCAGCAAAGATGGAAGGCGCAGCGGAGAGCGCCGGACACCGGGCTGCCGTGACTATGGGCGTGGGTCGGGGTAGCTGCGTGGGCCGTGGGGGTATGCGGATCCGCTGCCATGCTGCAGTCGTGCATGGCACCCTGGCTCAGTGTGCCAAGCGCAAAACAACCCGCGGTCAAGGCATAGGACGGAACGAGCGACCGATTTGCATCGAGACCCAGGCGCTTCGAGCCTTATCGCGCCAGCAACTGCCTCCGAAGTTTGGTCATCCTTCGGCGTAACGAGCCGTCGAGCACCCGATCGCCGACCCGGATGACGGCTCCGCCCAGGATCTCGGGATCGATCGAGTAGGCGGCAATCACCTGCTTCTTCATCTGCCGGCTCAACATATCCTGAATCGTACGCTTTTGAGTATCATCCGGCGCGCGAGCCAGAGTCACTCCGGCGCGCACTCGGCCGAGCTTCTGATCCAGAAAGACGAGGTACTGGGTAGCGATCTCCCGGAGGATCCGGTGCCGGCCCCGTCTGACCAGCGCCTGAAGGAAGAGGCCAAATTCGCGTGGGGCTGCCTGTAGTGCATCGGCCAGAATCCGAGCCTTTTCCGATTTCGGGACTCGGGGCGACATCAGTACAGCCTGCACCCGCGGCGTGGTCTCGACCGCGGCGGCCACGGCATCGATCAGATCGGCGTAGAACTCCACATTCCCGCTGCGCTCAGCCAGCTCGAAGAGCGCCTCCGCATAGTTGCGGGCGACGATCTCGTTTTTCAATGGTGCAGATCCAGGGTGGCAAGGTACTCCTGCACCAGCTTTCGGTCGCTGTCGGAGTCGAGCCGCTGGCCCATCAACTTGGATGCCGCAGCCAAGGACACGTCCACCGCCTCCCGCCGGAGCTCCTCGATGGCACGGTCGCGCTCCGAGGCGATGTCGCGGAGGGCGCGGGCCAGCAGCTCTTCCTGCTCTTGCCGCGTCTTCTCCAGGGCTACAGCGCGCTCCCTTTCGGCGACCCCTTTGGCGTCAACCAGGAGGTTGTGCGCCGCAGTCCTTCCCTCGGCGATCAACCGCTCGTGCTCGGCCAGGAGCCGGGCCGATTCGGCCCGGTTTCGCTCGGCTTCGGCCAGCATCGCCTCGAGGGCCTTCTCCCGCGCCTCCACCGCGGCCACCATCGGTGGCCAGGCCCACTTCTTAAGAATGAAAAGCAGCAGGCCGAACACCACGAGGGTCCAGATGACCAACCCGCCGTTCACCACCAGCGGTCCGCTGGCAGCGTGTTCCTGCTGGAGGCTGAGCATCACTGCAACCATGACAACTCCTGTAGGGGTCGAGAGAGTCGAGAGCTTACATCAAAAGGTAATCTTCCCCTGCATCAGCAGCGCGATGACCGCGACGAACAGCGCGACGCCTTCGACCAAAGCCGCGAAGATCAGTCCGCCGGTCTGGATCCGCGCGCTGTTCTCCGGCTGTCGGGCCATGCCTTCGGCGACCGAGCCGCCGATCCGGCCGATACCCACACCCGCGCCGATGACGGCCAAGCCTGCGCCCAGTCCAGCTCCGATCATCCCATACCCGCGGCCGGCGGTCTCAGCCGCCTGAATCAGCAATGCCATATCCAACATGATCGACTCCATGTGCTTGAGCGGGAGACCAAACCAGCTGCGCTCGCCGGCGCGGGCCGACTCTCCCCTACGGCCCTGAACCGGTACCCGCCAGCGTTTCGAGCAGGATTCTCGAAACAGCGGGATTCGTCCGCCGCCCGGCGGACTACACTGGGTCGGCAGGAGCGCATGCCGATCCAGATCGTTTTTTGCCTTCCCACCTCCCCGCCTCCCAGCTTCCCAGCTTCCCTGCTTCCCCGCCTCTAATGCTCCGCCCGCATGAGCCCGATGAACACCGCGGTCAGAAGCATGAAGACAAATGCCTGAAGAAAGGCGACGAACAGCTCCAGCAGCATGACCGCCGTCGCCATCGCCGAGGCGCCGATCCCGACCAGATAACTCTGGAAGGTGAAGGTGAGCCCGATGAGCGCGAGCACCAGCGCGTGACCCGCGGTCATGTTGGCGAAGAGTCGGACCGCCAGCGCGAACGGCTTGGCCAGCTTGCCGATCAACTCAATCGGGGTCATGACCGCCAGCATGATCGGCTTCATGAAAGTCGGGAGACCCGGCGGGAGATAGAAGATGGTCTTGAGATAGCCCTTAGCTCCCAGCGACCGCATGCCCGCAATCTCGATGACTACAAAAGCGAGGAGCGCGAGCGCGCCGGTGACCGCGATGTTTCCCGTGGGCGTGGCTCCCCAGGGCAGCAGTCCCAGGAGATTACACGCCAGAATGAAGAAGAACACGGTGAGCAGGTAGGGCACGTAGCCGTCGCCATGAGGCCCCACATTGGGCAGGATGTACTCCTGCCTCAGATAGAGCGTCATCGCTTCAATAGCCCCCGCAAACCCTCTGGGCGGACGTCCCTCAGCTTGCGCCCGCGCGATCGAGCGCGCGGAGGTCACGAACACGAGCGCGACCAGGAGCGCCGCCAGGACGACAAACACCGAGTGCTTGGTGGGCGAGAGATCGATCGAGACCGAACCCACGTGGATCGGTGGAATCCGCGGCAGCTGGATCTCGTAAGTGTAGCGGTCGTTGAACCAGGGGATCTCGATCACGTGAGAGTTGGCCAGGTGTTCCATCACGTCCACCTCGCGCTCACTCGCCTTGTGCTCCCCCTGTGCGGACTTGAAGGCCTCACGCTGGATTGGAGCGACCTGAGCGGCGGCGGCCCCACTGCCGAGCAGCATCAGCATGATCCCGAGAGCTCCGCCTCGGACCAGGCGCATCATCGGACGTTCGGCTCCCGGAACTCGAACACGAGCACCAGACCCTCGAGAGCCAACGAGGCCATCAAGAGGAGAACCAGGGTGATGAGACCCGGGGCAGTGGGCCAATGAAGAGCGGGGAAGACCAGGAGTCCAGCCAGAGCAATCAGTACCAGCCGGACCAGCATGCCAAGAACCCACACCGGAAGAAAGCGATCGGTGCCGAGCGTAGCCAACAGCCAGCTTCCCAACGGCACCTGAACCGCCATGGCCAGACCCAATGCCAGGATGATGGGCGGTCTCCAGTCAGGCGGCGCGAACGCGAGGAATCCTACCGAGAACAGGGCCAGTGCTCCCATACCGAGGAGGTAGTGCCGACCCCGGTGGAACCGGTCGGGATGGCTGTCGATCGCCGTCACTTGTCGTTCCCTTCCTTGTTCAACTTGCGGATCACGGAGTACATGGTACCACCGAAGCCGAGCAGAGCCGCGACGATGGTGAACAAGCCTCCAGTCCCGAGCTTTCGGTCGGCCCACTGGCCGACCCACACGAACAGCAACAGACTCACGGCGAGCTGTATGCCCAGGCCAGCATAACGCATGGGCCCGGGACTCTTCTGCCCGTGGGGCTCAAGCGATTTCACGGCGCTAACCTACCCGCTTGTGAAATTTTTCGCAAGCAGAAAAAGGGAGAGGTTATCGGGAGTTTTTCTGAGAGCATGCGCCACCCAGATCCCGGCTGGCGTCGTTTCCCCGATCCGGGTAAATCTCAGGATCACATCAACGTAGAGCGCACATGACTGTCACTCAGGCTCCGCCCCACGACGACGTCCAGCAGCTCGAGCGCCTGGTGAGCGCGGTCGATCGACTCCGCACCCAGGTGGGACAGCGAATCGTCGGTCAGGAGGAGATCGTCGACGGCATCCTCACCGCCATTCTTGCGGGGGGGCACGCGCTCCTTATCGGGGTTCCAGGTCTAGCCAAGACTCTGATGGTGCAGACTGTGGCCGAGGCGTTGCATCTCACCTTCAACCGGGTGCAATTCACTCCGGACCTGATGCCGAGTGACATCACGGGGACCGACATCATCGAAGAGGACCTGACCACAGGCAAGCGGAGCTTCCGCTTTGTACAGGGCCCGATCTTCGCCAACGTGGTATTGGCCGACGAGATCAACCGCACCCCGCCGAAGACCCAGGCTGCCCTGTTGCAAGCCATGCAGGAGCACCAGGTCACTGCGGCCGGCACAACCTACCGATTGCCCGATCCTTTCTTTGTTCTGGCGACGCAAAATCCCATCGAGCAGGAGGGCACCTATCCGCTGCCCGAAGCCCAGCTCGACCGCTTCATGCTCGAGCTCCGGGTGAACTATCCCAGCCGGACCGAAGAAGAAGCCATCGTGGAGCAAACCACCGGCACCGCGAGGGCCGGGCTCCATCCGGTGCTCGACGCCCAGTCGGTGCTGGCGATGCAGGCGCTGGTGCGGCGGATTCCCGTCTCCCGGTCGCTGATCCGGGCAGCCGTTACTCTCGCCCGGATGACTCGGCCGGGTGACGCGGAGGCCCCTGGGTTCATCAAGGAATACGTGGAGTGGGGAGCCGGCCCCCGGGCTTCTCAATATCTGGTGCTGGGGGCAAAGGCACGCGCGGCCATCGCAGGCCGTCCGATGGCTGATCTCGACGACGTGCGCTCCGTGGCGGCCTCGGTCCTGCGCCATCGCCTCGTGACCAACTTCGCGGCGGAGGCAGCCGACCGTACCAGTGAGGACCTGGTGCGAGAGCTGGTCGGAGGGAAGGGATGGATGGAGCGGTAAAGGAAGCGGCCAGCAGTGAGGTTAGCGATAAAACTGAGCGGGGGTGACCCGACGAGATGTTGTCGAGTCACCCCCGCTTCTGGTAGATCGGCTATTACCTCATCTCACGTCTCACGCCTCTAGCTGACAATCGTCCCAACCGGCGCCACCAACTGATCGAACGCGGTGAAGGTGCCGCCCGCGAAGTTGAAGATGTCCGCCAAGGCCTGCTCCTCTTCGGGCGTGAGCGGCTGGCTATTCGCACCCGTGATCACCGGATCACTGCCGTTGGTCTCCGTGATGGTGGCGAACGTGCTGCCATTCACCAACACACTCAGGGTTCCGCCGGTCGACGTAAAGTTTCCGGTCAGCCGGACCCACCCGTTCTGGCCCCGCATGTCCAGCGTCATGGAGATCGTGCTGGTTTCCGTGGTCGTCCCGGTCAGGTTCATGGTCAGGTCGACGGAGAGGTTCCGGCTGGGGATGTCGATGGACTGTACCAGCGACAGCCCGGACGCCGTCAGCGTCGCCCGAAGATTAAAGGTCGCCTCCACCTCGCCGTTGGTGATGAACCCGGTCACCGAGACCCGCCCACTGGTCGCGGTCGAGGTCGAGGTGACGCGGTAGTCGAGATAGGTCACCCCCTGCGAGACCACAAGGACGCGCGCTGCGCTGGTCGTGCTTGTGCTGAGGTCGATGAGGTCCACGTATCCAGTTTCTACCAGGGGCGCGACGGGCAGCAGCGTCACTGGATCGATTGCATAGAGCATGAAGCGAACGCCGTTCCCCGGTGCGCCCGCGATGTCCGACATCACGTACGTCCCGCCGCTATAGACGAAGGTCTTGCCGGCCACTCCGGGCGCGATCACCTGACTCACGCTTCCCGTGCTGCCGCTGGCCGTGTGAGGCATCATCCGCCGGATGAGATCCGCGCTCCGCGCCATGGCCCCCTGAGGCGTCGAAGTCGTGCGCCGGATGTCGAGGGCCGCCGCGGATCCGGAAACCAGCGGAGCTCCGATGGCGCCGTCAAACAGAATGCTGAGAGAGGAGAAGCTGGCGTAGACATCGGAATTAAACGCGGAGCCGGCGGCAGCCATGTCATCGCTGGCGCCGGTCGGGTTGAACGGGACGGTCGGCTCCGAACTGCCGCTACACCCGAGCAGGGCGACGGCTACGGCCGCCAGCATCAGCACCGGTCGCTTCGCGAATTGCAGGACACGCATGGGTTCCGCCTCCAAGTGCGGGAGCAGTGGCGCGCGGCCGTACGGCCCGGCCGCTCGTGAAAGGCCCTTATCTCGTGGGCGCTCAAATGCTTTCAGGGGATTGCTCCGAGCCGACACGGATCACGCGGCCCGGACTTGGAGGTCCGGCAGGCAACCGCTATGCCACGGTGGGCATCGCTCTCACCTCAGTGGGAAGACCGCGCCGTTGCCACTCGGCCCAGCCACCCACCAGGGCTCGAGCCTTGTGCCAACCTGCCGTCCGAAGCTCTCGCGCCACCCGGGCGCTTGTGGCTTCGTCCTTTCACGCACAGTAGAGGGCGATCGTGGCGCGGCGGTCCAGCCCGAGCTCTCGAGCTCGGCGGACCGCATCATCGGGTGGTAGCCGGATGGCGCCGGCCGCCTTGAGATTGTCGGCCTGGTAGCTCCGGTCGGTTCGGACGTCGGCCACTATCACCGGCTCGCCGGAGCGGCGGTGCTGTTCCAGCTCCTCGAGTGTGATACGCTCGGGTACCCGTTCCTCAACGACCGGCTCTCGCGTGACCGGCGCGTCGGTGACCTCAATGGTGTCGGGCGCTGTTCCCTCGCTCTTCCGGAGGAACAAGGCAATGCCGGTGCCGTGAATCGCCACCGACAGCAGGACCACGAGGCAAGTGATGCTGAAAAGCCGGTCACTGCCCGGAACGCCGGCAAAGACCGGGAGCAGGATCAGGAGCAGCGAGCTCAGACCTCGGGGTCCGCCGATCCAGGCGATGATGCGCCGGGTGCGAGTGTCGAAGCCTTCCCGCGCCAGTACCGGTAGCAGGACCGCGGTGCGGACGAACAGCGCAAGGAGCGCGAAGATGAGGGTGCGGGGATCGGCGACGGTGAATCCAGTCCAGATGAGCCAGGCCCCAAACGCCACGAAGGTGAACAACAGGAACATCTCCGCTGTGGCCTGGCCATAGTCGAGGAAGCAGTCGCACAGTTCGACGTCCAGCTTGGCGATGACGACGCCAGCGGCGAATGCGGCCAGGAAGCCGCTGCCCCCAACCGACTCCGCCGCCGCATACGCCGTGAACGCCACACCGAGGGCGTAGAGCGACTCATAGTCCCGCCGAACGCCGACCCGCTTCCGCACCTGTTCCAGGAGCGTGATCGCAACAAACCCGGCCAGGGCGCCGAGCCCGGGGCCCAGTAGAAAAAGTCCCACGGCGTGGCGCCCCATCTCCGCGGCGCCGCCCTCAGAGGTCAGGGCTAGGATGCTCAGGACCACGATGGGAAGCAGCACCACATCGTTGATCCCACCTTCAAGACGGAGTCCCGTGCGTACACCTGCTGGAAGGCTGGTCCGCCTTATCAGCGTCCGTAGCATGACCGGATCGGTGGAGGCGAGCGCAGCACCCAGGATGGCGGAAGGGAGCCAGTCCAAGCCGAGAAGAAACCGCGCGAGCAGGGCGATGAGGGCCGCGGGGATCAGCGTGGCTGGTCCGAGGATGAGCAACATCAGCCGGCGGGGGCGTTCGACGTTGCTCAAATCGATGGTGATGGCGTCGGTGAAGAGCACCAGCACCAAGCCCAGCGTCGCGATCCACTGGAGGGTAGGCGAGCCGAGCGTCAGGTTTACCAGATTCAGTCCCGCGGGCCCTAGCACGGCGCCAAGCAGCAGGAAGATGGCGACTTGGGGAACACCGGTTCGCTCGATCAGTCCTGAGAGGAGCGAGGACACCAGGATGACGATACCGATCAGGGCGAGCGCGGCGGCAAGCGATTCGGGGGACATGAGGGAAGTATAGCGCATAGCTCCCTGCCCACTTAACGTCGGCCATGATCGCCCACGAGCCACAAGCCACGGCCCTCCTGCTCGCCACCTGCGGTTTGCTCCTCGGGGTCAGCGTGGTGTTCAGCCGCGCCTCGACTCGCATCGGTGTTCCCATCGCACTCCTCTTCATCCTGGTCGGGATGCTGGCCGGCTCCGAAGGCTTGGGGCGGATTGCTTTCGACGACTATCGTTTCGCCTTTCGTCTCGGGACGTTGGCGTTGGCGTTGATTCTTTTCGACGGCGGCCTGAATACGCCACTGGCTTCGGTTCGGCGAGCGGCGGCCCCCGCTGGCGTGCTCGCCACTGTGGGTGTTGCCGGGACCGCGGCTTTGGTAGCGGCCGCTGCGCACGCGCTGGGGCTAGGGTGGCGTGAGGCGCTCCTGCTTGGCGCGGTGGTCTCTTCCACCGATGCCGCCGCGGTGTTTGCCGTGCTGCGCGGCAGTGGGCTCCAGCTCAAGCGCCGGGTGGGTGTGACGCTCGAGGTGGAGTCCGGCATCAACGATCCTGTCGCGATCATCCTCACCACTGTGCTCACCCAAAACCTGCTGGAGTCCGACGCCGCGGCCGGCTTTCGCATCCCGGCGGAGATCGTGCTCCAGCTCGGGATGGGCGGAGCCGTTGGATCGGCGGTGGGTTACGGCGGACGGCACCTTCTCGGGCAGCTCACTCTGCCGAGTGGCGGATTGTATCCGGTGATGAGCCTGTCGCTGGGCTTGCTTGCCTTCGGCACGGCAACGCTGCTACACGGCAGCGGCTTTCTGGCGGTGTACCTCTCGGGGCTGATACTAGGGAATGGGCCGCTGCCATACCGAACCGGGCTGCTCCGGGTGCACGACGCACTCGCCTGGCTGAGTCAGGTCGGTATGTTCCTTGTCCTCGGCCTGTTGGTATACCCATCCCGGCTGCTCGATGTCGCCACCGTCGGGCTCGGCATCGCGCTGCTGCTCGCCATCATCATACGACCGTTGGTGGTAGCCCTCTGTCTTCTGCCCTTCCGCTATCCTCGCCGCGAGACGTTGTATATCGGGTGGGTGGGCCTCCGGGGGGCAGTGCCGATCGTGCTGGCGACTTTTCCGGTGTTGGCGGGTGCGCCGGGTGCTGGACGTCTCTTCGACCTGGTGTTTTTCATCGTGGTGGCGAGCGCAGTGGTGCCCGGAGCTACCGTCGCCTGGGTCACCCGAAGGCTCGGACTCCAGAGCAAGGAGCCGCCGGCGCCTCAGGCAGTACTGGCCATCGAGTCGCGCCAGCCGCTTCGGGGTGAGCTGATGTCCTTTTATATAGATGAAGCACTGGTAGTGAATGGGGTGTCGCTGGATGATCTGCCCCTTCCCGATGGCTCGGCGGTGACGTTGGTCGTGAGGGGCGACCAGCTCCTCCCGCCGCGGGGCTCGCTCACCCTCAAGCCGGGAGACCACGTGCATATCATCGCGCAGCCGGAAGACCGAGCCATCGTACAGCTGATGTTCGGAAGACCCGAGGAAGAGTAGTTTTAGGCCGCTTCACTTCTGAGAAGAGGACATGGCAACCATACTGCCGATTCGATATCAGCCCGCGCTTCCCCTCGACCGGCTCATTCTCCGGCAGCCACCCGGCGCGGAGGCCATCGAGATGGACGTTCTGATCGTGGGTGCCGGTCCGGCTGGACTGTCCTGTGCTGTCGAGCTGGCCCGCCTGGCCCAACAAGCCACAGAGACGGGCAGCGCCGCTCAGGAGCTCAACATCGGCATTCTGGAAAAGGCTGAGAGCCTGGGCGAGCACAGTCTGTCAGGGGCAGTAGTGAATCCGCGCGCATTCCGCGAGCTGTTCCCGGACGTCAAGCTGGCGGATCTGCCGTTCCGCCAGGCTGTGAAAGCCGAATCGGTATATCTCCTCGGGGAGCGGCGAGCTCAGCGGATTCCCACCCCGCCCACTATGCACAACACGAGCTTCTATACAGCATCACTGTGCGAGATCGTGCGTTGGCTGGGAACGCGGGCTGAGGAGCGCGGGGTGAATCTGTTCGCCGGGTTTCCCGCGGACGGGTTGCTGGTTGAAGGGAACGCGGTAAAGGGCGTCCGCACCACGCCCTCGGGTCTGGATCGGTCGGGAAAGCCGACCAGTACCTACACCGAACCGACCGAGCTCACGGCCAAGGTGACGATCATCGCCGAGGGTACCCGTGGTCTGCTGTCCCAGGCGTATCGTGAGTGGCAGCGGATCGGCTCACCCAACCCTCAGCTGTATGCCTTGGGAGTCAAGGAGGTGTGGCAAACCAGGAGGCCACTCGATCGCGTCATCCACACTCTCGGCTGGCCGCTGCCGAACGACGCTTTTGGGGGCAGCTTCATGTATCCCCTGGGGTCCGATCAAGTAGCACTCGGCTTGGTTGTGGGGCTGGACTATCATAACGCGAATCTCGATGTCCACCTGCTGCTGCAGCGGCTCAAGCTGCACCCGCTATTTCATGAATACCTGGAGGGCGGGGAGCTGCTCGAATGGGGAGCGAAGACCATACCCGAGGGGGGCTTCTACTCGTTACCCGAGCGGCGCTCGGGAGACGGTGTTCTCATTATCGGAGACGCAGCCGGTTTTGTGGATGTCCCGTCGCTCAAGGGCATTCACTACGCCATGCAGTCAGGGATCTTTGCCGCGCGGTCCGCATTCGCGTCCCTTACTTCCGGCGATCATTCGGCCCAGGCGCTCGCTTCCTACGATCGAATGGTCGACGACAGCTACATCGCCACAGACCTGTTCCGGACCCGGAACATGCGGCTGGCCTTCAAGCACGGGTTCTATGGTGGAGGAGTTCGAGCCGGACTGATGACGCTCACGGGCGGTCGGTTTCCCGGCAGCAAGATCGACATGCCTCAGGACGCTGCCGTGCCTCGAGCCCTCATCCCAACCGTGCCGGTCCAGGCTGACAACGTCATCACCTTCAGCAAGGTGGATGCGGTCTATAAGTCGGGCAACGCCACCCGCGATTCTATCCCCTCGCACCTGGTCGTGGGCCGCGATGTTCCTCCCGAGGTCGCGGAGTTCTATACCCATGTCTGTCCGGCCGGCGTGTACGAGCGAGTGGGAGACGAGCTCAAGGTCAATGCGCCGAACTGTGTCGACTGCAAGGCCACCGACGTGGTGGGTCCGAGGTGGACACCTCGCGAAGGGGGCAGTGGGCCCAAGTATCGACTGATGTAGCGCAACCCGCTGCACCCTCGCACCAAAGCTGCACCCGGGTAACCTCGCTGCTCTCACGTGCTTCAGTAAAAACTCATGATGGTTGGATTGGGACGCTGAACGATTGTTGGACGCTGTCCGATTCTTATCAATTGTGAGATTTACTCGTCCTTCCGAAACTAAAAGTGTCCCAAGGTGTTCGGTGGGAATCGGGATGCGGCTGAGCGGGAAGTGGCGTCGTACGCTGCTTGCCGCAGGCCTATCTCCTATGCGCGTTCCGTGCAGGAGGACCCAATGCGTCGCGCTCGACACATTCCGGTGCTCGCTCTCATGCTCGGCTTGAGCCTGGAGCGACCGCATGTGGCTGAAGCTCAGAGCGTGAGCGCGAATTGGCAGTCGACGCCCGCGTCGATGCTGAAGAACGCCTTGCGCAATGTGGTCGCGGGACAGGACAAGTACCGGGCCTCGCATGCCATATATGCCGGCTCGGTCGAGGTCCTCCAGGTCCCGGCCAGCCCGGAGATCAAGCTCCAGATCCTGAGTGCGACGGCGAACGGCTGGCGAGCCAAGGCAACCCACACGGCCCGCCCCGGACGCAGCTGTGTGGTATTCGTGGGCCAACTGAGTGGCCTCGAGCTCCCCAGAACTGATGGCGACGGCGAAATGGCCGGAGAGGAGAGGGTGCCGCTCTGTGACCGGATGGAGTAAGGTGGGGCCGGTGGTGGGTTCCAAGGCGGAGATAGCTCCATCCCTGCGACGCCCGCATGGGCTGATCAGCAATGCCTGGCGCTGGGCCGCTGGTGTCATATCCGCGGGAGCGGGCCTGGTCTCGATCCTGTCGTACACCCACTCGATCAAGGCCAAGCTCGATGGGATCGATTCCCTGGGTACGGATGCGATGGCCCACGCGCTGGTGCGATCGGTGCGCATCTCGCCGTTGGCTGACACAGTGAGCTCGATCGGGGACACGATTCAGCTCGCGGTTACTGCGACTGATGCGCGGGGTAACGCGATCCTGGGCGCCCCGACCGTCTGGGGTGCCACCGATACGGCGGTTGCGTCCGTGGACAGCGCAGGCACGGTCGTGGCCCGAGGTGGCGGCGCGACCGCCATCATGGTGACTATCGGGGACAAGACCGCTCGGACCCACGTATACGTCAAGCAGGTCCCAACCGCGGTCAAAGTGATCGGTGATAGCGCCTTTCGGATTCCCGAAGGGGAGCGAGGCAAGACGACCGCTCAAGTGGTGGATGCGCGGGGCCACGAGATCCCGGGGTTGAGCGCCCGGTGGCGCGCAACCGACCCGTCCGTTGCGATGGTGGACAGCCTGGGCAACGTAACGGGGAACGCGCCCGGTAAGACCAGCTTCACAGTCGCGTACGACGGGTTGGTGACCCAGCTGGCCGTCGAAGTCTACCCGGTGCCGGCCTCAATCACAGTGCTGGCCGGCGATGGGCAGCATGCGCCGGCGGGCCGCAAGGTGTCTCAGGCCGTGTTGGTCCAGGTGGTTTCCCGCAGCGGCCGTCCCATCGAGGGCGTGCCGGTGCGATTCATCCTGGATGAGGGAGCAGGGCACGTCGAGCCGACCACGGATTCATCTGATCCTCAAGGGATCGTTCGAACTTCCTGGACCCTGGGGGGCTCGGCCGGGCGTCAGACGCTCTCGATCACGGCGGACGGTGTGGCCAATCCGGCAGTCTTGACGGCCGAAGCCGAGCCGGTGGCCGCCAACACCAGGATCGCGATGGTGAGCGAGCATCTCGAAGCGAGGGTGGGATCGGCACTCGCCGAACCGGTTGCCGTTCGGGTGACCGATTCGAGCGGTGTAGCCCTGGCGGATGTGCCGGTGGCATGGGCCGCCGGAGATGATGGCAACATCGTCGCGAGCGAGTCCCGGACCGACTCGTTGGGTGAGGCACACGCGCGCTGGACGCTGGGCTCGAAGGCGGGCACCCAGCGAGCCTACCTCCAGGTCGGAAGCGCGCGAGCCATGCCCCGATTTGTGGTCGAAGCCACGGGGCAGGCCGGTGCGGTTGCGGCGGTCTCGCTCCTGAACGGCAAGAAGTACGAAGGTGTGGTCGGTGCGGTGCTCAAACCGTTGCCGGAGGTTCGGGTGGTGGACAAGTCCGGCAATCCCGTGCCGGGCGTGCCCGTCAGCCTGCTGACGGCGAGCGGGTCGGTGGCCGATAGCACACCGGTGACCGATTCCGCCGGACGAGTCCGGGTTTCCTGGACGCTGGGAAGAAGCACCGGCGTTCAGCGATTGACGGCACGAGCCGAGGGCCTGGAGCACACGGTGGATATCGTAGCCCGGGCCAAGGCGGCGGCTCCGGCCAACCTGACGTTCGTGACGCCGAAGCCAGGTATGGCGCTTCGGGCAATTCAGTCGCTGGACGTGGATCTGACGGACGCCTACGGCAACCCCGTGGCGGATCAGCCGGTGGTGTTCAGCACCAAGTTCGGCAGCGTCAACCCGGCACGGGTCATGACGGACCCACGCGGTCGGGCTCACACGCGCTGGACCCCGGCCTCGAAAGTCGGAAAGCGGACCCTTACGGCTGCTGTCAGGGGAAGCGAGGCTCGCGCCACGTTTGTGCTGGAGCCGCCGCCTGAGCCGGTTATGAAGCCGGCACCGATCGCCAAGAAGGGAAGCGTGAAGCGCGCCGCTCATTAGCGGGGCGCAGTTGAATAGCAGTCGTTCGATTCCGGAAGTAAGTGGCTGGACCAGTTCAGCAGGGTGCTGAGAGTAGGTTAGTCCGGTTGGTACAGTGGAAGTGGCTGCGCAGGAAGTTGGTACTGTCCGCGAGGTTCACAACTCAGGTTCACGCTCAACGAGAGGGCTCGAAACCGTAGTTCCACCTTCGAAGCACTGGAGGACATTATGACCGGCACCTGTCGTACCCTGCACCCATGCCTTCGCCGGCCATGGCTCCTCCTGCCACTCCTGGTAACTGTCATCTTTTTACCTACGGCATGCAGCGATCAGCCAACCGAGAACAGCGCGCCGGCGCCGCTCGCCGGTCCCTCCGCGCTCGAAGGTCTTTCCCACCCGCGCGCGCTGCCCCAGAGCGCGGTCATCGCCGCGGCGATTGCGTCGGGTTATCTCCCGAAGGAATCGTCGGGCGCGGGACCGAGTCTCGCCGTGGCGTCGTTGGGCATCGTGCCGCCCACCGGCCCCAGGATCCTGATTTTAGCTGACGCGGGTGGCTCGGCCACGACCTCCCTGGCCAATAAGCTGACTGGCGCCGGCTTTCAGGTCTTCACCCGGCCGCCGCCGGAGAACACCTGGGATGGAACCGATCCGGCTCTGACCGGCTTTGCCCTGGTCATCCATCTCGATGGATTCACCTGGGCCAACGCCCTGCGCGCCAGCAGTCAGACCGCGCTCACCACTTTCGTGCAGAACGGTGGCGGATTCATTGGAACCGCATGGGATGGATATGAATTGTCGCATGGCCAGGCGGGCATGCCGGATCTCGTGCTCCAGGGCACCGGCACCACCTGCGGGCAATGCATCATTACCTACAGCGTGGCTCAGGGTCAGCAGGATCACCCGCTGCTGGCGGGAATACCCGCGAGCTTCACCTTCCGCGCTGATGGGCATGATGGCGGGCCTCAACTGATTTTCACCGTTAATCCGTCCACCGTGCTCATGCGCGGCCCGGGCGGAGTCCCTGCCGTGCTGGTACGGCAGTTCGGCACTGGTAAGGTGGTGAGCTTCAGCTTCGCCCCCAACTACGGGCTCGGAACCTCGGGTATCACGCTGGCCGACACTACCGTCCAGCGACTGTTCCTCAACACTGCAGTCTGGATGACCGGTTGGACGCCTGACAGCGACGGAGACGGTGTTCCGACCGCGGCCGACAACTGCCCCAACCTCGCCAATGCCGATCAGGCGGATTCAGATCATGACGGTATGGGGGACGCCTGCGATCCGGACGATGACGGTGACGGCGTCCTTGACGCCAGCGACAATTGTCCGCTGCTGGCCAACGCCGACCAGGCGGACCAGGATCATGATGGTACCGGGGACGCCTGCGAAGTGCAGGATGCCCAGACGATCACCTTTGCCGAGCTGGGAGAGAAGACCTTCGGCGACGCCGATTTCACCGTTGCGGCCAGCGCCAGCTCGGGACTCCCGGTCGAGTTCACGGCGAACGGGAAGTGCAGTGTCTCGGAGGCGACGGTTCACTTGCTGGGCGCGGGCAGCTGCACCATCACCGCGCACCAGAGTGGCAACACCAGCTATGCCCCCGCAGCGGAGGTCAGCCGCAGCTTCAGCATCGCCAAGGGACCGGCCACGCTGGCGCTGGGCAACCTGAGTCAGAGCTATACCGGCAGCCCCTTGGCCGTGACCGTTACGACCAGCCCTGCCGGTCTTGGCGCCATCACGGTGACGTATGATGGCGCGTCCACCCTGCCGAGCGCCCCGGGCGCGTATGCCGTCACGGCTACGTTATCCAACCCCGACTATGTGGCGGCGCCGGCCACTGGAACACTGACGATAGCGAAACCCTCGGCCACGCTGGCCCTGAGTGACCTGAGGCAGACTTATGATGGCACGCCTCATCCGGCCACGGTCTCGACCAGTCCGGGAGGCCTGGGCGTAATTCGGATTACGTACAACGGTGCGGCCAGCGCGCCCACCAACGCGGGCTCGTATACCGTGACGGCCACTCTGGAAAACGATGTGTACCAGGCCGCGCCGGTGAGCGGAACCCTGGTCATCGCCAAAGCTTCGGCCACGGTGACCGTGGGAACCGAGTTCGTGTACGATGGCTCGGCCAAGCAGGCGATGATTACGACGTCCCCCGCAGGGCTTGAGGGTGTCTCGGTTACCTATTCGTTGAACGGAGCCCCGGTGCCCTGGGCCATCAACGCGGGCATCTATCAGGTGGTGGCTCACCTGGACAACCCGAACTTCGACGCGCCGGATGCCTTTGGGACTCTGACGATCCTTCCGGCCACGCCCGTGATCCATTGGGCGACACCCGCCGCCATCATCTCCGGCGCCGCTCTGGGAAATTCCCAGCTCAATGCGACGGCGTCAGGCGTGGGCGGTATCGGCCTGGCCGGCGAATTCGGGTACACCCCACCGGCCGGAACCATCCTCTCTGCCGGGTCACACGTCCTGGTGGTGGACTTTAAGCCGAACGACCGGAACTATACAGATGCCTCCGCCACCGTGGTACTCGAGGTGGCGGCTCCGGCCTCGTTGCTGAACTTCCGCGGCTTCTTCCGGCCGGTGAAGAATCCGCCACTGTTCAATCGGATGAAGGCCGGCCGTGCAGTACCGATCCGGTTCGTGGTCGAGGGGCTCAGGGGCACCGCCGCTCTCAGGGGCACTCCTACGTCGAGCCCAATATCGTGCCGCGCCATCCGCTCGGAGAATGACATCGACGAGACCGAGACGGCCGGGCGGAGCGGTCTTCGCTACGAGGGTCAGAAGAACCGGTTCAAGTACGTCTGGAAGACCGACCCGAGTTGGGCGGGCACCTGCCGAACGTTCGTCCTGACTTTGGTGGACGGCTCGACCCATGAAGCGCTCTTCAGCTTCGGGAAGAAGCATGGGGAAGAACGGGATTGGGATCGGGGCACAGTGGTTCGTCCAAAGGGTAAACCGGAAAGCAGGGTACTCAGGCTGATCAAGAAATAGCCGCAGGGATAGGGAGCGGGGTGGCTCCGGTGAGGGCCACCCCGTCCCCGACCAGCTTCAGGTATCCCCCAATACTTTGATGATCACGCGTTTGCGGCGCTGCCCGTCCCACTCGCCGTAGAACACCCGTTGCCAGGGACCCAGGTCCAACTCTCCTCGGGTAATCGGAACGATAACTTCGTGTCCCACAGTGAGGCTTCGGAGGTGAGCCGCCGCGTTGTCCTCGCCGGTCTCGTTGTGCCGATAGCGTGAAGGATCCCAGGGAGCAATCGTTCCCTCGAGCCACTCCAGGATATCATGCCACAGACCGGATTCGTGGTCGTTGACGAATACCGACGCGCTGATGTGCATCGCCGACACCAGCACCAGGCCTTCCTGGACGCGACTGGCCCTCACCTGTTCCGAAACCTGGTCGGTGATGTCAATGATCTCCTGCCGCTTTTTTGTCTCAAACCATAGGTAATGAGTGTGGTGGAAGTTGCGTTGCCTCCCTGGGGTCGGATCGGTGAATGGCACTTCGCTTACTTAGAACAAGGTGATCTCGAGTGTAAAGTCGCTGGAAGATGCTGCGAACCGGCATCATAGCAGATTGTGGTCACTCCCACCTCCAGCTAAAATCACCCCATAGTCCGTAAACCCAATGGTGGGAGTCTGGTCATGCCGAAAGTGAGCCGCGAGAAACAAGAGTCTCCATCCCGGATGATTGACGAGAGAATCAAGGAGCTGGGCGACTGGCGGGGCACGATGCTCTCGGAGATCCGTACATTGATCAAGCAAGCGGACCCCGAGGTGGTCGAGGAGTGGAAGTGGCGAGGGGTTCCGGTGTGGTCTCACGACGGGATCATCTGCACCGGCGAGACATATAAGAGTGTCGTGAAGATGACCTTCATGAAGGGGGCCGCACTGGACGACCCATCAGGCCTCTTCAACTCCAGCCTCGATGGGAATACCAGGCGTGCCATCGACTTTCACGAGGGCGAGAAGATTAACAAAGAGGCGTTGAAGGCTCTGATTCGCGCGGCCGTGGCGCTGAACAGGTCTACCTGAGGAGCTCCTCCAGCTTCACTGCGGTATCGGTCTTCTGGTCGCGATACTTTACGATGACGGGTGTGTATAGACTGATCCCTGCGCTGGCCCCCGGCCCATGCTTAACCGGGCGGCTCCCCGGCACCACAACGGCATTGGCGGGAATCTCGAGCGGGCGGTCTCCATCTTTCCGGTACACTCGGTCGTAGACCAGGTCCACGACGCTGGTGCCGGCGGAGATTATGGTCCCCGGTGCTAGTACCGCCCGCTCCCGCACCACGGCACCCTCGTATACGCCGCAGTTTCCCCCAACCAGAACCTCGTCTTCGATGATTACCGGCAGCGCGCCGGCCGGCTCCAGTACCCCGCCAATCTGAGCTCCGGCGGAGAGATGTACCCGGCGGCCGATCTGAGCGCAGGACCCGACCAGGGCATGAGAGTCGACCATGGTCCCTTCGCCCACGTACGCGCCGACGTTGATATACATCGGCGGCATGCAGACCACGCCGGGAGCGACGTACGCCCCATCGCGTATGGCGGAGCCGCCGGGCACGATGCGGACGTTGTCCGCGGGGCTCAAGGCACGAAGGGGATAGGTGTCTTTGTCGAAGAAGGGAAAAGGGCCTCCCGTAGCCGCGGGGCGGAGCTGGCCCAGACGGAACCCGAGCAATATGCCGCTCTTGACCCAGCGGTTGACGGTCCAGCTGCCGTCGGAGCGGCGCTCCGCCGCTCGCACGCTGCCGGTGTTGAGCGCCTGCTTCAGGGATCGAAAGATTTCGAGAGCTTTCGATTCTTCACCGTTGGGGACGTTTTGGCTATATCGCTCGATGGCCTCCCGCAGGCGTTCTCCAGTGAGTGCCTCAGACACTCGCCACTCCAGCGACCCTGAGCGCCTCCCTCAATTGAACACAGGTTGCTTCGGTCGCCGGTAGCAGTGGGAGCCGAAGCACGTTTTGGATTCGTCCCATCAGGGAAAGTGCGGCCTTCACCGGAGCCGGATTGGTTTCCAGGAAGTTCGCATCCATCAGCGGCAGCAAGCGATAATGCCACTCCCGTGCCTGCTCCAGGTTGCCGGACAAGAGCAGGTGCACCAGGGCAGTCATGGCAGCCGGCACTTCGTTCGAGATCACGGAAATGAGTCCATCGCCACCGGCTGCGATCAGCGGCAGCGTGAGCCAATCGTCGCCGGAGAGCACGGTAAAGCGCTCCGGCCTTCCGGCGAGAATCTCCATCATTTGCTTGAGATCCCCGCTCGCTTCCTTGATCCCCATGATGTTGGAGTGCTCGGCCAGCCGAAGTGCCATGGCTGGTTTCAGGTTTACCGCACTGCGCCCCGGAATGTTGTAGAGGCACACCGGTCTGGTGGAGGCGTCAGCGACCGCGAGAAAGTGACGATGGAGTCCCTCCTGGGTCGGCTTGTTGTAGTAGGGTGTGGCGCTGAGGATATAGTCGGCGCCGAGGCGGCACATCCGCTCGGTCTCGTGAACCGCCCGCGAGGTATCGTTGCTGGTAGCCCCGGCCATGACTGGAATGCGGCCATTGGTCACCTCCACCACCGCGGCCACGACCCGCTCGCGCTCAGCCTCATCCAGGGTCTGGGCCTCTCCCGTCGAGCCGCAGGCAACCAGGAAATCGATACCTTCGGCTATTTGCCAGTCAACCAGCGCGCGGAGCGCTCCGAAATCCACCTGGCCGCCGGCGGTGAATGGTGTCACCAGCGCTGTGCCGCACCCTTGCAGCCGGTTCATTCCGAGGCTCCGAAGAGCATCTGCTCGAAAGTGAAGACTCCGGCTCGTCCCGGAAGCCACTCCGCGGCGGCGACCGCGCCCGCCGCAAAGACCTCACGGCTTCGGCTCACGTGGGTCAGGGTGACCGTCTCATGAGGTCCTTCATAGGTGAGCGTATGGGTTCCGGGCACATCGCCCGCGCGCACCGACGTGATGGGAAAGCGACGGCCGGGCTCCTGAGACCAGAGCTGCCGCTGCAGTTGGAGCGCAGTGCCCGATGGCGCGTCGAGCTTGGCCTTGTGGTGCTCTTCCAGGATGGAGACGTCGAACTCCTCCCGCCCCCGAAAACAGCGGGCCAGCTCCAAGGCGGCCTGAAAAAAAAGATGGACGCCCACGGAGAAGTTAGGGGCATACAGGAGGGAGCCGCCGCGCTCCTGTACCAGCTTTGAGATTCGGGGAAGCTCATCGGTCCACCCGGTGGTACCGGTAACCGTGGGAACGCCGGCCTCGATCAGCCGTTCCAGGTTCGCCACTACGCTGTCGGGCCGGGTGAACTCCAGAGCCACATCGGCGTCACTCAGCCGCTCGGCTGTCAGTGCCCGGCCTCCAGCGTTTTCCAGTCGGGTTACCACCGTATGAATCGTATGTCCCCGTGCCTCTGCCAGGTGGGCAATGGCGCGGCCCATTTTACCGTTGCCCACGATAGCGAGTCGCAGTGGAGTCATGAGCGACGACTCCTCAACACCCAAAGAATTCCTGGTGCAGCCGCCGGACCACGTCGGGACCGTCCTCCTCCTTCACGACGAAGGTCATGTTGATCGCGGAGGCGCCCTGGGAAATGATCTCCACGTTTGCGGGCCAGACCGCGTTGAACACTCGGGCAGCCAGGCCGGGGGTATGACGGAGTCCTATACCGACGATAGCGACAATGGCCCGGCGCTCTTCGATCCAGACCTCACCCAGGTCCTCCAGGTCGCGTAGCAGTGGATCGAGCCGGGAACGGTCCTCGATCGTGAGCGAGATGCTCACCTCTCCGCTTGCCAGCACGTCCACCACGGTCTCGTGTCGCTCGAATACCTCGAACAACGCCCGCAGGAAGCCGTAGGTCCCGAGCATGCGGGGTGCCCGAATGTTGATCACGGTGATCCCCTGCTTCCAGGAGATCGAACGGATCGGGGAGTCGCCGACGCGCTCCAGCTGTGCCTCGGGCTCGATCATGGTGCCACCCCGCTCGGGATGACGGGCATTGAGAATCACGATAGGAATCCCGGCGCGAACCAGGGGCAATGCCGTGGCTGGATGCAGGATTCGGGCGCCGAAGGTGGCGAGCTCCGCCGCCTCCTCGTAGCTCGCAGCGCGAAGGGTTCGTGCCGCGGCGACCACTCGCGGGTCGGCGGTCATCAGGCCATCGACGTCGGTCCAGATTTCGACCCGCTCTGCATCCAGCGCTGCACCGAGCAATGCAGCGGTGAAATCGGAGCCGCCTCGACCGAGCGTCGTAGCGATCCCGGTGGCGGTGGCCCCGATGAACCCCTGGGTAACCGGGATGCCGCCTGACTCCACAATTGGCCGCAGGCATTCTCGGGTGCGGGGATTCACCACCTGAAGGTACGGTGTCGCGCGGGTGAAGCGATCATCGGTGATCATGATGGGGCGAATGTCCACCCAGGCGCCGTTCAGGCCGGCCCCCCCCAGGGCGGCTGCCACCAATCGCGAGCTTGCCAGCTCGCCCAGACTGGCGATGGCGTCGAGCTCACTCGGCGTCACCTTGCGGCGCCGGATGCACCCCAGCTCCCGTCGGAGCGCGGCGAAATCATCCCGGATTTCAGGCAAGGCTCGCGCGGCGCCCGGAAGCGCCTGAGCGATCTCTTCATGACGCTCGAGCAGCGCGGTGATCTCTCCATCGATCTCGTGCTCTTCGGCGGAACCGGCTCGGTGGGCCAGGGAGATCAAGCTATCCGTCACCCGGGCCAGCGCCGACACCACGACCACCGGGCGTTCGCCCACCCGATCGCGGACAATGTGGATCAGCCGGCCGATCGCGGGGGCGTCGCCCACGGAGGTGCCGCCGAACTTGAGGACGATCACGCCTGCATCTCGTCCGCCACCAGCAGTTCGGCGATCTGCACGCCCTGGCCTGCCGCACCCCGCACCGTGTTGTGCCCCAACACCACCATCCGGAGATCCAACACCGAGCAGGCGCGGATCCGGCCTACCGTTACAGCCATGCCACCGCCCCGGTCGAGGTCCAACCGAGGTTGCGGACGATCGACTCGGGAGTCCACCTCGATCGGCGGGTTGGGTGAAGAGGGGAGCCGGCAAACCCGGTCTGAGCCGCGGAAATCCCGGAGGGTCTGAAGCGCCTCGTCTGGCCCGGCTTTGCGTCGCAGCCCAACCGAGACAGCGGCCATGTGGCCATCCACAACGGCAACCCGGTTGGTGTGCGCACTCACCAGGAAATCGGCCGGCTCTACCGCGCCGCTCACCATCCGGCCCAGAATCTTCCGGCTTTCCCGCTCGATCTTTTCTTCTTCGCCCGACACATAGGGGATGACGTTGCCCACGATGTCGAGTGACGCCACTCCGGGATACCCGGCTCCGGACACAGCCTGCATGGTCGAGACGAAAAGTCGTTCGATCCCGAAGGCCCGATGGAGCGGCGCGAGAGCCAGAGCAAGGGCCGCAGTCGAGCAGTTGGGATTGGCTACAATGGCCCCATTCCATCCCCGGCTTTCCCGCTGGCAGTCGATCAGCCCCAGGTGATCGGGATTGATCTCAGGGATGAGGAGTGGGACGTCGGGATCGAGCCGGTGATTGCGGGCATTGGTCACCACAACGGCGCCGGCCTGGGCAAAGGCCTGCTCAATGGGCCCGGCAACGTCCGCGTCGAGCGCTGAAAAGACGATGCGAGCCGGCAGCGGAGGGGCGCACTCTCGCACCATCATGCCACCGATGGCCGAGGGCACCGGAACCGATTCCCGCCATCGGGTCGCCTCTTCGTAGGATTTTCCGGCGCTGGCGGACGAGGCTGCCACCGCGGTGACCTCGAACCATGGGTGCGCCGAGAGCAAGCGCACGAACTTCTGACCCACCGTGCCGGTGGCGCCCAGAATAGCAATCGGGATTTTCTTGCTCATGACACGCGCCGCAGGAGATCGGACGCCAGCTTGACGTAAAGCTCTACGCCGCGAAGCAAGTCGGCTTTACGGATGTGCTCCCGACTGCTGTGAGCCACCCTGATGCTGCCGGGCCCAAGTTGATAGCGGTCTCCCCAGGCCTCGA
This sequence comes from Gemmatimonadales bacterium, assembly GCA_035695405.1. Classification (GTDB taxonomy): domain Bacteria; phylum Gemmatimonadota; class Gemmatimonadetes; order Gemmatimonadales; family GWC2-71-9; genus CAVVWJ01. The sequence goes on from DASSED010000176.1 coordinate 32,494, forward strand.
GAAACGGCAGATCGCTGGCATAGCTCACGACGGTGGTCTCCCAGCCGGGAGGGGCATTCCCTCCTTTGTAGCATGGCAGCTCGACGGGAAACTCGACCGAAACACCGGGAGAGACCGTCTCACGGATGCGGGTCTTGAGCGCTTCGGTGGACTCGACCGTGCGAATCAGCAGTTGAGCGGTTGCCGCCGGCGGTATGACGTTAGGTGCGATTCCTCCCTCGATCAGCCCCAGGTTGAGCGTGGAGGAGCCGAGGACCGGGTCCGTGGGCAGCGGCAAACCTCGGATGCGCTCGATGGTGTCGAGCAGGGCGGCTATGGCACTCGCGCCTTCGTCAGGGTAGCCCGAATGGGCCGCGCGCCCGGTGGCGTGCAGGTCCACCCGCATCGATCCCTTCTGTCCGATCGACAGCTGATTTTCGGTCGGTTCGCCGTTGATGAGGAATCGCCCCTTCGGACCCAGATCGCCGGCGGCCCGGGCCCCGTCGGAACCGTTCTCCTCACCTACCAGAAAGAGCAGACCGATCCGCCGTTCGCCTCCGGCCGCAAGCTGCTCGGCCGCGGCAACCATCGCGGCAGCAAGACCCTTGGCGTCACAGCTGCCACGACCGTGGATCGCCTGCTCGTCCTCGGACAAGGGGATGTACGGTGGCACCGTATCGAGGTGAGTGGAGAACACCAGCTCGGGCTGCTCGCGATATCCCAGGAGGTTGTCCCGCCCGGTGGTGACCGGTTGTCGTACCGTCTGGTATCCCATACGCCGAAGCATCCCCTCGAGCAAATCGGTGGCGGGGCCTTCCGAACCGGTCGGTGTTTCCAGGGCCACCAGGGCCCGAGTCAACTCCAAAGCGTCCATGAACGACAGCGCCCCGCCAGCGGGTTGCGTGGCGGGGCTCCTGGCTCGAGAAAACTCCTGCTCGGGGTACTCAGACCCAGGCTGCGCCGCCGCTCTCCCGTGTCTTTCCCGGAGCAGTATTCGCTCCGGCTCGGGGGAGACGATGCGTGATTCGCTTGCAGAGAAAAGCCAGCATTGCGGCGTGTCCTGGTGCTGAGTCGATGTAAGCTAGAAAGCGGGGATTACCCGGGCAAGTCTGATTCACGGCGGCTTCACGCGCAACCTGTAGCGTTCACTCCAGCCGTTGGCACACCGCTGCGGCTCCAGGTTACCGGAGGTTACAATGCGCGCCGCTACGCTGTCATGGGTTGTTACAGGATGTGCTGGATTGGCTCTGATCGCAGCCTGTAGCAGTGAAGATCCCACCGGCCCGGGTTCATCCGCCGCTGGTTCTCTCAATCAGAATCGGATGAGCGTGTCACCGGCGAGCGCCACCATCACCGCAGGCCAGGTGCTGTTTCTCAAGGCCACAATGACGAGTCAGTATGGTGACGCGTTCGAGCCGGCTGGCGTAACCTGGAAAAGCAGCAACGATGCCATCGCGCTGGTTTCGTCGCACGGTGAAGTACTCGGCACCCGAGAGGGGCGGGTGACGATTACGGCCACGTTCGAGGGGTCGACCCAGAGCTCCTCGATCCGGGTGCTTCCCGGCAAACAGATCAAAGGTGGCAAGCCGCAAATCGAAGAGAAGCCGATCTAGCAATTGTACGCGGCCGCTCAGGTGGTACGTCCCGCCATCTGGTCGGCCGCTTCGGCCACGCGTTTCCCTTCTTCGACATTCACGGGCCAGAGCAGCAGCGCTCCCACCGCAAAGAAAACAATCACGGACAGAATGGCGTTGCGACTTGAGCCCGTGGCGGCAATGGTCCCCGCGAAAATCAACGGCCCAAAGATTCCGGCAAACTTCTCGAACACGCTGAAGAAGCCGAAGAACTCGCCCGATTTGTGCCGCGGAACCATGCTCGCGAACATCGACCGGCTGAGTGCCTGCGTGCCTCCCTGGACCACTCCCACCAGTCCCGCCAAGACGTAGAAATGGAGCGCGGTCTTCATGAAGTATCCCAGGACGCTGATGGCGGTGTACACCAGCAATCCGAGGAACAGCGCTCGCTTCGCTCCGATCCGATGTGCCAGCATACCAAAAAGGAAAGAGCAGGGAATTCCCACGAACTGCACCAGCAGGATTGCGCCGATCAAGGCGCTCTGCCCGATCCCGATCTCGGTGCCATAGGCGGTCGCCATTTTGATGATGGTTTGAATGCCATCGTTATAAATCAGGAAGGCGAGGAGGAGGAGGAAGGCGTTGCGGTAGCTTCGCAGCTCTTGAAACGTCTCCCTGAGTCTCACGAACGCCGTCCGGATGGCGCTCTGCCCACGGGTCTCATCCGGTTCCAGTAGCTGCGGCGGCTCCGCAATTCGCCGAAACAGGGGTATCGAGAACACCAGCCACCACAGCGCCACGGAGAGAAAAGCCAGCCGAACCGGAAGAGTTGCCTGGTCCTCGCTCAGCCCCGGTCCATGAGGAAGGCCAAACCAGTCCGGCCGCTGGATCCAGGCAAGATTGAGCGCCAGCAGAACCCCCCCACCGATGTAGCCCATGGCGTATCCCGCGGTTGACACGCGGTCGACCTCGCCGGGTCGGGCCACGTGAGGCAGGAGCGATTCGTAAAAGACGAAGCTGCCGGTGACACCGATGAGCGATACAGTGAAGAGCAGGGAGGCCCGATCGAGCTCTCCCCGGTGAATGAAGAACATGCCGATGACGGCAAGGACGCCCAGAGCCATGAAGCCGGCAAGGAAACGCTTCTTGACGGCGCGGTAGTCCGATATGGCACCAAGGATCGGCGAGAGAAACGCGATGACCACCAGTGCCAGCGTGTTGACGGTCGCCAGTCGCTGCGTGGCGCCGCTCTCAGGCAGTCCCGCACCAGCCACTTTCACGAAATAGATGGGAAACACCGCCACCATGATGGTGGTCTGCATCGCTGACGCGGCCCAATCGTACATGGCCCAGGCTCGGAGCTCGGGGCGCTCCAGTCCCAACCGAGTCAGGAATGACGATGGCATGGACCGAGAAGCTAGCTGGCGAGCCGAGCCTGGCGATAGCTGTGCCGGATCGAGAGCGCCACCGCGCTGCCGAGTGCCACCACGATCACCGCCAGTGAAAGCGCCGTCGGAATATGGATCCAACCGCTAAGCGTCATCTTGAGTCCCACGAACACGAGTATGAACGCCACGCCGGGTTTGAGGTAGACGAACCGGTCCAGCATGCTCGCCAGAACGAAGTACATGGCTCGTAGACCGAGAATGGCAAAAATGTTCGAGCTGTATACCAGAAAGGGATCACGGGTGACGGCAAAGATGGCGGGGATGCTGTCGATGGCGAACACCAGATCGGACCATTCGACCACCAGCACCACCAGCAGCAGTGGAGTGGCGAGCAGCTTGCCACGAATTGTCCGGGTGAAGAACCGGGTGCCGTCATACGAGTCGCTCAAGGGTAGCAAGCGGCGGCCCAGCCGGACAACCGGGTTCCGATCGAGGTCGACCGCTGCGTCCTTCTGCACGAACATTCGTATGCCGGTGATGATCAGGAGTCCACCGAACACGTACACGATCCAGTGAAACCGATCCAGCAGCAGCGCTCCCGTGCCGATCATGATCAGTCGCATCACAATCGCGCCGAGAATGCCCCACTTCAGCACCTTGGGCTGGGCGTCTGCTCGGACACAGAAATACGTGAAGATGAGGAGGAAGACGAAGAGGTTGTCGACGCTGAGTGACAGCTCGATCAGGTAGCCGGTGTAGTACTCGAGCGCGGCCTGGGTTCCCTCGCGCCAGAGGATAAACAGCGCGAATAAATGCGCCACGCCAACCAGCCCGCCGCTCCAGAGCACCGCCTCTTTGACGGTGAGAACGTGCGCCCGGCGATTGAGCACTCCCAGATCCAGAACCAGGAGTGCCACCACGAGGCCGGTGAATCCCAGCCAGATTGCCGGTGGGTGCCCCCCCACCTTAGTGCGTCCGCTCCATGGCTTCCAGCCGCGCCACCCGCTCCGCTGTCGGCGGGTGAGTGCTGAAGAGCTTCGCCATGCCACCCCCCTGAGCTGCCAGGGGGTTGACCTGGGCCAGCGGTGCGGCCGCTGGGGCCACATTCATCGGTATCTTGTGCGCCATTTGATCGAGCCGGATCAGCGCGTTGGCCAGCGGCATCGGTCGTCCCAGGATTTGGGCTCCGACTCGGTCGGCCTCGAACTCTCGCTGGCGAGACACGGCAAACTGGATCAGCATGGCACCGATCGGGGCCAGCAGGATGAGACCGAGCTGGGCCAGGGGATTCCCATTATCGTCATCCCGACCGCCGCCAAACATCAGCAGGTAAGGGAGGTTGCTCAATGCGCCGGCAATGCCGGCGGCGACCGTGGTGATCAGCATGTCCCGGTTCTTCACGTGGGCCAGCTCGTGGGCCAGCACGCCCTCCAGCTCCTCAGGAGGCACGTACTTGAGGATGCCGGTGGTGACCGCGACGACAGCGTGCTCAGGGTTGCGGCCGGTGGCAAAAGCGTTGGGCTGCTCGTGCGGTGCGATCGCCACCTTTGGCATCGGTAGACCGGCAGCCTGCCTCAGCCGGTTGACCATGGCATACAACTCAGGAGCCTGCTCGGCGGTGACCACCTGGGCGCCATACATTCTCAGGACCAGGCGGTCCGAGAAGAAGTACATGGCGAAGTTGAAGAGGCTGCCGATGATCAGTGCGGTGACCAGCCCGCTCGAGCCGCCCAACATTTGCCCGACCAGCAGAAACAGGCCGAGAAGCCCCGCCATCAGCACGAATGTTTTGACGTTGTTCATAGTCCCCTCCGTGGAGTCAGCCGTAGCACGCGCCCGCTGACGGATGGGGCCAAAAAAATGCGAGACCCCCGTCCGCTCCGCTTGCGCGTGGACGAAGGTCTCGCTCTAAGGTTGCAGGAGTGGCAGGCGCCGCCCCTACTCCCTCCCGAATGGACCGTGCTCGCACATGGCGAACAGTCTTGACGATCCATCCGTCCGCCTTCCGGCGGATAAGCTACTCCCCTTCTTGTAGGTCGAAATGTAGTGAGTGGGATACGAGGAGTCTAGGGTCCTCAAAACCCCGGCCGTTCCTGGTGCACAGGATCATCTAACATGAGTGCTTGGATCGTTGCCCCTATCGGAGTGTCGAACTGACCCTCCGGCACAATCAGCAGCGCATTGGCCCGGACCATCGAGGTCAGGATGCCCGAGCCCTGGGGCCCGGTGAGTCGGGCCTCGAGCCCACTTTCTGCTGGACTCGCGACCCCTCGAAGGAAGTGCTGCAGCTTTGGTTTGACACTGATCGGCTCGGCCGCGCGCACCGCGACTGTGCGGCGGAAGGGAAGCGGATGGCCCATCATCTTCCTGATCGCCGGCCGAACGAAGAGCTCGAACGTCACCATGGTGCTGACCGGATTACCCGGCAGGCCGATCCAGGGTACGCCGCCGAGAAGCCCAAAACCGACCGGTGCGCCTGGACGCATCCGAAGCTTCCAGAAGTGGAGCTCGCCGCCGAGCTCCTCCAGCACCGGGCGAACGAAATCGTGCTCGCCCACGCTGATGCCCCCGGTGGTGACCAGGAGATCGCAGTCCAGTGTGCTCTGAAGACGTCGCCGTAAGCTCTCGGGGGAGTCTGCGGCAATCCCCAAGTTGACCGGCTCGCCACCGGTCTGGCGCACCAGGGCCAGCAGGGTGTGCGTGTTGCTACTGGCGATCTTGCGACCGGCAAGAATCTCCTCCGGTTGATCCAGATCTACGATTTCATCACCGCTGCCAAGTATCGCGACCCGCGGCCGGCGGTAGACCAGCGGGTGGGCCACGGCGAGCGACGCGAGCACCCCGAGTTGCGCCGCGCCCAGGGCAGTTCCGGCCCGGAGCACGATACTGCCTTTCCGGATGTCCTCACCCGCCATTCGGACGTTGGCCTGGACATCGCGATCCTTATAAATCGACACGATCTCTCCATCCAGGTCGGTATCCTCCTGCCGGATGACGCTGTCTGCTCCCTCGGGAAGCGGAGCGCCGGTGAATATGCGGGCGCATTCGCCGCTCCCGATGGCGCGACGGGGAAAGCTGCCGGCGGGAACCTGCTCGATAACTTTGAGCTGAACCGGATGGTTGGTGGTGGCGCCCCGAACGTCCTCACTGCGGGCGGCGTAGCCGTCCATCGCCGAGTTGGTCCATGGAGGGATGTTCAACGAACTGATGACATCATCGGCGAGGACGCTGCCGAGCGCGTCATCTAAAGGAATGCGGAGGGCGGGCTGCGGCCGTACCTCCGCCAGAATCTTCAGCGCTGCCTCGGCGGCGCTGAGCGGATCGGTCACGATTCCAGAATCAGCGATCGATCCCAGGCCAGACTGGCGAGCAGCTGGAGCCATATCGTGTCGTTGAAGTGCAGCACGGCGCAGGCGGCCGAGAAGTCCTGGTCATCGGTGACGATGGCCACCCACTCACTGGCGTTGGCAGCTGTGGGGTCGTAGATCGGCGTTGCCGCGACGCTCTGGCGGAAAACCTCGATCTTGGGAAGCGAAGCCCGCTTGAACCCTTCGGCCAGCACAATGTCGGCGCCCTGGTGATACTGGCGGGCCAGCCCGATCGGATCATACTCATCGGCGCTGCGCTCGAAGAGTACCCGCAGGTCCGGCGACGAGATCAGCACCCGCTCGGCCCGGCCCTCATGGAAGTGGCGCCAGGTGTCACTGCCCTTCCGGTCAACGTCGGCCGGGTGGTCACCGTGCTTGATGGTCATCACCCGATGGCCACGGCGCACCAGCTCACTGCTGAGCGCAACCGTCAGTGTGGTCTTTCCCGCGTTCTTGCGGCCGATTACGGTGATGATGCGCGTCGACGCCACAGCTGCTCCGCCCTCGCGAGGTCGTCCGCGGTATTCACGTTGAAGAACAGGAGCTCGGGCTCGTCCAAAGTACGGATCCGGTCTAGTGAGAGGATACCGACCTCGATCCGGTCATGGAAGCCGACTGCCCGAAGGTCCCCATGGTCGAGACTCTCGGCGATCGCGGCGGCACACGCTGGCCCATAGGCGGCACACAACGGCTCGACGCCCCGCCGGCCAGGGCTTTCGGGAACCACGGCGTCCGCCTGGCCCAGCTCCCGCGCCAGCTCACCAATCAGCTCGGCCGACACGAACGGCATGTCCCAGGCGACGCAGACCACGGGTGCCGGCGCCTCCACTACCGCGGTGTAGATCCCACCTAGGGCACCCAGGCCAGGGCGAATATCCGGGATGGTGCGAAGATCCGGTCGCCAGCGGTCTGCTTCGGGGGCGTTGGAAACCAGCAGAGGTGGCTGGCCCAGCGCGACCAGCATCACCTGAACCAGGCGGTCGAGAATCCGCTCTCCTCCGACTAGCTCGAGGCCCTTGGGCTTCCCACTGAACCTCGTGGCACCGCCGCCTGCCAGTATGGCCCCTCGTACGCCGCCTCGCTGCCCCGATGAGTGTTCGCCGGAATCACGTGAAATCCGGTCCGGCCGTCCCGCTCTCCTGCTGCCGCTCGTCAATACCTTCTACCCCGACGACGCTCCAGCACCACATCCACTCCGATCGTCAGGCTGAAGAGATGTTTGAAATCGAGTTCGTGCGGAGGGGTGACACCCGACTGCACCGACGGAGCGGTGACTCGCTGCACCCCGACCAGGTTGTCGCGCAACTCCCAGCGAAGCTGGTACCCTTTGGCAACCGCCGCGGTGAAGCCCACGCCCAGTGCGGCGGCGGGCTCGACCCGAGATTCATGATCGTCGGTGTATACCGGCAGACTGACCGGCCCCGTTCCACTCTCGAAGGTGCCGCTCATGCTGAGCGAGCTTTGGTTACTGAAAATGAGACCGGCGCCCAGACGAGCGTACGGTGACACCAGTGACTGGCTGTTGATCCGGAATACCGGACCGGCCGAAAGGATGACGGAGGTGGCGGCCTTCTCGGCTCCCTGGATGGAGGTGCAGGCGGAAGCCACGGCGGATGAGCCGGTCGAGAACAGCTGGTTGCAGGAGTCCTCGAAGCCCAGGCCTACCAGGAAGCCTTCCAGCATCAGCCCCAGATGAGCGCCAGGGTAATACGTGCCGCTGAACCCAATGACGAGATTCGATCGAATGCGTCTGGCAACCGCAAAGGTGTCGACTGCGCCAGACGGCTGAATCGGTTGAGGACTGATGTTCCAAAGCCGCTTGCCGCCTACCACCCCGCCCGAGAGAGAAAAGATCAACCGGGCCTGATCGCCGGTCCTTTGGGCCTCGACCGATGAGGGCAAGACCATTGTGCCGCACAGCAAGCCGGCCCAGTGGAGCCGCCGAAGGATCATCGTAGACTCAGGAATTGATGATCCACTGCCAGGCAGCGGTCCATCACCACCGGGATGCCCGCGGCCTCGAGCTCTTGGGCCACGCCGTCATGTCGAATGCCTTGCTGCATCCATACCAGGCCCGGCCGGATTTCGAGCAGCTGATCCAGCAAGGCCGGAATGTGCTCCGAGCGGCGGAAGATATTGACGATGTCGATGGGCCCCGTGGCTCGAGCGGACCGAAGGTCCGGATGCACCGGCTCACCCAAGGTCACCCCGCCGGCCGGGTTCACGGGCACAATGGTGTAACCGGCGCGCTGAAGATATGCCGCCACCCCATGGCTGGGACGGTCCGGCTTGCGGCTCAATCCCACAACGGCGATCCGGCGGGCGCGGCGGACCAACTCGCTCACGGGGTCACGCTCTGGCATCAGCGCCAGCCGCCCCATGATGCCGTGGCGTGCCGCTGACCGCTCGACTCCCCAGCACCCTGCCACTACGCCAGTCGGGTGCAGTCGGCATACAGCGTGGGGTCCTCGGCGATGCGCACGCGCTCCAGCGAAACAGCAGCCGGAAGGCGAGGGGCGATGCGTCGGTATACATAGGCCGCCAGCGCCTCGCAGGTGGGGAGCGTATGCCCGTAGCCGAACTCCGGAATGTCGAGATTGATGTGCTTCCCTCTCAGGGGGATGAGAACTTCCTCGTGAATGATTCGATCCAGAACCCCCAGATCCATGATCATGCCCGTATCGCCATCGACTGAGCCTCCGATGGTGACTCCACACCGGTACTCGTGGCCATGACCGGGTGCATCCGCCAGGGAACCGAAGACCTCCTGATTCTTTGCCTCGCTCCACTCAGGGCGATAGTAGCGGTGCAGCGCGTGGAACGACACGGTTCGGGTCAAAGAGGCTCCCTGCATTACGGCGAGAACGAATATCCCAGGCCCACCTGGAGCCAGGAGCTGGTGGTCCACTCGCTCAGCTTCCCTCCGGGTGGAATGACGGCATTGGGGTTCTGTGAGGTTCCTGGCTCGTCCACCGGTTCGACCTGAAATGTGGCTGGATACTTGAGCTTCCAGAAGGTCGCGCGCGCTTCTGCGCGCAGATGGATACGGTTCGTCAGGAACAGTCGAACTCCAGCCATAGGAGCCAGGTAGAATTTTCTTCCAAAGTCGTACTGACTCGTGTCCGCCGGCGTATCACCCGCCAGCGCCAGACCGGCACTCGCCCCGACGAATGGCGCCACCCGATGCCAGCTCTTGCCTCCGGTGAGGTTGAATTGAATGCCCAGATCCGCCAGGGTCAGTGATTGACTGACCGGGCCGATCTTGCGGTCGGCGAGATGGACGAATGGATTGACGATAAAACGATCTAGATCCCCGTGCGCGATCTCCAGTCCCAATTGTATGGTGCTGCCCGAGCGAACGTCATAGCGGACGCCAAAGACGCTGCCGTCGTGAGGGCCGAGGTTGAATTCGCCTCCGTCGCCGGAGAAGTAGCCGGCCAACACGGTGAACGTGTGGCCATTGCGGATGTCACGATAAGGCGACGATTGCGGGGCGTGGCCCACCTGAGCTTGAAGCATGGACGGCAGTGCCACCAGGCAGAACGCTCCCACGATCCGACCCGCGCTCATCAGTCGCACTCTCTCAAGTCCTTGCCGGACATTTCCGAGGGAACCTCGACGCCCAGAAGTCCCAAGACTGTGGGAGCTACGTCCCGGAGCGATCCTCCTGAGCGGAGCGACGCGGTCTTGGCATTGACTGCCACGATGGGCACTGGATTGGTGGTATGCGCGGTATGCACGCCGCCGGTGACCGGATCGATCATCATCTCACAATTCCCGTGGTCGGCCGTGATAAGGACGCTGGTCCCCGTTTTCTCCGCACTTGCCAAGACCCGGGTGAGGCAGGCATCCACGGTTTCCACCGCTCGCACCACCGCCGGGAGCACTCCGGTGTGTCCCACCATGTCTGCATTGGCATAATTGCAGAGGATGAAGTCGTGGGAGCCGGCCTCGAGGGTTCGACAGAACGCCTCGGTTATTCCGACGGCACTCATCTCCGGGGCGTGGTCATAGGTGGCGACCTTCTGCGAGGGTACCAGACATCGCTCTTCGCCGGGGTAGGGGGGCTCGTAGCCCCCGTTGAAGAAGTAGGTGACGTGGGGGTATTTCTCGGTTTCCGCGGTGCGAAACTGGGTGAGTCCGTTATTCGCGAGGACCGCTGCCAGGATTCGTGCCAGGCTAAAGGGGGGAAAGGCCTGCGGGATCTCGAAGGTCCTGTCGTATTGCGTCATTGTGACGCAGGAGATCTGCGGCCGATCGGTGACATCGAAGCCCTCGAAACCCTTGACGGCGAGCGCGGCCACGATCTGGCGCATTCGGTCGCTGCGGTAGTTGAAGAAGAGGACCGCGTCCCCATCCCGGATAGTGGCGACCGGAACTCCCTTCCGTACATGGACCAGCGGGCGGATGAATTCGTCGGTCTCTCCCCGCTGATAAGCGGCCTGCACCGCGAGAACCGGATGCTCGACTGGAGTCCCGGCGCCGGTCACCATGGCGTCATAAGCGAGCTTGGTCCGTTCCCATCGACGGTCGCGATCCATGCCGTAGTAGCGGCCGGTCAGGGTGGCGATATCGACCTTGCTGCCTGCGATCCGGCGCATGTCCATTAAGAGAGTTCGAACCACCTCGGCTCCTAGAGTCGGGGCCGAGTCACGGCCGTCGAGAAAGCCATGAATGGCGATGGCCTGTACCCGGTGACGAACCCCCAGTTCTACGCAGGCCAGCAGATGGCGGTCGAGAGCATGGACCCCGCCTGGCCCCAACAACCCCACCAAATGAAGCGTTCCACCGGTCTGACGCAGCCCGGCGCAAAGCTGAACCAGCGGCTCGAGGTGATAAAACTCGCCGCTCTGGATACTCTGGGAGATGCGGACCAGATCCTGAGGCACCACTCGGCCGGCGCCCAAATTCAGGTGACCGACCTCGCTGTTGCCCATCTGGCCTTCAGGTAAGCCTACCGCGAGGCCACTGGCCTCGAGCAGGGTTCGGGGACAGGAGTGCCAGAGCCGATGCCACGTCGGGGTGGAGCCCAACTCGATGGCGTTCCCCTCGCGCTCCGGGCGGTAGCCCCACCCGTCGAGAACTACCAGGGCCACCC
>DASSED010000177.1:0-5506 GCA_035695405.1 Gemmatimonadales bacterium
CCAGCGACAGCCCAGTCTCGGTGATGCGGGTGCCGCCGGCGCTGGAGACCGCCAGGGCGATGCCGAAGTCGGCGACCAGGGCGGCACCGTCGTGCAGCAGCACGTTCTCGGGCTTGATGTCGCGGTGGATGACCCCGTTCCTGTGGGCGTAGCCCAGGGCGGCGGCGATCTCGGTCGCGATCCGCACCGCGTCGGCCACCGGCAGTTGCTTCTCCCGCCGGAGGCGATCGCGCAGCGACTCGCCCTCGACGAACGGCATGACGGAGTACGCGGTGCCGCCCACCTCACCCGAGTCGATGAGGCCGAGGATGTGGGGATGCTGCAGGTGCGCCAGGGTCCTGATCTCGCGGAGGAACCGCTCGGCTCCGATGACGGCCGCGAGCTCCGGGCGCAACACCTTGATCGCAACCTTCCGGTCGTGCCGGAGGTCGCGGGCCAGGTAGACGGTGGCCATGCCACCCTGTCCCAGCTCACCTTCTATCGCGTACCGCTCGGCGAGTGCCGACCGGAGCCGCTCGCGCAGGTCTGCGGTCACGGGCCTTTCACCAGCTGCTTGAAGCGCGGGTTGCCGCGGAGCGGCGCGAAGTTGGGGTCGATCCGGAGCCACCCGCGGGACAGTGGCCCCGGGTGCGAGAGAACGGCCTCGAGCTGATCGATGGCGCTGTCCTGCCTCCCGGCGAGCACATCGATCCGCGCGAGGTTCGCGACCAGACTCGGACCCTCCATGGCGTCCTTGTCCGGTGGCCGCAACATCACTCCCCGCTCTCCTTCCCGGACCGCTTCCTCGGCTCGGCCAAGGCCGGCCAGCGCTAGGCCCAATTGGGCGTGGAACACGGGATCATCAGGAAATCTCCGAAGTCTCCGCTCCAGCACCGCGCGCGCGGTCTCGAATTCGAAGCGTGTTCTTGCGGAGTCGCCCCGGGTCCGGTAGACCAGCGCCTTTGCCAGCGAGAGTCCGGTGGTGTCGTTGTAGTACGCCTCGGGGTGGAGCGAGAGCAGGAAGGTCTGCTGATCCGGAGGGAGCATGAGCGCCAACTCACTCAGGCCCGTGATCAGCCCGAAGGTGCCGGTCAGCACCGCTGCGTCCGCCAAGCTCGGCAAGGCCTGACGGAATCGAGCGAGGTCGCCGGCAGCTCCCAGATAGCTCAGCGCCCGGAGTGTACGCACGGAGTTGGGCAGACTCCCTAAGGCCGCCGTGCTATCGTACCACGCCTGAGCCTCGCCGTACCGCCGGAGCAGAAAATACATGTCGCCCACGTCTGATCGTGCAGTGAAAGAGCGCGGGTCCATCTGCTGCACCCGCTTTAAGTAATTCAGGGCCTCGTCCCACCGCCCCTGTCGCCGTCGGATATAAGCGATCGCTGCGAGTGTCTCGGGATTGCTGGGCTGGCTCCGCTCCGCCTGGAAGAATTGCTCCAGGGCGGCCTCGTAGTCCATGCGACCGTGGTAGTAGTAGAAGCCCAACGCGACATGCGCCTCGGGCAGCGCCGGGTCGAGCCGGAGCGCTTCCTCCGCACTGCGCTTCCCTGCGATCACCCGGAGCGTATCGCGGTCTATGTACCGGAACCACATGAAGAGCTGGACCTCGGCCAGCTGCGCATAGGCCAGTGCGAATTTCGGGTCGAGTGCCACTGCCCGCTGGAACAGGCTCACCGTGCGAAGGAGTCCTCGCAGATCATCCTGGGCCTGATCATTGGCTTGGCGGCCCAGAAGGTATGACTCGTACGCCTCGAGGTTGTCGGTGGGCCGCGCCTCGAGGGCCCGCTGCTCCGGTTCGCCCAGCGCTATGTCCAGCGCGCTGGCCACCTGTTTGGCCAGGAGAGATTGCACCTCGAACACCCCGGCAAGCACGGTGTCGTACTGCGCCGCCCACAGCTGGGTGCCGTCCTCGGCTCGGATCAGCGAAGGGCTCACCCGGAGCCGGGTTGGGCCGGCGGACGGCTTCTCGTACCGGACGGTGCCGGTGAGGAGATACTGGGCGCCAAGCTCGCGTCCGATCACGCTCGGCGGCTTCTCCCGGCCCTTGTACTGCATGGCACTCTGCTGCCCGATCACTCGCAGATGGTGCAGGCTGCCGAGCCGGGTGGCTATGGCTTCAGTAAGTCCGTCGGCGAAGTACTCGTCTTCCGGTCCGCCCAGGTTCCGGAACGGGAGTACGACCAGCCTCTGCGCGGTGGCGCCCCCGCCCGAGCCGTGGCGGAGCGTGCGACGCCACGCGAATAGCGCCCCAAGGCCAAGCACGAAACCGAGACCGAGGATCAGGGCGAGCGGGACGCGCGGACGAGCGCGAGCGCGTGGTACCGAAGCCGCGGGCGCTACGGCTGGTTCCAGCGCCAGCGCGAACTCGGCAGCCGTTTCGAAGCGGTCGGCCGGTGCGCGGGCCAATGCCCGCGCCACTGCGTCCTCCACCTGCGACGGAATCCGGTCGCGCGTGGCATGGAGCGGGCGAGGGGTCTCCGTGAACCGCCGCGAGATGATAGCCTGTGGGGTCGGCCCGGTGAACGGCGGCTCGCCGACCAACATCTCGTAGAGCACGCAGCCAAGCGAGTAGATGTCGCTCCGAGCGTCGACCATTGTCCCGCTCGCCTGTTCCGGGCTCATGTAGGCCGGCGTGCCGACTGCCATCCCGGCCTGGGTGATCTGGCCTCCACCGGCAGCCTCGAGTGCCCGCGCGATGCCGAAGTCGGCCACCCGGGCGTGGCCCCGGGCGAGGAGGATGTTCTCGGGCTTGATGTCGCGATGGACCACCTTCTGCTCATGAGCGTAATCGAGCGCGTCGGCCACTTCGCTCGTGATGCGAAGCGCGTGCTCGATAGGGAGCTGGCCCTCGCGCCGGAGGCGATCGCGGAGGCTCTCGCCCTCGACGTAGGGCATGGTGTACCACAAGGTCCCTTCGGTTTCGCCCGAGTCGAGCAGCGGAAGGATGTGAGGGTGATTGAGCCGTGCGGTAGTGCGGACTTCCTGGAGGAATCGCTCAGGGCCCAGGGTCGCGGTCAGTTCCGGATGGAGGACTTTCATCGCGACCTGCCGATCGTGCCGGAGGTCGTGGGCCAAGTACACCGTGGCCATGCCACCTCGGCCGAGCTCGCGCTCGATCGTGTAGCGATCGCGGAGGGCCTCGATCACTCGTGGAGCTAGTCCGAGAGGCACTCCTGGCTCACTTGAGCCGCGACAGGACCAGCTTCGCCAGCGCTTCCAGCTTGGGCCGGGTGGTCTCCGGCGCAGCGTCGCCCTTGGGATCCAGGCTGAGAGTCACGATCCTGGCTCCCTGGAAAACGGCGATGAAGCCGCGCTCCCGGTACTGATCGCCCGGGTAGATCACGGTGAAGAACGCGCGGTCTCCCAGCCCCGGCACCGGATCCCGCTTCTTGACCGCCTTCGTCACGCCGAGCACGTGCTCCAGCTCCGCGCTGGGCGACTTCTCAGTGAAGAGGTCGATCGCGCCGGTGCTGTAGTCGCAGTGCGGACCCCACACCATCTGCGTGGCTTCCGGATCATTGGGGATGAGGCCGATCGCGGGGTTGATCCCCTGCGCCTCCTGGAATTCGGCGTCGGTCGCGAGCGAGCACACATCGTTGGCGGATCCGCCTTTATCTGCCGGTGGCGCCTGGGCGCCTAGTGCGGAGGACCACACTGCGCTGGCGATCACCGCAAGCCCGGCCGTACATCTCATCCCTCCCCGCATGCGTGCCTCCAGGATTCCGTTCATTAAAGGTGTGGCCCTGATCAGTCTGCGCCTGGCTTGGGCCGGTGTCAATCGCGGGTCGCAAAGACTTTGCGCAGCACACTCCTCGCGGCCCAGTAGCCGCACATCCCGTGGACTCCGCCGCCCGGCGGGGTCGATGAGGAGCAGAGAAAGAGATCCGGCGCCGAGGTGGCATAGGGATCCAGTTGCGCGACCGGTCGAAAGAAAAGCTGGCGAAGGTCGAAGCTCCCGCCGGCGATGTCCCCGCCCACGTAGTTGGGATCGTATCGCTCGAGCTGTTGCGTGGTCATGCTGTGGCGCGCCAGCACCGAATCTCGGAACCCCGGCGCGAACCGCTCGATCACCGACTCGATTGCTGCGGAGCAGTCCAGATCCGAGCCGTTCGGCACATGGGAATAGGCCCACGCCGTGTGTCGGCCACTCGGTGCTCGGGAAGAATCGAAGAGACTGGGTTGGGTCAGGATGACAAACGGCGCTGCATCGGATGCGCCGCGGTGTACCAGCGCCTCGGCTCGGGCGATCTGCTCCAGGTCGCCCCAGAGATGGACCGTGGCCGCTCGGCTGCACTCCGGATCTCGCCATGGTATGGGCCCGCTCAGAGCCCAATCCATCTTGAACACCCCGGGTCCGTACCGGAAGCGCTCCAGCTTTCGGCGGTATCCAGCGCTCAACCGCTCACCGGCAATGGCAAGGAGCTGTTTCGGCGTCACATCGAGCACGTAGGCGCGGGCAACTGGTAGCTCCGTCAGACTGGACACGCGAAGGCCGGTGACGCTCTCTCCACCGCTCTCGCGGAAGCACTCCACCAGCGCGGCCACGATGGCCGAGGACCCGCAGCGCGCGATCGGCCAACCGACGGCATGCCCTGCGCTCGCCAGAACCAGAGCGAAGGCCGCCGTCGCAGGAGAGTCCAGCGGAAGCACGGCATGCGCCGCGATCCCCCCTAGGAGAGCGCCGGCCGCCTGCTCCCGGAACCGGCTCCGCGCCAAGCGCCGCATGGAACGAAGTGCCGTCACGCCGAAGCGGGCCATCAACCCGGGCGATCCCGGCAGCCGCAAACCCGCCAGGACCATCGGTGCCAGCTCGTCGAATCGCTCGGCCAGCTCCTCCATCAGCGCCCGATACGCGGGCCCATCCCGGCCCAATCGCTGAGCGGTCGCGTCCACCGATCGCTCCAGCAGCACCGCCGTGCCATCACTGAGTACATGGGCGAGCGGGGCCGGCGAATGGATCCAATCGAGGCCGAAGCGCTCGAGCTTCAAGGAGCGGAAGAAGGGCGACGCGACGGCCAGCGGATGGACCGTCGAGCAGACGTCGTGCAGGAATCCAGGAAGGGTCAGCTCCTTGGTTCGTGCGCCGCCGCCCAGCGTATCCTCCGCCTCCAACAGCAGTGTCGCCAGCCCGGCGCGCGAGAGCGCAACGGCAGCGGCCAATCCATTGGGGCCCGAGCCGACGACAACCACATCGTAGCTCGGGCGTGACCAGCGCCGCGCCTGGGTACTCACGTGGAGTTAGGCTGACGAGTGCGTGTCAGGCGCCGCGTCCTTCGAGTGGTCGATACCTTCGCGAAAAGCGCTCCCGATGGACCAGCTCTGGATGGCCGCCGAGCGTATCGAATTCACGGGCAGCACCTCCATAGGCTTGCGATGTTCTCCGATCACCGCCGTCGCCGTCGCAACCTACTTGATTATGGCTTGACCCGCCGGGCCAGCTTTGCTCTCGCTGGCAAGTGCCATCAGCTCTCTGCGAGGTCTTCCTCATGCATCGATATATCAAGAGTTTCAGTGCTCCGGGCCTCCC
>DASSED010000178.1:0-34816 GCA_035695405.1 Gemmatimonadales bacterium
GCCGGGCTCGGCCAGCGAGGAAGCGCCGAGCAACGCATACAGGCCGCCAATGACCCAGACGCCGATGAAGAGCACCGGACTTGGCAGTTGGGCCGCGACATCCCCGGGGGTGCGAAGGATCCCGATCAGGATGGTGTTGCCGATGAGGACGGCAACCCCGAACGCGACGCCGAGAACCTGGCGCAGTTTGCCCCGGCTGGTGGTGGAGACCAGCTCGGCTGAACCGATGCCGCGATCGAGGCGATCGGACGTGTCAGTCATTCGAGGCCTGTTGGGAGTCATCCCAGAATCACGACGATCAGCTCACGCACCCGATCCCGGTTGTCCAGATTGATCGCGACCACCTGTTGCCAGGTACCCAGGGCCAGCTCGCCGTCTACCACGGGAATCGAGAGACTGGTCTTGAGCAACGCGGAGCGAACGTGAGAGAAGCCGTTGCCGTCGCCCCAGCGCGCATTGTGGGCATAGTCGCCGCCGGCCGGGGCAAGCCGGTCGAGCGCTCGACGGAGATCGCTCAAGGCACCGGATTCGTATTCGATGGTGGTGATGGCACCGGTCGAGCCCAGCATCTGGACCGTCAGCACCCCGTTCCGGACTCCGGATTCCCGAACCAGCTTCTCCAGCTCCCGGGTAACGTCCGCGTGGCCGAACTCTTCCGCGAGATGGATGGAGAAGCGTTGGCTGGAAGTCATGGGATGTGAGGAGCTCAGAAGTGGGCACAGCTGTGGGTCCGCTCTCGCAGAACCGCTTCCTGCTGAAAACGCCGCTTGTACTCGTCAACGATATCGGCAACTACCCGCCGGGCACTGTCGTCGCCCGAGTGAAACAGAGTCAGGATCTCCGCCCGCTCTTGCTCCACTCTGCCGCTGGCGCCGCGCCACTGCCCCTTCGCGTCCACCACCGTCAGGCCGGCGGGAAACCGCGGCGTCACCACCTCGTCCAGAAAGCCCTGCCACTCGGCATCGCTCACCACGCCACCGGTCGGACGGTTGCGGCCGAAGTAGAGCACGTCCCGAACCATGCTGGAGTCACCGGCTTCACAACTGGTAACGGAGGGAGCAACCGTCTCCGAAGAAGTCTTGCCGGCGCAGCCGAGCGTGAGTGCTACGGCGCAATAGATGGCTCGCTCCGCTGGGGATGAGGAGTATCCCTGGGTCATGACACCTCCTCCAATGCGTGCAGCAGCTCACTCGCTGTCTGCCAGCGGTCGGCGGGCTTCCGGGCCAGCGACTTGAGGATGACGCGGGAGAACGCTGACGGCACCTCGGGGTTGAGCGACGCGGGATCCGTAGGCGTCTCTCCCTCCTGGAGATGGTGGGCCGCCAGCACCATGGTGCTGCTCGACTCGTACACTCGCCGGCCGGTGACGCACTCGAACAGCACCGCACCCGTCGCGTAGAGATCGGTCCGTCCATCCACCGGCTCGCCGAACAGCTGTTCCGGCGCCATGTACTGCGGGGTGCCCACCACCGCACCCTCCAGGGTAAGTCCTTTCCCCTCGTGAGAATCGGTTCCCGCCAATCGAGCAATGCCGAAGTCGGTCACCTTGAGAAATCCGGTCGGATCCACCAGCAGATTCTGCGGCTTGATATCGCGATGGACGATTCCCGCCTCGTGTGCCACCTCCAGCGCCCGGCAGACCTGTTTACCGATGGTGAGCGTCGCCGGAACCGCGAGTCGTCCCGCTTCCTTGATCAGCGAAGCAACGGTGGCGCCCCGCACATACTCCATGGTGATGTAGTGGAGCCCACCGACTTCGCCCAGATCGTACGTGCGTACCACGTTCCGATGGGTGATCTTCCGAGCCAGCCGGAGCTCCTGCTTGAAGCGCTCGAGCAGAGACGGGTCGAGCCCTTTGACCTCAGGCTTGATCGCCTTGATGGCGATGGTCTCCCCGACCTCCCGGTCGAATGCGCGGTAGACCACGCCCATACCACCGGCGCCCAGCGACTCCTGGATCTCATAACGGCCTGCGAAGAGACAGCCGGTGGCAAGCAGCTCCCCTGAGGGGCGCACGGTCTCGTCCGGCCCGCCGGCTCGTACCCCGGTCCGAAGGTACTCCACCAGCCGATCCTTCTCGCGCAGCTCTTCCACCATGGTGCCGAATGCATGCGCCAGGTCGCCGATCTCATCTCGACTGCCGACCTCGATGGAACCGGTGTACTGGCCCTCGCTCACCTTTCGAGTGGCCTCGACCAGGCGGCGCACCGGCCGGGCGATCTGCCGGGCAGCCAGCAGCGAAAAGCCCAATGCCAGCAGAAGCCCTACCAGGAATGCCGAGCGGATGGTGCGACCGAGCTGCTGATAGGCGGCGAGGTCGGCATCTCGCGAGTGAAGTCCCAGGTAGCCACCGACTGAGTGCCCGTCGGCGGTGGTGAGCCGCCCGACGACCCCCTCGTATTCCACCCGGCCGATCGGAAGCCGAATGCGAGATGGCGCGGATACACTGTCATGGGGCAGAGTACGGATCGCCCGGGCGACCTCGGAGCTCTTGAGGCTCGAGGCCGCGAGCTGGGGAACACCGAGGGTGTCGAGCGAGAAGAACACGATCTCGGAGTTGGTGTGCCGCCGGAGCTGATTGGCGAGTGCGGTGTCGATTCGAAGCGCGGCCGACACCACGGCCAGCGTGGCGACATTGCCGGGGCTCGTGACCGGAAGCGCCACCGCCTGGTACAGCTCGTCGCCCGAGGCGCCGGGCTCGATCCAGGTGCCCGAGGTGGTCTGCCCCTCGAGGGCGCGGCCGATAAGGGCGCCGCGGGAAAAGTCCTGATCGAAGAGATCGCGCCGGTAGGTCCAGGCCTGAAGGGCGCCGCCGGGGTCGGTGATCAGCACCCAATCGGCGCCGGTCTGCGCCTTGAGCTCGTCCACTTGATCCAGGAGATCGGCCCGCTTCCCGCTCCGCACCGACTCGCCGATGCGGGAGACGTATACCGGCACCTGGACCAGAGCCGCGGTGAGCTGGAGCAGGGTCCGACTCCGGCCGTCGAGCGCATCGCGTATGGCGGTCTGGGTAGCCGTGACTGATTTTAGAGCCGACGCATCAGCCGCCCGGTCGGCCTGGCGATTGGTGACCAGCAGTGCCGCCCCGAGCACCACCGTCACCACCAGGGCGGTGCCGAGAAAGATTTTGGTGGCGAGCGGGAGCCTCAACTCAGTACCGCCGTCCCTGCTGAGGGTAGGGCTGGCCGAACTTGTTGAGGTGGGGCTTGAAGGTGTACCCGCGCGCGTCGAGCTCGAGATCGAGACTGTCTATCCCGCCGGCGAGTACCTCCAATTCTCGGGTGACTTCGGGCGAGCGCTCGTGCCAGGCGTGCAGCTCGTAGTGGCCGGCTGGCACCGGGGGAAGTGAGAACGAGCCATCACTGGAGGGCTGGGTGAAATAGGGATTGTCTCGCACCACCACCAGCGCGCTCATCTGCGCGTGCACGTTGCAGTAGATCCGGATGATCCCCGCGCGATCGAACTTCACCGAACGGGTCTGGCCCCGGCTGTAGAGACCGAGATCGAACGGGTGCTCGTCGGACAGCGAGAAGACATTGTGATTGAAGGGATCGTGGTTGGGAAAGGTGACCGTAGAGCCGACCGGCACCACCAGCACATGGGGCGAAAACTGCTTCTCGGCGGTGGTGATCTCCGCCCGGACTGGACGGAGGGCAACGGGCTGAGGGGTCGCGAGCCAGACGACCGCCTGACCCACGTCCTCGGCCTGCCGCTCACCCTTGTCCAGCAGGGTCAGCTGACCCTTCACGGTGGCAACCGAGTCGGACCCGAAGCCGATCGCGGCCGCGGCCAGGATAAGCGGGCGCAGCGAGCCGACGCCAAGTAGCTTATGTCGCATGTCCCAAGGGTACCGTCCACTCCAGAACGCGTCAACGCGAATGGCTAATCATCTTCGGCTGGCCGGCATTCCCGTTCTCCTGGGAGCCGCGCTCACACCACTGTGCATCGCTGCGCAGGAGAAGGCTGAGCCTGGGATCGAAGCCAGCATCCATGGCCTGGTCCTGATGAATGCTTTTTATACCAGCGACAATGTGAACAACAGCGACGTTCCTCAATTCGTCGTCATCCCGGCCGGCGTCTCGCAGAGCACATCGAGTGCCACGGTTCGGCAGTCCCGAGTGACCCTCTCGGCGCTCACGCCGGAGTTCGCCGGCGGAGCGCTCAACGGCGAATTGGACGTGGACTTCTACGGGGGACAGCAGCCATCGACCGGAGGCCGCACCTTCCCCTTGCTTCGGATCAGGCGGGCATTCGCCGAGCTGACTTGGCCCCGGTTTGGGTTGCTGGTGGGACAGGAGTCTCCGCCGATTGCGGCGGTGAGTCCTTCGTCCATTGCCAGCGTCGGGTTTCCCGACTTTGCCGCGGCGGGCAACCTGTGGCTCTGGATCCCGCAGGTTCGGGTCAGCGCCGATCTCCCTCCGATGAGAGGCGTGATGATCGGAGCGGAGATCGCTGCACTCGCGCCGACCTCGGGTGAGGCTCAGGGAACATTTCTTACTCAGCCCGATGCGGCTGAGCGGAGCGGCCGGCCGTATGTACAAGGAAGGGTGCGGGGACGCTGGGGCAGCGGCGACCAGGCCGGCGAGGTGAGCTTCGGCGGACACTACGGTTGGATCCAAGACAGCACTGGCGGCCGGATCCACTCGAAGGCGTTGGCGGTGAGTGTGTGGACTCCGATCGGTTCCAAGCTCGAGCTCAGGGGGGAGGGGTTCATCGGCCAGGCGCTCGCCGGACTGGGCGGCGGCGGAATCGGGCAGAATATGGTGCGGAATGGCGTCGCGGTTAACTCCAAGGGGGGCTGGGTTCAGCTCAACTTGCGACCGTCGTCTGCGGTTGAGCTAGGCGGCGGCGGTGGAATCGATGATCCGGACGATGAAGACCTGGTGGCAACATCCCGGCTTCGGAATACAGCGTTCGAGGGGCACATCGTGTGGCGCCGGCAACCGGCCGTGGTCGGTCTGGAGCTGCGGACTCTTCGGACCAAGTATGCTCCGCCAGCGGATACGCAGTCGGCAACACATGTGAATCTCGGGGTGGGCTTCGAGTTTTAGGCGCTATAGACCTCAGCCTAGTTTCCTTCATGCCAGACCCGCGCATCGTTCGCTTTCACCAGCTGCATCAGTCCGGCTGCTTCGTTCTTCCCAACCCCTGGGACGCGGGCAGCGCGCGCCTCCTGGCGCAGCTCGGCTTCCCCGCCCTCGCCACCACCAGCTCGGGCTTTGCCTGGTCACTGGGGCGCCAGGATAACGGCGTCACGCTGGAGGAGGCTCTGGCCCACATGCGAGCGATGGCAGAGGCGGTGGATCTGCCGGTGAATGCAGACTTCGAAGGCGGGTTCGCGGTAGGGCCGGAAGACGTGGCAGCCAACGTCGCGAAGGCGGTGGACACCGGAGTCGCCGGGCTCTCGATCGAGGACTCCACCGGCGACTCGGCAAGTCCACTGTTCGACTTTGCGCTCTCGGTGGACCGGATCCGGGCCGCTCGGCGGGCCATCGATCGGAGCGGCACCGAAGTCCTTCTCGTGGGCCGCTCAGAGGGCTTCATCGTCGGCCGCCCCGATCTCGCGGAGACGGTTCGCCGGCTCACGGCGTACGCCGACGCCGGGGCCGGGTGCCTCTATGCTCCGGGGATCAAGACGAAGCAGGAGATCGAGACCGTGGTGAAAGCGGTCGCGCCTAAACCGGTCAACGTACTGGTGGGCAGCGACACGGCCACGGTGGCCGAGCTGGCGTCGATGGGGGTGCGGCGTATCAGCGTGGGGGGCGCACTGGCCCGGGCGGCCTGGACCGGGTTCCTTCAGGCGGCGAGAGAGATCGCTACGACAGGAACGTTCACCGGTTTAGGTCGAGCCGTGTCATTTGCCGAGATCAACGGGAGCTTCGGGCAGTCATCCTAGCAGCTTCCAGGCCTTGCGCAGCAGCTTCCGGGTGTTCTTGTAACTCAATCGCTCCAGCGCCTCATCTATACTGCACCAGATGCGAGTCCGACCATCCTCCGGCGAAGCAGCTTCCCGGCTAAACAAGGCGAGGAAATACTCCACCCGCGCGGTGACCCCCAGGAAGCGGTATTCCAGCACACCCGCGGGAGCTACCAGCTTGCTGACAACTCCGGCCTCTTCCTTGGTCTCTCTGAGCGCCGCAGCTTCGGGCGACTCTCCCTTCTCGATATGCCCCTTGGGGAAGATCCAGTTCCGGGGATTGCGCTTGGTGCTGACCAGGAGCACCTGAGGCGGGTCACGGTCCAGTCGGACGACAATGGCGCCGCTCTGGCGAATGACCCGCATCGTGGGAGGCAGCTAACTTAACGCGGACTTACGCGGTCGACTCGCGACTCGCTTCGTCCTTCCGGCTCTCGGTCGATTCCTTCATTCTATCGGTGACCTTCTGACCCAGCTTGCTGGCGACCTTCAGCGCGGCGGTGCTCGCGGCCGCGACCGCAGCGGTCTCCAGCCCTTCCTTGAGTCCGGTCTTGCCCGCTCTGACGATCCGCTTCACCGGCTTGGCACCGACCACTTTCCGCGCACGGCGGCGAGCCTTGCCCGCGCCGAAGTCCGGATGAAGCGCGAGGAGCTGAGCGACACCGGTCGCGATCAGCCGCTTGTACTGCTTCTTCGAAACGTGGCTCTCCACCGCCTTGAGTCCGGCCACCAACGTGCCCATGCCGAGCTTGGCGATCTGATCCTTGACCTTGGCCATCTGAGTACCTCCACGATCGGTTCGTCAGGGTTGCTTCGCTGAGTGTACCGTCCAGCCAGTGGCGGTAGCGGTGACTGGCGTCACGACCTCAGCCATCAGCCCCGATCTGCTGCAGCAACGTGACCATGTCGAAGTAGTGCCGCTGGTGCTTGGGCTTTTCGTTTACCAATTCGGCCACCATGCAGGCCCGGATTTCGATCCGTTTGCCGGTGGCCGGAATGGTTCCTCGGGCAGTCGGAAGGGGCCCGGTGTGAGTTCCGCGCCAGGTTACCTCGAACACCACGGTATTCTCGCTCGCGACCTCCCGCTCGAACGTGGCCTTCGAATCGGGGAAGGCCGCGGCCCAGCCCTGCCAGAGGCCTATTACCTGGTCGACTCCCTGGACCTTCCGATTGGTAGAGACTTCGTCGTACGTGCAGTTGGGATCGAGACTCCTTCTTACGGCCTCCCAGTCCTTGTCATTGTAGCCCAGAAGGCTGGCCTTGGCTGCATCGATGAGCTGCCGCTGGGGAATCAGGGTGGACTGTGCCGGCATGATCGCGCTCCTCTCTCGCATGATTCTGGTTCATGGACGGGAGCTCGAGGTCTGAGGTCTTCGTGGCGTCGTAGAGTGGCGTCGCGGAGGAGAAAAGGCCTGGAGCTGTGAAACGATCGCGGCTAGCATATCGGCCGGTACCCGACCCGTCAAGGTGAGAAGTGACGCATCACCGTCCGCTTCCCGCCAACTGTTCCAGCACCTCGCCCAACCGTTTCATCTCGTCACCATATGTCGCCCAGTCGAGATTCCGCTGTGCCTGGATAGCCGCGTCATAGTGTTGCCGGGCCTCGTTGATGAGAGTCGGGAGTCGGGAGTCGGGAGTCGGGGACTCGGGCGCGGCCGCGGCTCTCGGGCCAGCCTTGGGTTGAACCGGCCCGCCGAACAGCTCGGCCAGTCCTTCGTCCAGCGTCTCCCGCATCACCACCCGATTCTGGTACGCGATCACCACCCGCTTGAGCTCCGGGATCCGTCCGCCTTCCGCCTGGAGGTAGAGCGGCTGGACGTACATCAGCGCCTCCTCGATGGGGATCACCAAAAGGTCGCCTCGGATGACGCGCGAGCCACGCTGGTCCCAGAGCGAGATCTGACGCGAAATCTCGGTGTCCTGATTGATCCGGTTGATGATCTGCTGAGGCCCGTACGCCAGCGTCTGCCGCGAGAGGCGATACACCCGGAGCTTTCCAAATTCGGCCCCGTCATTCCGTGCCACCATCCACGCCGCCAGGTTGTCCTTCCCCCGCGGAGTGAACGGCACCATATAGATGTACTCCGCCTTGGACTCTTCAGGGAGCCGCATGACCAAATGGCGCATGAACGGCACGGCTCCACCGGACTCGGCCGCCGTCGGGATCTGCCACTGATCCTCGCGGTGATAGAAATCCTCGGGATCGTTCATGTGATACGTGGTGTACAGACTGGTTTGAATCCGATAGATCCCGTCGGGGTACCGGATGTGGGATCGGAGGTCCTCGGGCATCCGCTCGATGGGCAGCAGGATGCCGGGGAAAATCCTGGCTGCAGTGCGGATCAAGGGGTCGTTCGGCGCGCTGACATATGCCGTGAGCGTACCGTCGTAAGCGTCGATCACCAGTTTGACGCTGTTCCGCAGGTAGCTGGTGCCGTCCCGCAGCCGCTCGGAGTAGGGGTAGTAATCGGAGCCGGTGTACGCGTCGAGGATCCACTTCAAGGTGCCGTCACCGGCCAGGACCAAATAGGGATCCCGATCGAAGACCAGAAACGGGAGCGCCTTCTGGGCCCGCGACATGATCATCCGGTTGTACAGCACCCGGCTGGTGTCCACGATATCACCCGAGAAGAAGATCTTGGACGACCCGAAGTAGCTCGCCAGGATCGCTCGGCGGATGGTGTTCCCGATCCGGACACCTCCTTTGCCTCCATACGATGCGTAGACGTTTTGTTCGCCCGAGGGATGATCGAACTCGCGCTGCCGGGTGCCGGTGAAGACGTATTCGTTCGCCAGCTCGCCGTAATAGATCTGAGGGCGGGTGATCTTGAGCGACACGGTCGAGACCGGCGGCAGATCCTTGATGAACAGCACCGGCAGCCCCTCGCTGGTCACCTGGTTGACCGGGCTCATGGTGAGCCCCATCCCATGGGTGAAGGTGAGATGCTCGTTGATGAAGGTCCGGGTCGGTAGCGACCTGACGTTCAGCTCCCGCGGCGAGAGCAGGACCTGGCGGTACTTGCCGTCGATCCAGTAGCGGTCATCATCCACCGAGACGAAGTCGTAGTAGGTCCGGATCTCCTGCAGCTGCCCGAACGTCTGGAGCAGCGGGTCCCGGTCCCAGAGGCGAACGTTCTCGATGGTCGGTGCATTGGCCTTGATGTGGGCCAGGGTGAGATCGGCTTGCCCCTTGAGCTCGCGGGTCTCCACGCTGTCGAGCCCCCACGCCTGACGACTGGCCACGATGTGATAGCGGAGGTACGGCGTTTCGCGGGTCAATTCCGTGGGCGATACCACGAATTTCTGCATCAACCCCGGCACCACAGCACGGCCCACGAAGCCGACCGCGAGATACGCCGCAAGGGCGAGCACGGCGTAGCGGCCCAGCTCTCGGCGACGGGCGCCGATCAGAACCGAAACGGCGCAGAGGGCGGCAACGACGGCTGAAATCCGCAGCGCCGGCAGGCGCGCGTGGATATCGGTGTAGCTCGCGCCGACCAACGGGCCGGTGGTAGAGTAGAGCAGACTCGGTGTCTCGACCAACCACAGCCGTAGGGCAGTGAGGCCGAACAGAATCCCCAGCAGCGTCGCCAGGTGGAGCCCGGCCGTGGGCTCGACCGCGAGTCGCCGGGGACGGAAGACGATGTCTCCCCGCAGCGCATACACCGGGATCAATATGAGGAACGACACCATTGCGAGCGCGTACAACAATCCCAGCGTGGTCGACAGCGCCGGAAGAGTAAAGACGTAGAAGCTGATATCACGCGAGAAGATCGGATCCTTGATTCCGAAGGGCGTTCGATAGAGAAACTGCAACACCAGATTCCACGCGGATGTGGCACCGAGTCCCGCGAGCGCACCGAGAATGAGCGAGACGGGGAGACTGAGTCGTCGGAGGGGATTGGTGATGTCCACCCTGCGGGGACCTTGCGCAAATCGGAGCACGACGGGATAGGGGACTAGCCCACGCTGGGCGATCCACAGATTGAGGTAGAGCGCCCCGGCGACCAGCCCGCCTACTATAAGGAAGAGAAGGACCCGGGTGACCAGCTCCCTGGTGAAGACGATCTGATAGCCGATCTCCTGGAACCACCACCAGTCGACCAGGATCCCGAGCAGCGGCGGGACGAAGAAGAGCGCCGCGAAGAAAAGGACAACGAGGACAACGACCAGCCGGCGGAGTGACAAGTTAAGCAATCTTTCGCGTAGGTTACCCGAACGGAGCCAACGGCTCAGGATGACCGCACAATCAGGTACGCCAGCACGATCGTGATCAGGTCCTCGGCGACCGCCACAGTCACGTCCTTGAGCTTAAGCCGGTTGACCAGGTGATATCGGGCCTGATATCCGGCAAACGCGCCGATTACCGCTCCTACTCCCCCCAGCACAGCGCCCAGAGCTGGGAACTGATGACCGGCGATGGCCAACGCCGCCCCAGCAAGCCCTCCCAGAACCATACGCGAGAGAAGTGGGCCCGGCGTGGTCCGATTGGGAGTTCGCGGCAGCTTGTCGGCCACCAGCTCCAGCAGCGCAAGAAAGCTGAAGACGGCGACCGCCACCCGCGAGCCCATCCAGTGCAGGCGCGTGCCGGCAAGATCGATCCACCCCAAAGCCGCGGCCCAGCTCACCGCCGCCGGCGCTGTCAGGGAGCGGAGCCCGGCTACGAAACCGATCGCGAGCGCAAGAGCGAGCATGAAACCCCACATCGGTTAGCTTGCATGAGAATGGTCACGAGTCTCTCAGCATGAGGAACAGTACAGTGTTGCCACAACGAAAGCTGGGCCCGGAAGGGCTCACCGTCTCCGCCCTCGGCCTGGGCTGCATGGGAATGAGCCAATCGTACGGCTCGCCCGAGGAGCGCGACGAGCGCGAGTCCATCGCCACCATCCACCGCGCGCTCGATCTGGGCGTGAACCTCTTCGATACCGCCGAAGTGTATGGCCCCTTCACCAACGAGGAGCTGCTCGGCCGCGCCCTCCAGGGCCGGCGACAGCAGGCGATTATCGCCACCAAGTTCGGCTTTAAAATCGAAGGAGGGAAGATCGTCGGCCTCGACAGCCGGCCGGAACACATCCGCGAGGTGGTCGAAGGATCGCTTCGCCGCCTCGGAACCGATCACATCGAGCTGTTGTACCAGCACCGGGTCGATCCCGCGGTTCCGATCGAGGATGTGGTCGGCGCCATGGCCGATCTGGTCAGCCAGGGGAAGGTACGGTATCTGGGCCTCTCGGAGGCGGGTGAGACGACCATACGCCGAGCCCATGCGGTCCATCCGATCGCGGCGCTCCAGAGCGAGTATTCCCTCTGGGAGCGGAACCTCGAGCCGCGCATCATCCCGCTGCTCCGCCAGCTGGGGATCGGGCTGGTGCCCTTCAGTCCTCTCGGCCGCGGCTTCTTGACCGGTACCGCCAAACGGGCGGAGGAGTATCCGCCGGACGACTATCGCCGAGGCGATCCCCGCTATCAGGGTTCCAACTACGATGCCAACATGAAAGCCGCCACGGCGGTGCAGGAGCTGGCTCGTCGCAAGGACGCAACGCCGGGTCAGATTGCCCTGGCGTGGCTCCTCCACAAGGGGGAGGACCTGGTGCCGATTCCGGGGACCAAGCGTCGGAAGTATCTGGAGGAAAACGTCGCGGCCATCGAGGTAAGGCTGAGTCCGGAGGAGATGGCGCAGCTTGACGGGGCGCTCCCGCCGGAAAAGGTGGCAGGACCGA
Source organism: Gemmatimonadales bacterium (assembly GCA_035695405.1). Classification (GTDB taxonomy): domain Bacteria; phylum Gemmatimonadota; class Gemmatimonadetes; order Gemmatimonadales; family GWC2-71-9; genus CAVVWJ01. The sequence goes on from DASSED010000178.1 coordinate 11,635, forward strand.
GATACAACGAGCAGATGATGGCGACGGTCGATCGGTAACGACAGGCCTCATCCTGGGCGGAGCGAAGGATCCCTTGAATCCCACACCTCCCCGTGACGGGCACTGCTCCCGCAGGGAACTGCTCAGGAGCTTCGCGCTCGGGTACGCCGCGCTGTCGCTCCCCGGGCCGCTGATCGCCTGCGGGAAGGACCAGATCGCGGCAGCTCTGGGAGGGGTCGGTAATCCCGACCAGAGGCGTCTCAGGGATTGGACCACCTCTCTTCGGTCCGACACCCCAATGGGCCCGCGTACTGCGCTCGGCCACACGGCTGTCAAAGCCGGCGAGCTGGCCCGCGGGACTCCCTATGTCCCAGGTACGCTGGACGCTTATCTCAAGTCTGGCGGAAGCCCCTCGCATGAGCCGCTGACCCTCTCGCTCACCCGCTTCGACTGCGTCACCCTGGTCGAGAGTTGTCTTGCGGTCGCGCGTTTGGCGGCGGCCGGCGGGCAGCCGAGCTGGGATGACTTTGGCCGGGAAATCCAGCGAATGCGGTACCGGGACGCGAAACGGAGCGACTATGGCTCCCGGCTTCATTACTTCAGCGAGTGGATCAGCGATGGCGCCCGGCGAGGCCTGGTGAAGGATCTGGGGGCTGAGCTGGGCGGGGTCGAAGACACCCGCCCGCTCCGGTTCATGACTCAGCATCGCGACAAGTATCCGGCGCTAAGTGACGAGACCGTGTTCGAAGAAATCGCCGAGATCGAGCGGCGGCTGGACCAACAACCCCGGCGGGTGATTCCTACCAAGCGCATTCCCGAGGTGGTGGGCCGAATCGAGTCGGGCGACGTGCTCGCGTTCGCAACCGAGATCCCAGGATTGGACGTCACCCACGCGGCATTTGCCTATCGTGATAACGAGGCAACGCTGAGGGTGCTGCACGCACCGCTCTCGGGTGGTGTGGTGGAGATCACCCGGACAACGCTGCCCGAGTACGTCGCGGCCATTCGACGATCAACCGGGATCCTGGTAGCTCGTCCGCAGTAGCCCTCCGCTCACAGGGCTCGGGACAATCCTCACGGGCTGACTGGTCGCACTAAGACTTCATGACGCTTTCCGTCATCCACCAACGGAATGGATCCGGTCTTGAGGAGTTGACCATCGAGTAGGATCTCCTGGTCTCCCTTGCCCGCTTCGCAGGGACGCTCGACCCGGATGTCGTAGATGCTGCCGCCGTAGCGATACTCGATGGTGAACTCGGGCCATTCTGCGGGCACCCGCGGCTTTAGACTCAACTCCCCACCCCGCTTGGTGAAGCCGAGAATGGACTCCAGACCGATCCGGTACATCCAGCTGGCCGAGCCGGTGTACCAGGTCCATCCCCCGCGTCCAATGTGTCCCACGGCGGTATAGATGTCGGCCGCCACAACATACGGCTCCACCTGGTAGATCCCGACCTCATCCGCCGTGCGGGTGCGGGTCAGCGGGTTGATCATCTGGAACAGCTCGAAGGCGCGTTTCCCGTTGCCCTGGAGTGCGGTCGCGAGCACTGCCCAGAGGGCAGCATGGGTGTACTGGGCTCCGTTTTCCCGCACGCCGGGGAGATATCCCTTGATGTAGCCCGGGTCCTGGGGTGTCTTGTCGAATGGGGGGGTCAGAAGCGGAAGGATGCGCGTCTCGTCCCACACGAGCCGCTGTTCCAGCGACTGCATCGCCCGGGACCGCCGATCGGTGCTCCCAGTGTCCGAGATCACGCTCCAGCTTTGAGCGATCGAATCGATCTGGCACTCCTCACTGGTCACCGATCCCAGCGGGGTCCCGTCATCATAGTAGGCCCTCCGGTACCATTCGCCATCCCAGCCGTGTCGCTCCACCGAGTCGGCGTATGCGGCCGCCTTTGCTCGGAGCTCCGAAGCAGTCCCTCCATCTCCCCGCCGTTCGGCATGTTCGGCGAAACCTCGGAGTGTCGTGATCAGGAACCAGGCGAGCCACACGCTCTCTCCCCGGCCCTCGATTCCGACCCGATTCATTCCGTCGTTCCAGTCACCTCCGCCGATCAGTGGGAGCCCGTGCGTCCCGCTGGTGCAGGCATGCCGGAGCGCCCGGATGCAGTGCTCGTAAACAGATCCGAGCTGATTGGAGACCTCGGGCCGATCGTAGATCTCGTGCTCGTCCGCTCCCAGCTGCCGCATGGAGAGAAAAGCCACAACCTCCTCGAGCACCGACATGTCGCCGGTGACCCGGACATACTGGTCGACCACGTAGGGGAGCCACACGAGGTCGTCGGAAAACCGGGTCCGGACTCCCCGGCCACTCTGCGGGTGCCACCAATGCTGCACGTCGCCCTCGACGAACTGCCGCCCCGCGGCCCGGAGAATGTGCTCCCGGGTGAGCGTGGGCTCGGTGTACACCAGCGCCATCACGTCCTGAAGCTGATCCCGGAAGCCGTAGGCACCACTACTCTGATACAGGCCGGAGCGGGCCCAGATCCGGCAAGAGAGCGCCTGATACAGGGCCCATCGGTTGATCATCACGTCGAACGATGGCTCCGGTGTCCGCACCAACACCGCCGACAGACGCTCCATCCATCGGCCGCGGGATCGCTCCAGCGCGGCCTTGGCGGTTCGGACGTCACGATATCGATCGAGGGCCTCGCGCGCCGCTTCGTCGCCCATCGCAGCGCCCAGCACCACGACGAGCTCTTGGGACTCACCCGGCTGCAACTCGAGCACGGTCCGAAGCACCGCGCAGGGATCGAGTCCCGCGCCGACAGCTCCCGACAGCGGAGCATAAAGTCCGGCCGGACTCGAGGCGATACCGTTCCGGCCGAGAAACTCGCGCCGATCGGCGGTGTGATGTACGATCGGCTCACTCAGGGCGCAGAAGGCCACCTGTCCGGAAAAGTCGGTGTCGAAGAAGTTGCGGGCCAGGATCGCTTCCCGGCCCTCGTCGAACGAGGTCAGCACCTGGTGTTGAGTGTGTTCTCTCTGGGACCCGAGACACCACTCCGTAAAAACGGTGACCGCCAGTCGGCGGGGTTGCGTATCCCGATTCATCACCTGCAGCAGCGAGAGCTTGACCGCGGCGTCCTCCGCCATCCCCTGCGTCAGCCGGGTGGATATGGCGCCATGCTGATGCTCGAAGCTGGTACTTCCCGGCGCATGTCTGACGATGTATTCCCCTGAGCTACCCACGGGCCCCGGCGTGGCGGTCCACACCTCACCCGAGCCCTCATCCTGCAGATAGAGCGCCTCACCGACTGGATCGCTCACCGGATCGTTGGTCCAGGGCGTGAGCCGGAAGAAGTAGCTGCTCAGGGCCCAGGTGAAACCGGCTCCCCGTTCGGTGACCAGAAATCCCCCCTGCGGATTCGCGATCACATTGGCCCACGGAGCCGGAGTCAGATGCCCGGCTCGGACCCGGATCTCATAGTCGCCTTCGGGGGTGATGTGGCCCAGGCCATTTCCGGACTCGGCAGGTCGCCCGTCGGTCAGAGAAGGCTGGGGTCGTGTCGTCACGGGTTCATGCTTGGTTGAGAGCCCATCGCCGGCGGAGCCCAGCAGTGAACGGGCCGACTCGATGGCCCGAACCCGCAACAGGGTGAGCAGGCCGGGCGCCTGATAGCGGCCGGACGATCGCGGCGGTGGCGGCAGCGACTCGAGATCTTCGGTTACGACCTGCTCTTTCACCGCGATCCCTTCGATCAGACGTCCCAGCGAGCGGCCGTCGCAGGGGACCTGCACCCGGGCGGTGCACCGAAGCATCCGCAGCACTTCGGGGGCAAGCAGCTCCCGGCGTCGGGCGAACACCCCACCTGGCCGGTCCACCATGCCCGCATCGGGCGAGGCATGGATTGCAGCCATGATCTTCTCGTCCAGCTCCTGCTGGTAGCTCGGTGGCTTGGTGTTGAGCACCACGAGATCGACCATCATGCCACGACGGCGCCAGTAATGGTGGGCCATGAGCAGCTGGCGTAGGGTTGGCAGTCCTTCGGGAGTATCGATCGTAGCTAGCAGGATGGGCCAGTCGCCCGAGACGCCCACCGACCAGAGTAACGGCTGGGAGCCGCGGTTTCGATTCAGCTCCTCCTGGGGTGCGCGGAGCCACCGATTGGCGTAGAAGAGATGGCCGGCGAGCTCTTGAAAGACACCGGCTTCCATCGGTGAGATGTTCAGCTCCCGGAGATCCACCTGGGCCGAGGTCCAGGCCAGGTCGAGGGCTCGCTGCGCGGAGTAGGCATCGTGGTAACGGCCCGCCAGCTCGAAGGCGCGCTCCTGGCTGGTGGCCACCAAAGTGGTGAAGGCCACCGAGGCGGACTGCCGCGGCTCCAGGCGAATCCGGGTCCGGAGCGCAAAGATCGGATCGAGCACGGCGCCGGTAGTTCCCGACAGCATTCCCTCGCTTTCCAGTGCGATGGGATCACGGGTCGTTCGTCCCCGGCCCAGAAAGCGAGCCCGGTCGGTCTCACAGGAGACCGGTCCAACGCGCTCCCGGCCGGTATCCACCACGTGCACACACCAGAGCGACCGCTCCTGCGACGAGCGCGGCCGCCGAGTCGCGGTGATGGCGGTGCACCATTCGTGGTACTCGGTCTCCACGAACAAGTTGCCGAACGCCGGATGACTTCGGTCGGCATCGGGCGAAGTCAGGACGATTTCGCCATAGCTGGTGAGCTCCACCTCACGCAACGTAGCCCCGTTGTTGGTCACCGTGATCCGCCGGACCTCGGCCGCGTCGGCCGGGACGGGAACGATCTCCGTCCGGGTTTCGATGTCTCCGTCGGATCGCCGCAGGGTGACGCGATCGGTCGCCAGAAAGGCATGATACCAGTCCGCCGGCGCGCAGACCGGCTGATGGCCGGCGGACCACACCCGCTGGGTGGAGAGATCGCGCAGGTAACAGAACTGGCCGGTGTTGTCGCGAGTGGCGTCGGCCCGCCAGCGGGTGACCGCCAGGTCCTCGTACCGGCTGTATCCCGCCCCGCAGTGGCTCACCATGATGGTATATGGCAGGTGGCCCAGCAGAGCGACGTGGGGAGAGGGCGTATCCGGCGTGTCGACCTCGCGGACGACCGGCCGTTCCAGCTCGGGGTCGGGAAGAGCCTCGTCCGCCCGGGTTGTCTGAGGCTCCTGGAACTCGAGCCGGCGAGGCACCCGTTCGTGCAACAACAGCTCAACAGCCCGGACCATGGGATCGGAATGGAATCGGCGAGGCCAGATGTCAGCGGTCAGCGCGTTGGTGAGCGCCACGAGACTCATCCCCACATGATGAGCCATGTAGGTCCGCACCAGCCCGTAATCTTCTCCCGGCGAGGGACGGGTGTAGTCGAGCGCGTCCCGGAAGCCGTACGGACCGAGCGCGCCCTTCCGCTCCAGCACCATGAGATTGCCGATGGCGCGTTGCGCCATGACCATGGAGGCCAGCGCGGAAGCGTAGGGGGCGACCACCAGATCGCGCCCCAGGCCACGTTTGAGCGCCAGATCGGGGACGCCAAAGGCCCGGTATTGGTAAGTGTGATACCGGTCGCGCAGGTTGAAGGCGCTCTCGCTCACGCCCCACGGCACGTTCCGCTCCTTGCCGTAGGCAATCTGCCGCTGCACGGCACCATGATAGGTCTGATCGAGCACGGTGGAGGGGAACGACTGCATCACCAGACTCGGCATCAGGTACTCGAACATGCTGCCGCTCCAGGACACCAGTGCCGCCTCCCCACCGGCGCGAGTCAGCGTCCGACCCAGGCGAAACCAGTGATCCACCGGCACATCGTTTTTGGCGACCGCCAAAAAGCTGGCCAGCCGCGCTTCAGACGCGAGCAGATCGTAGTAGGAGCCATCGAGCGAAGGTGAGCCTGCCTGATAGCCGATGGAGAACAGGCTCCGGCTCTCGTCATACAAGAATCGGAAGTCCATCTCGCGGGCGTAGTCGTACGCCCGCTGGGCCAGGGTGGTGAGCCGGGTAATCAGCTCAGCGGCCACGGGAGAGCGCTCGGCTGCACGACGCCAGCTCTCGGAACGTGAGACGGGCCGGGCCTCGCGACCGAGAACGAGTGGGAGCTCGAGACCGGCGAGCCGCTGAGTGTGCCGCCCAGCATACGCCAGACTCCACTCTATCCACGCGGTGGCCGAATCTTCGGCGCCAATGGTGGGAAAGCTGCCGAGCGCGGCCTTGGCCTGCTCCAATCCTCGGGTGACCGTACCGAGCGTGACCAGAGGAGCGGCCGCGTCGGCCCCCGCGAGGGCGGCCGTCACCGTCCGAAGCTGCTCCTCCGCCTTCGCCAGCGACCCGATCGCTCCCAGACTGACGGCAAGACGGGAGCCGGCGAGATCGCGGAGCCGTTGCTGGGCCAGCTGCGTCCCGGTCGCCAGCGCGCGCCATACCCGCGCATCGAACACCGGCTCATCCGGAATTCCCAGGCAGGCGTGCCTCAGGGCAATGAGGTGCCCCGCGAGGTTGCCACTGTCCACGGTGGACACATACGCCGGCTCCAGGATCTTGAGGTCGTGAAGATCGTACCAGTTGTAGAAATGACCCCGGAGCCGCCGCATCTCCTCGAGCGAGCGAAAAGCACGTTCCAGCCGCTGAACCATTTCTTCGGTGGTGATGAAGCCCAGGTCGTGCGCGCTCACCGTCGCGAGCAGCTGAAGGCCGATGTTGGTGGGCGACGTTCGCATCGCCACCACCGGGTCGGGGTCCTCCTGAAAGTTGTCGGGCGCCAACCAATGGGTCTCCTCGTTCACGAAGCGCTCGAAGAAGCGCCAGTGCAGCAGGGCATAGCGCATCGCCGCGGCCCGGCTGGCGGCGGGGAGACGCCGCTCCCGGCGCACCACCGGCGTGCTGATGTGGTGAGCCATCCAGGGCGAGCCAACCCAGAGGAGCAGAAGCGGGAGGGCCGCACCGATCAGTGCCCACATGCGGTCCTCTCCGTCGACGGAATACAGCGCCGCGCGCACACTGAGAGCGAGCACTACTAACGGGATGACCACCGCGGGCCACATGGTGCGCCAGGCTGGCCCGGCGCCACCCGATACCGTGCGTTCGGTTTGCGAGGCAGTCCGCCACTGGAGCAGGTTCTTCCGGCTGACAAACAGACGCCACAGCGTCCGCAGAATGGCGTCAGCCGACACCCAGGCCTGGTGCGGCAGGAAGGTGATGGCCAGAACCATCTGCTGGACGCTGACTGCGGCGTCCTGACCTACCGCGGCGTAGTATGCCAGCCACGACTTGTCTCGCGGCGGCCGGATGACGGCCAGCAGGACCGACAGGATGTACGGCGCTGCGATGGCGCCGAGACCCATCAGGGTCCAGCGAAGAGGCGAGCCGGGCAGCAGAGTGAATCCGGCGATGAGAAACGCGAGCTGCGCCAGCTCCACCACGCTTCGTCTCAAGTTGTCCAGGATCTTCCAGCGCGACAGCAGCGACAGACGGTTGGGCTCGGGCCCGTCGGGTCCGGGCACCGTGGGAGTCAGCCACTGAAGCAGCTGCCAGTCGCCCCGGATCCAGCGGTGCTTGCGCTGGGTGAAGGTGAGATAGCGAGTGGGATAGTCGTCATAGACCACGATGTCCGTGACCAGTCCCGCGCGAGCGTAGTTGCCTTCGATCAGATCGTGAGAAAGGAGCGTGTTCTCTGGGAAACGGCCCCGGGTCGATTCCTCGAAGGCCTCGACGTCGTAGATCCCCTTCCCGGTGAAGCTCCCTTGACCATAGAGATCCTGGTAAACATCCGAGACCGCCGTGGTGTAAGGGTCCACGCCGGGATGGCCCGACTGCACCGCGGCAAAGGGCGAGCGATTGGCGCTGGGTAAAGTGATCCCGACTCGCGGCTGAAGGATGCCGTAGCCCCCGACCACACAGCCGAGGCCGCGATCGAACACCGCGCGGTTGAGCGGGTGCGCGAGGGCTCCGATCAGGAGGCCGGCAGCATCGGGCGGGAGCACCGTGTCGGAGTCCAGCGTAATGACGTAGCGGGTGCCCCGAAGCCGCGTGACGTCACCCACGATCGTCGAGAATGGCTCGGTGCCGGCGCCCCGGAGCACGCGGTTGAACTCGGCCAGCTTGCCGCGCTTCCGCTCCCACCCCATCCACACCCCCTGCTGCGGGTTCCACTGGCGGGAGCGATGGAACAGATAGAACAGCTGCTCACCCTCGGCGGCATGCTTGGCGTTGAGACCCTCCACCCCCGACACTGCGGCAGCGAGGATGGGCCCGTCGTCCTCCCGGGTCTGGCTGGCCGCGTCGGTGAAATCGCTGAGGATGGCAAAGGAGAGGTGCGCCTCGCGATTGGCGAGGTACTGCACTTCGAGATGCTCGAGCGCCTCCTCCACGGCCTCGACGCTTCCGAACAACGTGGGCACCACGACCACGGTCTGGAACTCTTCGGGAACTCCGCCGTGGCGGCCCAGATCAAGCTTGGGGACGACATGCGGTGGGAGAAATGCCGTCACCAACTGGTTGATGGCATTCACCGCGATGTCGTTCGCCGGGATCAGCGCGAACAGGAGCACCAGCGGCCAGGCCGTCCGGCCCACGGGGCCGCCGAGCCACAAGACCGCAGCCAGCGCAGCGACCGTGCCGGCCACAATGCCGCCGACAAACACCACATTCGGGTGACGCAACGCCAACCGGTACAGCGCCAGACCCAACGGGGGTTTATACCCGTTGATCCGCTCCAGCTCGGCCAGTCCGTCATCGACGAGGTAATAGCCCACGTGAGTGCGGCGCTGATGGTCGGTGGCACCATCCCCGGATCCAGCCCGGGCCAGGCTGATCGCGGCGCGCGCCACTGCTGCTTCGTCGCGCCGGGTCCGCTTGGCAATCCGCTCCACCACGTGGCGGTATTGGTCGCGGGTCTCGAACGTCATTCGGGGATACATCCCTGCGGGATCGGTGCGCAGGGCCGCGTCCATCACGCTCTCACGCTCGACGAACGACTCCCAGTCCATCCGGGCGATGCCACGAAGACTGGTGATGCCGTTGGCCATCATGATCTGCGTCAGCGCCACCCACTCGGTGGCTCGCGCCGAAGCATCCTCGAGACTGGTGCCCTGATCAGCCATCCAGCCTTCCAGCCAGACCAGCGTGGGAACCGACTCGGCGGCGCTGCGGAGCTGATAGAGGAATCGGGACACGAAGGTCGGGGTGAGCGCCGGGTGCCGGGTGATGAAGCTCTGGAGCGCGGCCGCAAGGGCGGCGGGGTTTTCCAGTCCCGCAGTGGTGAGCCGTGAGGACCACTCGTCCGCCAGGTCCAACTCCTGGAGCCGGCGCAGCGTGCGCAGCGTCATCCTGCGGACACTCTCGATCAACCCCAGCCGCAGCATCGCCGGTATGGCCCAGAGCTCACCAATCGAGAGCGGCGCAACCTGCTGGAACGCGCTCACAAACAGGTCGAGATTGTCCGCCTCGATCCGTGCTTCAGTGTGCGAGATGAGGGTGATCGCGATTTCGTAGATTCGGGGATATCCGGCGAGCGGCCCCGCGGCGAGCTCGGGCAGCTCGCGGTAATAGCCTCGCGGCAGGCTGTCCCGCACCTCCTGAATGTGCTCCTGCACCACATGGAGATTGTCGAGCAGCCACTCGCCGGCCGGACCCACATTCACTTCCCGATCCGCGGCCCGGGCCAGCCGCCCGTGAGCGTCATCCAGAATGCGCCGGGTCTCGTCGAGCCGTTGCAGCAACCGGGGAGGCGGACGGCGCTTTTTTTTCCGCACGATTCGCTGCCCGGCCGCGAGGGACCGAGCCCGTTCGGCCAGATGCTCGGCACCCAGCAGGTCCCCTTGGAGGGGCCCGGTGAGGATCTCCTCCGGGCCAGAGCCGCGAGCAAGGATGCGGGAGAAGAACGGCGGCGATGTTAGACGAGCGATGGTTGCGATCTCAGATGACGACCGGTGGCGCAGCTTCGCGCCGCAGGTGATGGTTCATGAATGGGCAATAGAGAGCTCGAAGTAAGGTAATGCGAATTATTGCCCTAGCGGGGGAATCCTTCGGGGAGTCCCCCGTCGATCGTGAGAATATCCCCCGTAGTAAACCGGAAGCGATCGCCGGCGAGCAGCACAGCCAGGTCGGCGACGGCCTCGGGTGGAATGAGCGTCGCACCCATCAGGTTCCGGCTGCGGTACAGCTCCAGCTGCTGCTCGAACGACACCCCGCGATTGGCCGCGCGCTCCCGCACGAATTGCATGAAGAGCGGCGTCTCGATCTGGTCGGCGTTGATGGCGTTGACCCGGATGCCGTCGGAGCCGAGCTCCACGGCGGCCACTCGCAGTGCCTGAAGCAGCGCCGCCTTGCTCCCGCCGTAGGCAATGGCGTCTGCCCCAGGAACCAGCGCAGCCTTCGACACGGAGGCCACGATCGATCCGCCGGTTCCCTGCCGCCGCATGACTGCCGCCGCCCTTCCTATAGCAGCCACCGCTCCCAGGTAATGCACCTCGAGCTGCTGCTGCAAGTCCTCCCGCCGGATCTCCGTGACCGGCGCGAATCTGGGTGCGAGCCCGGCGGTGTAGAAGAGGCAATCGATGCCACCGAACTCGAGAACCGCCTTGTGGAAGAGAGCATCGAGACTGGCATCGTCCCGCACATCGACCGCGGCCGAGGCGACGCGGCCGGGGAAGTCCGGCACGACCTCCGCAGCTACGCTCTCAGCCACGGCTCCGTCGAGGTCAGCCACCAGGACGTGCGCTCCCGCTTCCGCAAACCGGCGCACCGCCGCCTTGCCGATGCCGCTTCCACCCCCGATGATCACAGCCACCTGCCGGGCTAACGGCCGGGTCAGCTGCTCCAGTTGAGTCTGCTCCTCGATCTTCCTGCGTTCGAGGGGCCAATGCTCGAACTCGAACACGTCCGGTTCCGGGATGAACTCGAAGCGATCGATCGCTTCCGCATTGGTGATCGTCTCGAGCACCGCACGGTAGCAGAGATTCGCGGTCACCGCATTGCGCTTGTCATGGAACGCGGTGATTACCCCGAATCCGGGAATCAGCACCACCTTGGCCCAGTCATCCAGCGGGCGCTCCTCGGCACCGGCATTGCGTCGATGGTATTCCTGGTACTCGGCATGGGCCCCTTCCAGCTGTTTCCGGATCTGTTGAGCCAGCTCGTCTGCCGGTGCGCCGAGATCGAGATCGAGCCAGATCGGAAGCCGGCCGGCTCGGAGCAGGTGCTCGGGAGTGGCCATTCCTCTCCGCGCCAGCTCCGGCATCGAGTCGACCGCCAGACTATCGAGCAGCTCTTGACCCCCATCGAAGTGAAGAATCACCCGGTGAGGCCGGCCCAGGGCTCCCCGAACCACCGGGAGGATCAGCTCCGCCAGATTGTTGCGACGGGAGAGATTGCTGGCAGCTTGGGCGGTGGGACGGCCGGGTGCTCGCTGGCTCCGTCGGCTCAACAGATATTCGTCCATCCGACCAGTTATCTCGACCAGCCGCTGTTGGCACTGCTCCACATTCTCGCCCCACACCACCAGTCCGTGATGCGCCAGCGCGATTCCGATCCCGTCCTGCGCTCGATCCATTCCTGCGACAGCCCGGGCCAGTGGAAAACCGGGACGGACATAGGGCAGGTACGTCACCCGCCTCTCAAACAGCTGCTGCACCAGCCGCTCGGCCTCCGACCTCCGGATATTGGTGAGACTCATCGTCGGTACGTCGTGGGTGTGCACGATCACCCGATGGGGCAACAGCGCGTGAAGCGGAGTCTCGACGCTGGGAGCCGGTCCGTCACCTACCATGCAGCCGGCCATGAAGCGCATCATCTCGGCGTCGCTCATGAACTCCACCTGCCGCAGCTCGGCCAGGCGGCTGAGGGAGAGCCGGGTAAAGCCGTTGCGCCCGATGGTGCGGAGGTCGGTACCGCTTCCCTTCACCATGAGGGTGTCGCCTTCCTTGATCGAAGTATTCCCACCCCCGGGCTGCACCAGCCGAGGATCGCGGCCCACGAGGTGCGACAGCTGAACCAGTTGGTCGAGAGGGTCCGCAGCGGCTTTGGAAGGCGTCACCATCCACTCGTTTTCATGTCGGGATCAGGAAGTTACCGGTGAGCGCCCGCCGCTCAAGAGTCTCCGCCTCGATACGGCGGCGGCATGGCCAGGAGTCGGTTTCGGAGGCATTATCATCGTGCCCGACCCGGGATAAGGCACCCTGTCCTCCGTTTCCCCAGCTGTTCGATCTGAGCCGCTCACGCCCCACCGCACCGAGCGGATCCGCAGTTTCGATATCCTGCGAGGATTCGCGCTGCTGGGGATGATCCTGGTTCACGTGCATCAAAATCTCGAGCGGCCGGGGACCAGTCTCGAGGTGGCACTGAGCCGGCTCTGGTTGGCCCGTCACCGCTGGGGACCGCTGGAGTGGCTCTGGCGTTGGTTTACCTATGGTGCCAGGCAGCCGTTGCAAATTTCTCTTGCCTGAGGACATCCAGATTGCAGGAATCGATTCCGGCCGCATTGGAGCCGTGGGAGAGCTTCTACGTCATCGTGGGGTCGTCCGCCGCCGCGCTCACCGGGCTCCAATTCGTGGTGATTGCTCTCATTGCCGAATCCAGCAGGAGCACGAGGCACGAGATTGGTGCCTTTGGCACGCCCACGGTCGTGCACTTTTGCGCCGTACTGCTGATCGCCGCGATCCTGAGCTCCCCCTGGGACCGTCTGACGAGCGCCGGCATTGCGATTGGGTTGGCCGGGGCCGCTGGGTTTCTCTATGCGATAATCGTGATCCGGCGCGCCCGGCGCCAGAAGGGCTAAGCCGGTGCTGGAGGATTGGATTTTTCATGCCTTCCTTCCGGTCCTGTCCTACGCCAGTCTCGTTGTCGCGGCGTTGACGCTCCACGCCCACCCTCCTTCATCCCTGTTCGTCATCGCCGCCGCCGCACTGCTCCTTTTGTTTATCGGGATTCACAACGCCTGGGACACGGTAACCTTCATCACGGTAGAGCAGAGCCGGGAAAGAGCTGAATCGGGGGTCGGAAACTGATCGCCCCTCCGGGTTGTTACTTCTGAATATGGTTCCTCTTTCGGTTCTCGATCTGGCGCCGATCCCGGAAGGCAGCGATGCCGGTCGGGCGCTCCGAAACACCCTCGATCTGGCGCAGCACGCCGAAAGATGGGGATACCACCGTTACTGGCTGGCGGAGCACCACAGTATGCCTGGGATTGCCAGCGCAGCCACATCACTGGTGATCGCACACGTGGCTGGGGGAACCTCAGCCATCCGGGTCGGCGCGGGCGGGATCATGCTGCCGAACCACTCCCCCCTCGTGATCGCCGAGCAGTTTGGGACGTTGGCTGCGCTCTTTCCCGGCCGCATCGACCTCGGCCTGGGCCGCGCGCCGGGAACCGATCAGGCGACGGTGCGCGCGCTCCGGCGCAGCCCGGCGGCGGCACTCACCTTTCCTGATGATGTGGCCGAGCTGATGGAATACTTCCAGCCGGCTCGACCTGGGCAGCTGGTGCAGGCGGTGCCCGGAGAAGGACAGGAAGTATCCGTCTGGATCCTGGGGTCGAGTCTCTTCGGAGCCCAGCTCGCCGCAGCAATGGGGTTGCCGTTCGCGTTCGCGTCCCACTTCGCGCCGGCGATGATGAGCCAGGCTATCGAGATCTACCGGTCCGAGTTCCAGCCGTCCGAGCGACTGGAGCGATCCCATCTGATGCTGGGTGTGAACGTGATAGCGGCGGACAGCGATGCCGAGGCCGCCGTTCTCTTTACCTCGCTGCAGCAGGCGTTCGTCAATCTCCGCCGCGGCCTTCCGGGAAGGCTCCCGCCACCACGACCGGATCTGGTAAGCACGCTACCCCCCCACGAGCAGCAGATGCTGCAGGAGACCTTGGGGATGAGTGTGGTGGGCGGGCCCGACCTGGTTCGAGAGCGGCTCGAATCGTTCGCGGCGAGAACCGGAGCCGACGAGCTGATGGTCACCGGCCAAATCTTCGACCATCGGGCCCGGCTCAGATCCTTCGAGATTGCAGCCCAGCTGCCGAGGTCAGTGAGCCAAGAAGTGGTGCAAAGCAAAGGCCGGGTCACCCTGCGGTGACCCGGCCTTTTTGCTGGATTCGTGACAGCTGATTACAGCTTCACGACGTTCTCTGCCGCGGGGCCCTTCTGGCCCTGAACGACATCGAACTCCACGCGGTCTCCCTCGGCCAGGCTCTTGAAGCCCTGCGCCTGGATCGCGGAATGGTGGACGAAGCAGTCCTTCTGACCATCCTCCGGGGTAATGAAGCCAAACCCCTTCGCGTCATTGAACCACTTGACCCGTCCGGTGGTGCGTGCCATTTCCAACTCCTTGAACTTGTTGTAATCGGAGTGGGGACAGGCCGCACGACCGACTACGGTTTGCGTGGATCCTACCTCCACGCCGGCTCGGCCGCCGCGGCGCTGTGTGCGCCAGAATCAGCAGGCCAAGAAAAAAGGGACCGGCGCCAAGGCCAGCCCCTGTGTTCGCTGTGTACCAATATAGCTGCCGGGCCTGAATTTACAAGCGGCCCGCTCCTACTTCGCAGCGAGATTCAGCCGGTCCACCGCCGACACCACCGCAGTGGGCTGTTCTTCCTGGATGTACTGCCCCGCCCCACGCACGCTCTCGGTCGTGAACCGGGGAAGCTTGCTCTTCAGCAGCTCGCGTTGGTCCTCGGTGACCTCCGCCGGATGGGCCACTGTCCCCACCAAGAGCAGGACCGGGGCCGCGCACTGATGCAGCCGGTCGGCCAGTGAGTCGTTCTCTTTGGCTTTCGACATGCGGTGAAAGGCATCGATTGAGCCACCCATGTCGGTGGTCTGGCCGGCGGTATATCCCCGGATGACTGCGTCGCTGACCCAACTGGTATCGCCGGAGTTCTTGATGATTTCGCGCCGGACATCGTGGCGGAGCTTCGACTGATCCATGGCGAACTTGACCAGTCCACCGCCGAACTTGAAAGCCTTCTTCATGCCTGGTGTGGCCGCACTCTCCGCAGGGCCACCGTCAATGGAGAGGAGGCCTCGAACCAGATCCGGGCGCTGAATAGCGAGCCGAAACGCGATGGCGGCACCGCTCGACTGGGCAATGACCAGCGCCCGCCTGACCCCCATCTGATCGAGTGTGCGTGCCACTCGTTCGGTCTGAGCCCCGAACGAATAGTCGGCACTTTTGGGGTGGGAGGATGAACCGTAGCCGAGCGGCTCGACCACGATAGTCCGATACCCTTGCGCCACCAGTGGCCCGGTAATTTTGCGATAGCCGAACGCTCCGCCGAAGATGCCCGGAATCAGCACGATGGCGTCTCCCTTACCTGTACTCGTGGTTCTGAGAGTCTCACCCTCGCCCACCTGGATGTCTCGAACGATCACGCTATCAATGGGGCCGGTCAGAAGAGCCAGGGCCAGGAGCAGCATGGTGGTCTCACATGGTTTAGGAGGCTGGTCGGTCTGCCAAACAGGACTGGATCGACCGTCCAGCGGGAGCTGACGCCGCCTTAGCTTAGCCCTTTGCGAGGACAGCCGTCGTGAGGAATGGCCGAAACCTGGTTCGCCAAGGTGCAAATTAGGGGTTAACTTTGGTTTAACCCTCCCCTCGTATCCCGTTCCTGGAGGGCTCCCCTACCCCAGGAAGCCAATGTCAAAACTTCCTCCTCGAGAACATGAGTCGAACCCGACCGGATATTCCGACAGTCTATCGGACCGTGTGGTCGAACGAGTGCTCAACGCTCGGCTGATCCTTGAAAAGACGGCGGGCGCAGGCCCGAGAGGCGCCGGCGCCAATAGCGGCCCCGTGGCAGGAGTCGTTGATGCCGAGACCGCCGGTGAGTTGCGAGAGCTTCAATCGCTCAAGCGGGTCTTTCGGGACCTGGGACACACTTACCGTCGCCATCGCAAGGAGACCGGTGGTCCGGTGAATCCCGACCTGCGGGAGGCCGCCTACCAGTTCAGGGCCAATCCCAGCCTACCCGCGCTCATTGCCGTCGCCGCGTATTTGGATCGGATGGACTTGCTGAGCTGACCGCGACAACAGCGGCGGTCCGGTAGGTAGACCGCCGCGGCTCGTACCCAACAAGCACAAAAGCAGACGGCCCGCCTTTCCCCGTGAAGGGAACGCGGGCCGTCTTTCGCGCTGGTCATCCGGAGTCTGGAAATTCACTTTCCAGTTCTTCTTCCGTTGGCCACCGCCTAAACTGTAGCGTTTGCGGTCTGGCCTTTGGAGCTCCGGTTTCCATTCCCGAATGGTTTGCGACCACCCGGTTCACCAGCGTGAGCACTGCAAGTCGGCTGAATCGCGGATCAACCTCTTGCACGGCACGTCGCCGTGCTACTGCGACGCGGGCGAGACGCGCGATTGGTCTCGTCTCTCCAAAAACGAAAATGATCAGTTTTCGATTTGGAGGCGACAACATAGGAAGAACTGATCACGCGCGCAAGAGGGAATTTTTTATCCCCACGCGTGCACATTGCTCACATTTCAACACGAGAAAAAAGCTAGGAGCTGCGAGTCATGCTGCACTCTCAGCTCCTAGCTCTTAACTCTTAGCTTCTAGCTCTTAGCTCTTCCTTTTACGACTCACTCCGCAGCTTCGCGTTGGTGTTGTTGGCACCCACTTCGGCGCCCACTCGCTTGGCCTCGTGGAACGAGTCCCGCAGAGTTGGCAGCGAGCGCTCCGCGATTTGCCGGACCTCCGGCGAATGGGCGGTACGGCTCTGCTTCTCCATCGAGTTGGCGTAGTCCTGGTGGGTATCGATCATCGTGTTCATGAACTGCTTGTCGAATTCCTTACCCGACAGCTTCTCCAGGCGGGTCAGCTTCTCACGGTGATTCTTGCCCATGCCGGGCTTGAGCGGAATGCCGTTCTGCCGGGCCACCTTGAGCCACTCGTCCTGCAGCATGTTGTGGTCCCGCACAACCCGCTCGGCATACGCCTTCACGTCGGAGTTCTGCGCCTTCTGAAGGGCGAGCCGGCCCAGTAACACTTCCATGTAGTTGTTGGCCGCGTTCACCGTGATGAAGTCGCGGTCCATCCGGATTTCCCGGCTGGCCTTGGTGTTGACGTTCGCCGCGTTGGCGTTCGAGGCGTTGGCGTTGTTGGCCGTGACCACGTTCGTGGTGGTGGTGGCGCCGACCTGACTGCCCACCTGCTGAGCCAGCGTCAGATGCTGCCGCAGAATGGGCAGGCTGTTGCTGGCCAGCTGCCGAACCTGCGACGAGTTGGCCGACTGGCTCTGGCTCTGGAAATCGATCACGTCTTTCTGGTGGCCCTGGATCATCATGCTCATGTAGGCCTTATCGAACTGATCGCCCGAGAGATTCTGGAGTTGGCTGACGTTCGATTGCGCCTCGGAGTTGAGGGACGGGTTGAGGCTCACCCCGTTCCGCGACGTCAGCGAGCTCACCTGCTGCTCCAGCCGCGTGTGATCGGTCACCATCCGCTTGCCAAACTGTTTGACCGCGTTGTTGCTGCCCTTGGTCTGGGCCAGCTGTCCCAGCTGGATCTCCATCAGGTTGGCGCTGGCAGCTGTCTGGAGAAACGGCAAGTCGGTGTTGATTTCGGCCCGCACCGCGGCCGCATTGGTGGTCGGCGGTGGGGTCGCTGTCGTGGTTGGGTTTGCACCCGTTGTCGTGGTCTTGCTGGTATCCACGCCCCGCGGATTCGTTCCGGGCGCGGTCACCTGCGAGTGGAGCACGCCGAGCGGCGCCGCGGCGAACGTCAAAACCAAGCCACCCGCTACTAGGGCGATGAACTTTCGTGACATTCTATCCTTCCTTTCCCATATCCTATGTCAGGGCTGCTATGCCCGCGGCAGCAAACTGTTCCGTAATAACCAACCATAGAGCAGCCGTCATCCCCGTGATGTGACCGCGGGCACAGGAGGGTCAGCAACTCCTGGACCATTCCGTCGTGAATCAGATAAATGTCCAGGCGAAGAATACTTACGGATTCGGGCCAGTTATCACAGACGGTGGAAGAGGGATCAGTTGGTCCATCGCGAGGTCAACGTGTCCGATAGCGCCGGAAGATGCTTGACCGCGGCTTGAGGGAACCTGGTAAGCTTGGACTCGAACCCACTCACCGGAGGCTGTTTGTGGTATCCATCGAAAGGTGGAATGCGCGGTTGCTCGCTTGTGCGCTGGTCGGCCTTACACTCCCGGGAGCATTGGAGGGCCAGGTTTGCTTTCGGGGACATCCCAGCGGAAGGTGCGACGGGTTCGTGGTGCTGGAATTCACCTCCGGTGCCCAACTCAACCAGCAGCCGGGGCTCCAGGCGATCGGGAGCAGCGGCCCCCTCTATATCTCCTGGGAGACGGGCTATCTCCACAACATCGGGGCCCAATCTGCTCTGGGAGCGGCAGTCCGGTTGGCGGCTGACGATGACGGGCACCGCGTGGCGGGAGTACTCCGGTATCGCCAGTGGCTTGGGCCCAGCTGGAGCCTGGATCTGTCCCCCGGAGTCCTGGTGGAGGGAAGCATGAATTTCACCACCCTCCGATTTCCCAGTATGACCGCCGGCGCCGCAGTCAACTGGGGGGATCGCGTGGCACTCATGGTAGGAGTCGACCAGCTCAGGCAAAGCGAGGGCACCCACTGGACCGGCTATGCCGGTCTCCGGTTCGGGAGCTGGCTGGCGCCTCTGGCCTTCTTGGGATTAGTCGCCCTGGCCGGAGCCACCTACTGACGCTCAGCCCAAACTGCGGATGGCCCGCAACGTTGTTTCCACCTCGGCCGGCGTGTTCATGATGCCGCACGCCACCCGGGAGACCGGCACCTTATATGGAGAGGTGGAGGCCAGGATCTTCTTAGGCATCAACCGCGCGACGGTCTCCTGGGCCTTGAGGCCCTTCACGTCGAAGCAGACCAGCCCGGCTGCCAGCTCGCGATTGGCGGGCGTGTAGATCACCACGTTGGGCATCTTGCTCAACCCCTCGCGCATCTGACCATTGAGCGCATGGATCCGCTCGGTAACCCGCTGGGGGCCGATCCCCTCGTGAAATTCGATGGCGGGAGGAATGGCCCAATGGTGCTCGAAGGCCTGGAACCCTCCGGGTGAGAACATCGCTGCCCGTATCGGAGGGTTGACCGGGCGGGCGTCGGCCCAGGCGTTGAACTCCTCGAGATATTGGAAGCTCGCCATCAGCGGCCGCATGGTGGACCACACCTCCGGCCGAGCCCACACGAAGCCGGTGCCTCGGGGGGCAAAGATCCACTTGTGGAGCCCGGCCGCGAAGACGTCGGCCCCGAGCTCGGTGATTCTCGGGTCTTCCACGCCTATACCATGAACCCCATCCACCACCAGCAGGACCCGGTCTCCCGCGTCACGGCCGCGGTTCACGTCGGCGATCGCGTCCGCCACCCGGCGGACCGGCATCCGGAGCCCGCTCGATGAGTGGACCCAGGTGATACCCACAGCCCGGGTCTTGGGGCCGATCCCTCTTCGGATCCGGTCCACAATCTGGTCCGCCGAAATGGTCTCGTAGGAATCGAAGATGGGGATCTTGCGCCAGGTAGCCCCGCTTCGCTCCGACGCGAGCCGTATGGCCTCGTGGTGGACATAGTGGTCCTGATCGGTGGTGAGGATCTCGTCTCCCGGCTTGAATGGCAGGCCGTGATAGACCAGCGAAAGCCCCGTCGTGGTGTTGCTGGTGAGGGCAAAGTCCAGGGGGTCGCTCCCGGTGTAACGCCCCAGCGCTTTGGTGACCGCCTCGTAGTACTTGGGGTACTTGTCGTCGAACATCCCCCGCTCGACGGTAAGGAAGGGGTTTTGGTCCAGCCGGCGGCGGAACTGCTCGATCGCCGCGCGTACCGGGCGGGGGTGGGACGCCAGAAAGAACAGACCCAGGTGGATGTATGCCGGGTCCAGATCGAACTGTTCCCGCACCGACTGCCAGTCGGTGAGGTCGGGGAAACGGAGCACTGGAGACCGCAATCGTTCGGCAAACGTGGTGACCGGCGCCAACGCGCCGGCTGCGGCCGTGAGGGTGCCTCCAAGGATGAGGCGGCGACGAGAGAGAGCCATGAAACGCCTCCTGCACGTTTTCCGAAAGAGAGATCGCGGGTGGTGTGAGAAGAAGGTAGGAGGTGGGGCGGTGGGGAACAAGCAGCGGTGAGCTGAGCCTCAGCGCTTTCGGGGAGCGGGAGAGATCGTGTCGGTAACGAGGATGAATCGATTGTCGATGTTGGGCTCGACTCGGTAGCGTATCAGTCCCGCACCCCTGATCTGATACGCGCCATTCTTGCTCGTGAGATATAGGCGATCCCGAAACCGAAGAATTCGGGAGATGACGTCATCGGCCGGGAACTTTTGCGTGGTCCTTCGCCTCAGGTCGTAACGAATGACCCCTCCTCCGTACGCTTCGCCCTCGGGATATCCCACCAGAGCAGCCCACACGTCGATGCCATCGACCAGGATGGCGGAAGTCGACCAATCGGCCATCTGAGGAACAGGGAGCAAGGTGTACCGCGACGTGGCCGTGTCGAAGTATCCCAGCCCTCCGATTCCGGTGCTTCCTTCCCCGTCGTAGAACCGCTTCCCAAACCAGATGCGTGAGCCTACGATCTGATAGGGTCCGGGGGACTCCTCGATAGCGGTGCCATCCTCGGTGTATCCGTCTTTCACTCGATCGGGGCGGGCCCGGGCAAACTCCGCGTAGGTCGATTGCGGCATGGAGTGATCCCGAAGCTGAGGTAGACTGTCGGCGGTCATCCCCTGCGCCGGTTGCTCCAGCTGCTTCACCACTTCGAGCGGCAGGTCCAGAGCGGCTGCCACCTCGTTGTGGTTGACCGCCGCCAGACCTACGTCGGGCGAATAGTCGATGTGCTTTATGACGCCATAGTTCTGCGGATTGAGGAAGAACTTCACGGTAGGCCCCGAGTTGTAGGTCTCCATCCTGGCCACGACCAAGGAGCTGTCGTCCGAGCGGAGGACCTTGTAATCGGGCCAGCCCAATTCGGATAAGCCTCCCGCCGCCTTGTAGGGTTTACCCCGATTCAGGAGCCCAATGCTGAGCTGAGCCAGATGGACGTTTTGCCGGATATCCTGACCCCCACTACTGACCACCAGCGTCAGCGTGTCATTGATCTTCCTCTGGTAGATGGGCGTGAATGTCGGTGCTTGAGGGGCCTGGAGCGCGGCCAGCAGGAGAATCGTCAGCATAGGAGCCCTGATTATCGAAAGGCGCGACAGCCGGTTGACCCTCTCTCCCGGAAACGCCGGCAACCGGGATAAGATTCCGCCCATGTCCAAACCCAACATAGCGCCCGCGGACACTCCCGCCGGCGCGGAGTTCCTCGCCCGGTTGCACGCCGCGACGGAGCTTCTGGAAGCGATCGTCCACGATCGCGGTCTCCTGGCCCAGGCGTCGCCCGAGGAGCAGCGCCGGCTGGTGCAGGCCGCCGGACAGGTCTACGCCCCCGATGCTCTCGCCCGCCGGCGGCTGGTCCGGGCCAGCGTTCGCAAGGAAAAAGCGGAGAAGGTCCGGCGGGAGGAGCGGGTGTTGGAGCAGACCGGGATCCGATCGCTCCGGCGCCGCCCGGTGTACACCAGCCCCAATGTATTTCCGCCCCCAGGTTTCGAGCAGCGCGAGATCGAGGTCGACCGGGACGCCGATTTTCGGGAGGCGGTCGAGCCGCTGCACTGTTATGTCTGCAAGGAGAAGTACACGCTGGTCCATCACTTCTACGACCAGCTCTGCCCGGCCTGCGCCGGGTTCAACTATGCCAAGCGCACCGAGCTGGCCGATCTTCGCGGCCGGACGGCGCTCCTGACCGGCGGCCGGGTCAAGATCGGCTACCAGGCCGGGCTCAAGCTGCTGCGCTCCGGCGCCCGCCTCATCGTGACCACCCGCTTCCCCCGCGACTCGGCGGCGCGCTACGCCGCGGAGCCCGACTTCGGCGATTGGAGCGGCCGGCTCGAGATCTTCGGTCTGGACCTGCGCCATACCCCGAGCGTGGAAGCGTTCTGCCGCGAGCTGCTCGACAGTTGCGACCGGCTCGACTTCATCATCAATAATGCCTGCCAGACGGTACGCCGTCCTCCGGAGTTCTATCGGCACATGATGGCGCAGGAGACCGCAGCGCTCCAGGGGCTGCCCGCACCGGCCCAGCGCCTGCTTTCGAGTTACGAGAGCTGGCGCGGCGCCCATCGCCACGTGGATGCCGGGGCCACCACGACGCCGGCGGTGTTCGAACGGCGGCTCCCCAGCATTGCGGGCCTGGCCCATTCGGCCGAGCTGTCGCAGCTACGACTCCTGCCGGAGGAGGGATCGCCGCAGCAGCATCTCTTTCCCGAAGGGAGACTGGACCAGGACCTTCAGCAGGTTGACCTCAGGGAGCGAAACTCGTGGCGCATGCTCCTGGCCGAGGTTCCCTCCGTAGAGTTGCTGGAAGTTCACCTGGTCAATGCCATCGCGCCTTTCATTATCAATGCGCGACTCAAGCCGCTGATGCTGCGCACCCCGGAACGGGACAAGCACATCGTCAACGTGTCTGCGGTCGAAGGGCAGTTCTACCGCAACTTCAAGACGACCCGTCACCCCCATACCAACATGGCCAAGGCCGCGCTCAACATGATGACCCGCACCTCGGCCGCGGACTACCAGGCGGACGGGATTCACATGAACAGCGTCGATACCGGCTGGATCACCGACGAGGATGCGGCCGACATCGCCGCCCGCAAACGGGCCGAGCACCGGTTTCATCCGCCGCTGGACATCGTGGACGGCGCCGCTCGGATCGTGGACCCGATCATCGCCGGGATGAATTCCGGCGAGCACCAGTGGGGGAAATTCCTGAAGGATTACCTGCCGACCGACTGGTGACGGCTCCAGAGCGCGTCCACGCTCCAGGGGCCTCCTCCCGCGGCGGACATATAGAGGAAGATGAAGCAGAAGAGCACGGCGGGGGCACCCTGATTCAGGACCGTCCAGAAGCCTTGCGGGGCATGCCCATAGAAGTAGGCGACCGCCATCTCTCCCGAGAGGAGAAATGCCACCGGACGGGTGAACAGCCCCAGCAGAAGAAAGAAGCCGCCAAACGTCTCCAGCACGCTGGCGATACCGGCGAGTGAGGTGAGAGGCGCGGTACCACCTCCGGGCATGACGGGCGCGGGAAACCCGAACAGCTTGGCCGTCCCGAATTGCATGAACACGAAGGCCAGCACGATTCTGACGAGACTGAGCAGATACGGCGCCCAGGAGCGCCAGCGTGATGCCAGATTAGAGTCGTTCAAGATCCCTCCTCTAATAGGTATGAGGCTGCGAACTTCG
>DASSED010000179.1:0-63300 GCA_035695405.1 Gemmatimonadales bacterium
CTGCTCGGCATGGAGACCGCTGGGCGTTGCCAAAATCACCACGTCGGCGTCGGTACCAGCAAGAAGAGCCTCGAGCGAGCGAAACCCCGGGGCTCCGGTTCGGTCCACTGCCTGGGCCAGAGCTGAGGGATCGATGTCGCAAACGCCGACCAGCTCCGCCCGATCGGTATGCTTATCAATGGCATCAAAGTGATTGCTGGAGATACGACCACAGCCCACCAGCGCAAATCGAATCCGCCGGTCGGTGACGAAAGGCTTGGTGATGAACATTCCAGGCGTTTCCACGATGGCGGAAAGTATAGCAGAAGACGTGCCTGCAAGGGATTGCGCCGCTTGAACCCCACCGGATGGGCGATTAACTCTAGCGGGATTCGGGACCTCTGGTTATCATGTGAATAGTTTCACAAGCTCTGCACCATCTCAGGAGACGAACCGATGGCAACAGCAACTCCTCCCGTTTCGGCCCATGCGACCTATCCCGCGGATGCTATCGCCAAGCTGGTGGCGCCTCCGGAGGCCGAGCAGCCGGCCGATAAGCTCCGCCGTCTCCTGCACGAGGCCCGCTCGGCCAAATCATATCTGCATACCGCCGGAGCGTACGACGCATTCACCTCGGCGATCATGACCCGGCTGGGGTTCAAGGCCCTTTACGGGAGTGGGTGGCAGCTCGCGGCGACCAAGAGCATGTTCCCCGACATCGGGGTCTATGCCTCACACGATATGGTCAAGCTGGTCCATGAAATGTGGATGGGTATCGAGGGAGCCCGGAATACCCATTTCTACGACACCGATGGCCGTGAGGTGCTCGAGGTACCTCCGGCGTTCGTGGACATGGAGGCCGGCTTCGGCGGTCCGACCCAAACCTTTACCCTGGCGGTGGAGTTAATCCGTGCCGGGGCAGCCGGGGTGCATCTGGAAAACCAGGACCCGGCCAATCGCACCTGCGGGCACATCGTCAACGTGGGCAAGCAGAAGCGCAACAAGGTGCTGGTCCCCCGCAAAGACTGGCTCGCCAAGCTGAAAGCCATCAAAGCGGCAGCTCAGGCGACGGGAGTGGATGTGGTCATCATCGCGCGCACCGACTCGATCGACGGTGCTCTGCCGGATCGGGACTCTGGCGGTGTGAAGATGGCGGTGGAGGATGCGTGGGAGGCAGCGGAATTGGGGGTTGACGTGATCTGGCCTGAGTTCAATAACACGGAGCTGGAGCAGCCCCAGGAGTTTGCTGAGGGAGTGCGGAAGTATTACCCCGATCAGATGCTCGGCTTCAACCTGTCGCCCTCGCTCTACTTCGGCAAAGCCAAAAAGTCAGGCACGTTGATCACCAACCAGCAGCTCGCCGATCTGGGGTTCGTGCTGCAGTTTTCCACCCTGTTCAACTTCCGCACTGCGGGTATGGCACTGGAGAAGGGCCTTCGGAAATTTCTGAAGAGCGGCATCGATGCCTTGGCCGATCTCCAGATCGAAGAGGACGAACAGAGCAGCTCGCCGTGGACCAAGATGCACCAGAAGTTTGCCGGGATGAATCGCTGGCTGATTCTGGAGCAGGTGTTGAGCGGCGGCAAGTAAACGACAGCGGGGCCCGCGCGGGCCCCGCTTACCTATCCGCTTACCCGTCGTATCCTCATCTTCTCGGCTGCCACGTCCACCAGGTCGAGACCGGTAGCGCGAAGCCGCTCAACCTGCCAGGGCTTAAGCCGCACCACTAGCTCGTACGTCTCGCTGTCCTCCTGACGACTCAGCACTTCCCCTTCCCGGTACAGCTCCGCCAATCGGCCTCCATCGGCCAGAGGCACTCGCACCCGAACCGTCATCCGGCCCGCCCGATCGAGCTCGCGCATCCGGCTCTTCAGGGTGGCCAAGCCATCGGTGCGCATGGTGGTCGTGAGGATCGCCGTGGGATGGAGCTCGCGTAATCTTCGGGAAAAGCCCGATGCATCTGCCACCGCGTCGATCTTGTTGAACACCAGAATCACCGGTCGATCCGCGAGGCCTAGCTCGGCGAGTACCTTCTCGACCACCCGGAGCTGCCCTTCCCAGTCGGGATGACTGGCATCGACCACGTGGAGTAGCACATCGGCCGAACGGGCTTCTTCCAGAGTAGCCCGAAAGCTGGCGACGAGATGGTGCGGCAGCTTACGGATGAACCCGACGGTGTCGGTCACCCGGGCGCGCTGCCCTTCGCCCAGATCGACTTCACGAGTCAGAGTATCCAAGGTGGCAAAGAGCCGGTCCTCGACCACGATGTCGTGGCTCCCTGAAAGTCCCCGCAGAATGCTCGACTTGCCCGCGTTGGTGTAGCCCACCAGAGCTACACTGAGCATCGTGTCCCGACCGGCGCGCAGATTTTCGCGGTGTTTCTCGACGTCCTTCAACTTGGCTTTGAGACCCTGGATCCGGCGCCGGATGATCCGACGGTCGGTCTCCAGCTGGGTTTCGCCCGGTCCCCTGAGTCCGATGCCGCCTCGAATACGCGAGAGGTGGGTCCACATTCGGGTGAGCCGGGGAAGCAGGTATTCCAGCTGTGCCAGCTCGACCTGGAGTTTGGCCTCGTGGGTTCGCGCCCGAGTGGAGAAGATGTCCAGAATGACTTCGGGGCGGTCCATCACTCGGACCTTGAGCTCCCGCTCCAGATTGACCCCCTGCACTGGTGAGAGCTCTTCGTCGAAGATGACCAGCGAGGCTTCCGCGGCAGCCACCTCGGTGGCTACCTCTTCGACTTTCCCTTCCCCGATGAGAGTGGCTGGATTGGGGGCGGCAATGTGTTGCGACATTCGACCTACCACTTCGGCCCCCGCCGTGTCCACCAGCCGGGTGAGTTCCTCGAGATGCTCGGCGACATGTCGGGAGTCGGGCGACCCCTTCCGAGGCGCGGCCACCAGGACCACGCGCTCGATCGGGTCGCGAACAGGTATCAGTGGACGGATAGGGAGCCTTCCTGATGACGAGAGGAGGTGACTAGGAGCCGGGGCTGAGGACGCTACCTGCCACACGGGTGAGCGGGGCCCGGCCCTCGTGAGTAAAGGAGAACGCTTTGGTGAAGCCGCCGGGCAGCCGGAGAGTGGCCTGTCCCTTCATGGTGTAGGGCAGGTCGCGGTAGCCCAGCGCGGCCCGAACGGCGCTGCCCACCCCCGACCAGCCGAATCGGAGCGGAAGGGTCAGCGTGGTTTGTCCGTTCTGCGGAACCGCATAATCGTCAGCATACGCAATGTCGCCGAGATGCGAGCCCTCCACATCGATACCAAGCTCCAGCTTGGTTCCCTGGAGACTGAAACTGTTGGGATTATCCAGCCTCATCACGAGGTCAAGAGTGCCGCCGCTCACCCCGATGCCGCGGACTACCACATGATCCAGCTGGATGTCCGGCTCCTTAATGTAGTCGCCGACACCGCTACACCCGGAGCTCCCGAAAGCTAATGGGAAGAGCACCAGGGGTGCCCCGAGCCTCATATCGGTCCTTTCACCCGCGGGCGACACGAACCATCCCAGTGGCTACTGGAGGATGGCGGCGGGTGAACCGAGGAGCCGTGCTCCAAGTCACACGGGTGCTTAACTGCGAGCTCACGTCTCCTCATCCGATTGCCGTTCGGCGTCGCGCTTGAGCTTGGCCCACCACTCGAGCCGTTCCGCAATCTTCTTCTCATGCCCAAACGATCCCGGCGCATAAAAGGATGCACCGCGCAGCTCGGCGGGCAGGTATTCCTGGGGCAGATACGCGTCGGGTGAATCGTGGGCGTAGCGATAACCTCGGTGGTAGCCCAGCTCTTTCATCAGCGGCGTCGGGGCATTTCTGATGGGCAGCGGCACCGGCGCCGCAGGAGTCTCTCGCGCCGCCTCCATGGCAGCCCCGAGGGCCGTCTTCACGCTGTTCGATTTGGGAGCGGTGGCCAGGTAGACCGTCATCTCGGCCAGCGGCAGGTAGCCTTCCGGAGGGCCCAGCATGTGAAAAGCATCCCGGGCCGCGACGGCCAGTACCAGGGCGTCTGGATCGGCAACACCGATGTCCTCCGCGGCCATGGCAATCGCCCGACGGAACAGCGTCATAGGATCTTCCCCGCCGTCGATCATTCGGGCCATCCAGTACAGCGCGCCCTGCGGATCGCTGCCGCGCAATGACTTGTGGTAGGCAGAGAGGAGATTGAAGTGCTCCTCGCCGGCCTTGTCGTAACGGGCAAAGCGCTTCTGCATCGCTTCCCGAGCAACCTCTACCGTGACCTGGCCTCCCCGCCCCACGTGGGCCGATGCCGCCTCCAGCACGGTCAGTGCGCGTCGGGCGTCTCCATCCGCCTCGGTGGCCACGAGGCTGAGTGCCTCAGAATCCACCCGGAGCTCGGCGCCTCCCAGTCCACGTTCTGCATCCGCGAGGGCTCGTACCAACAGGCGCTCGATGTGCTCAGGGTTGAGGGGTTGTAAGACGAAGACTCGCGTCCGTGAAAGCAGCGCTCCGATCACCTCGAAGCTGGGATTCTCGGTGGTGGCGCCGATCAAGGTGATGGTTCCATCCTCAGCCGGCGGCAAGAGACTGTCCTGCTGGGCCTTGTTGA
Source organism: Gemmatimonadales bacterium (assembly GCA_035695405.1). GTDB lineage: Bacteria > Gemmatimonadota > Gemmatimonadetes > Gemmatimonadales > GWC2-71-9 > CAVVWJ01. The sequence goes on from DASSED010000179.1 coordinate 4,545, forward strand.
GTCGATGGATCTCGTCGATGAACAGGATGGTCTGAGAACCGCCGCTTTCGAGGCGTTCCCGCGCCTCATTGACGATCTGCCGAATGCGAGGAACTCCTTCGGTGACCGCGCTGAATGGAACGAACACCCGTTCGGTGGAGCTGGCGACGAGATGAGCCAGCGTCGTTTTTCCGCTGCCCGGCGGGCCCCAGAAGATCATGGAACCCGGAGTACCCCGCTCGATAGCGTCGCGCAGCGGCTTGCCCGGGCCTAGCAGATGTTCCTGGCCCACAAACTCGTCCAGGGTGGCCGGCCGCATACGCGCGGCCAAAGGTCGGGTTTCCTGCGCGCTGCGAAAGAGCGATCGCTGATTACCGGGAGCCGGCTTTCGTGGCATCGATGCTATCGGCTCCAGGCGTCCAGCAGGCGTTCGGTGAGGAAGAACCCCAGGGCACCGCCTAAGAAGGCCAGCGCATTGGACCAGCTTCGCTTGGCCTGAAATGCGGGCACGAGGTCTGAAGCCGCGACGTACAGGGTGACGCCAGCCGAAAGGGCCAACCCGAATCGGGAGAGAGAAGCCACCTGCTCCGTGAGGAGAAACCCCAGCAAGGTGGCCCCGCCAATGGCGGCGGCTCCGGCCAAAGCGCGGGCCCGGCTCTGCCCGCCAGCTACCAGGACGCTGGCAATGGTCACCCCTTCGGGAAACTTATGCAGTAACACCGCCAGGAAGAGCAGCACGCCGAGTCTCCCAGACACCAGAAAGCCGCTCGCGATAGCCACCCCGTCGAAGAAGGTGTGGAGCAACAGTCCCAAGAAGGCAGTGTGGACCGCAGACGAGCTCAGTTGGTGGGTTTCCTCGCCGAAATGAAAATGTGGCGTCAGCACGTGCTGGGCGAGGTGCACCGCAAAGTATCCTGCCAGAACGCAGAGCGGCGCGACCGGAGACCCGTTAAAGACCTCCGGCAGGACGCCCAGCACGGTCACGGCCAGCATGAATCCCGCCCCGAAAGCAATGCACAGGTCGATGAGACGGAGACCACGGTCCAGATGGCGAATCACCGCCAAGGCTCCAACGACATTACCGAGGGCAGCGGTCACGGCGAATGCCAGCGGAGTCACCACAGCTCTCGGGCGATCTCGAGAAGTGCTTCCCTGGTATTGAGCTCGGGTCGCTCCAGAACTCGCTCCAGCAACTCGGTCAGGATCTGCCCCACCCGCGGGCCCGTCACACCTAATGCCTGGATATCGGTGCCATTTAGGGCCAAATCCCCCCGGGTGAGCGGATCGTGCCGGCGGCGAATCTCCTGCGCCGCGGAGCTCCACGGCGGAATAGCACCCCGGCGGGACCTCCAAAGAGACATCAGATCATCGGCGGAGGTGCCGACGGCTGCCAGCCAGCGCCGGACGGATCGCTCGTCGTTGCCATCCGGTTTCTCGGGACCGCGTTCCATCCCGAGGACCCGATCGATTTCGGCGTTGGAGGCCTTGAGGCGGCGAAGGACAGTCGAGGGAGCGGTCGAGAGCAGTGCGGTTAACAACACAGGATCCCGGTCCCCCGCGGGCACCGTTTTCGCGATACTCGGCGCTTGCTCTCTTTCCAGCTCCGGGAGCCACACTTTGGCGGCGCCCACATCGACCCAGAGTGACACCAGTCGCTCGATCGATCGTGCAGTGCGCAGGCCCTTGTACCACTCGTCTCGTACCCGCTCAGCCGAGAGCTGCGCCAGTCCAGAAGCGGCCGTTCGGGCAGCCTGCCAGGTGCCGGGCTCGATCTGGAAATCGAATCGAGCGGCGAATCGCAGGGCGCGAAGAATCCGCAGATAGTCTTCCCGAAAGCGTTCTCCGGGATCTCCGACGGCACGCACCACACCGCGTTGCAGATCGGCGGCCCCATCAAATGGATCCCGCCACTCACGCCGGAGCGGATGATAGGCCAGAGCGTTGATAGTGAAGTCCCGGCGCGCGAGGTCCTCAGCCAGCTCCACCCCATACGCCACCACGGCGTGCCGCCCGTCGGTCGTCACATCCCGCCGGAAAGTGGTGACCTCATGGAGTTGCCGGCTCCGGTCCAGCACTCCCACCGTACCATACTTGATTCCTATTCCCACGGTCCGGGGAAACAGCCGCTGAACCTGGTCTGGAGTGGCGTTGGTGGCGATATCGTAGTCGGTGTTCGAGTGTCCCAGCAGGATGTCGCGTAGCGTACCGCCGACGCACCAAGCCTCGAACCCGGCCTTTTCGAGCGTGCGAGCGATGTCCAGAATCGGCTCGGGGACCTCGATGGTCGCCGGAAAAGTCACCTCAGCTCCCGTACGGAACGCCGGCAGATAAGGAAATGATCAGCTCCATCCGTGCGTGAGAGGGGCTTCGAGGACCGGCGGGTATGGCTCCCATGGCCACCAGACGACTGCCCCCGCCGTCGAAGGCATAGAGTGGGGTCACCACTCCAGTAGGACAACGAGATGCGATCACCACAGACTTGTTGTCCCCAATCCATCGGCCGATGGCCGCCACGGCTCCAGGAGGTATGTTGCCGCTGCCGAATGCCACCACGACGACCCCATCGTGTGAGGAACGGGCCAAGTCTAAGAGGGTGCCGTCGTCGCCTACCACCATCGGGATCAGCGCCACCTGCGCGGTCAATCGAGTGGGCGCGAGATGTCCCTGCGGCGCTGCCCCGCTGCCCCGCCGTTCCGCTGCATAAATGACCTTACCCTCGTCCACCCGACCAATAGGCGCAGTATACGGCGCGGCGAACGCATCGAGATTCGTGGTGTGGAACTTCACCACGCTTCTTCCGGCAAACACTTTTCCATTGAAAACGACGCTGACCATGGGGCGGGATCCCGTTCGGGCAGCGACTGATGCGGCGTCCAGCAGATTTTTCGGGCCATCCCAATCAGTATCGCTCGACGTGCGCATGGCTCCGGTAATGGCCACCGGGATATCCGGCTCGAGCGTGCGGTCCAGGAGATAAGCCGTCTCCTCGATGGTATCGGTCCCGTGGGTGATGACGAGGCCGCTTACCTCACCCGATTCTGTCACTTGCCGCACCCGCTCGCGCAAGTTCCACATCTTGTCGAGGTCGAGGTGACACGCCGGCATCATCGCCCAGTTTTCTATCCGGTACGGGCCAATCGAATCGAGACCGGGGGTGAACTCTACCAGGGCCTCGCCTCCATGGGTTGGTACGTTACCGCCGGCCTCGGGGTCACGTTGCATCGAGATGGTGCCGCCGGTAAACAGGAGGTGGATCATGCACGCTCTTCCGTTACCCGCACAACACGCTACCCCCGTTCACATTCAACACCTCTCCCGTGATATGGCGAGCGAGCGGACTACAAAGAAAGAGAATCGGACCGGCGATGTCTTCCGCGGTCGCGATGCGACCCAGAGGGATAGTGCTCGCAATACGATCCCGGTTGCCGTTGCCGAACGCGGGCCAGCTCATCTCGGTGTCCACCCATCCCGGAGCCACGCAGTTGACAACAACGTCGGGGGCACATTCGACTGCCAGCGACTTGGTGAGGGCGATGAGGGCGCCTTTGGTGGCAGCGTAGTCAGCGTGAAAGGCCTCGCCCCGCTGGCCGGCAGTGCTGGACACCAACACCACCCGTCCACTGGGCCGTAGCACTTGCAGGGCAGCCTTGGTGGAGTAGAACACGGAGTCGAGGTTAGCCTCGACCGTTCGACGCCAGCGGTCGACCGACATCCGCCCTAGCGGCAGCTCCTCATGCGGCCAGATCCCTGCATTGGCCACAAAGATGTCTAGCGGGCCAATCTCCCGTTTCACCTCGTTCGCGATGCGCTCCGCCGTTTCCTGTCGCCCGAGATCACCGCCGGTCGCGTAGGCGCTGCGACCTAATGCCCGGATTTCCTGGACCAGCTGCTCCGCCTCGTCCTTTCTCGTGTGATAGGTGAGTGCCACGTCGGCTCCGGCTCGCGCCAGCAGCAATGCGGTGGCCCGACCGATCCCCCGGTTACCTCCCGTGACCAATGCTTTCTGGCCCGCCAGATCGATCATGCGCCAAACAGCTCGCGCTCGACCGATTCTACGATCAGGTGCTGCAGCGCCATGTGCATCAGCTGAACCTGGCTGGTTCGCTGCGAGGGCACGATCACGGCCTCGTCCACGAGGCTCGCCAGGGCACCGCCCCCCTTCCCCAGAAAAGCTACGGTAGGGATGCCAAGCTGTCGGGCCGATCGTGCGGCGGCGACCAGGTTCTGGCTCTGCCCGCTGCTGCTGTGCAGGGTCAGTAAGTCCTCTTGACCGCAGAGCGCTTCGATCTGCCGGGCGAAGATCAGCTCGAATCCGAGATCGTTTCCTCCGGCGGTCAGGACCGAGGTGTCGGTGGTCAACGCGACGGCCGCCAAGGGCCGGCGCTCGCCCGCGTAGCGGATGATGTATTCTGCCGCGAGATGCTGCGCGTCCGCGGCACTTCCTCCATTGCCGCAGAAAAACAAAGTGCCTCCTCCACGAAGCACCTTGGCATAGCGTCCGGCGATCCCCGCCACCTGACCACTGAGCACCTTGCTGGCACGGATGACGGCGGCCAGCTCATCCAGACCCAGCTCGATGTGAGATGCGCTCATTTACCGCCCTCAAGGAACTGCTTGATGCGACGCATCCAGCTCTCTCGGATCCGAAGCGGGGGCACGGGGGAGGTAGGAGCATCTTGCAAGATGGCCCCGGGATTCCTGACCACGAGCAGCTCCACCTGCTCTGCACCATCCTGGGCTTGGAGAAACTGTGCGCCGGCCGCCACCGTGCGGTCATCCCCGTGGTTGTCACCCGCCAGAATGTCGGCCAAGCCTTCGGTAATCAGCTGGCGCGCGCGCTGACCGCGGGCCTGAGAGGTGAGCAGGGTGGTCGCATCAACCTGCATTCTCGCTCCCAGTCCACGCCAGTGACGTACCGCTTCGGGAGAGCAGCAGCTGTAGCGCTCCGGGTGGGCCAACACGGGAATCAATCCCTGCTGCACCACCTGGGTGAGTGCGTTCACGACCGTTTCCTGAGCCACCAGCCGGGGGAACTCGACCAGTATGTAGCCTGATCCGGCGAGCGTCACATTGCGCGCCAGAGCCACGGGTCGGGAGATCGGGCGGTCCAGCATCACCTCCGCTCCCCGGTGGAGTCGCGGAAGTGGGGGAGCGGCCGCGCGAAGCGCCTGGAAGGCCCTTCCGTGTGCCACGGGAGGACCTGCCTCTGCCCGGCCAGCCGGTAGATGGGGGGTCAGGCATAAGTCAGTGACCCCCAGCTCGGCCATCCGGTTGAGTACTTTGACCGACTGCTCCACCGACCGCGATCCGTCATCCACGGCAGGAAGCAGGTGGGAATGCAGATCGATCACTGGCCAGCGTGGGACAGCTGCAAGATGGAGGTGGCGAACTCTTCAAGATGTTCAGGGCGGGTTTCAGCCTGGGCCAGCAGCGCCAGTGTGACGAGCGCATCAGCAGCCAAGAGGTCGAGCGCCGCGGACCGGTCACCCGGATGGGTGAGGACCACGCGCAAGGCCGTGAGTCCGGCCACTGCCAGCGTTTCCGGAAGGGAGCTCCCCGGCTGTCCGAGAGCCAGATCGGTGACTCGGGAACGGAGAGCTTCCGGCGCCCGGGCCGCATGTTGCTCCAGCCACTCCCGCAGCCCGATCAGGTGCCGCTCGTTTCAGCCGCGGCAAAACCGCCAAGCCAGGTGGTCACCAGCTCGGGCGTAGCGGCCCGGGCGGCGGAGAGCCGGTCAGGATCTCCGGCTCCGGCCGAGGCAAAGTGGGGTCGGCCACCGCCCTTTCCACCGCTCACGGCGGCGATGCGGCTCACCAGATCTCCGGCCTTGTGGCCGGCACGAACCAGATCGTCGGTGACAGTGACGTGGATCGAGCCCCGTCCTGCGTTGCTGAACAGGACCAGGACGGCATTCCGCTTCCCCTCTCGAAACTGATCCGCAATTCGTCCCAGCTCGGTTTTGTCATCGGACGTCGTTTCGGCCAAGGTGAGCTCGACTCCATTGACGCTCGAGACCTCGGATCGGAGCGCCGGCCCCGTCCCGGTTCGCAGGGTCTCAGCCAATCGGGCTTCGAGCCGCTGCCGCTCCTGAAGCAACTGCTCCACGCGCCGGACCACGTGCTCGGGCTGCGCCTTCAGGGCATCCGCCACAGCCGCCAAGCGCTGTTCCAGCTCGCGGACTGCACGCAAAGCACCACTTCCGGTGACCGCTTCGATCCGGCGCACGCCGGCTGCCACACCAGTTTGACCGGAAAAACGGAAGGTACCGATCTGCCCGGTGCTCCGCACATGGGTTCCCCCGCAGAGCTCGATCGATGGCCCCATTTGAACCACCCGCACGACATCGCCGTATTTCTCCGAAAAGAAAGCCATGGCACCCAGACCCAGAGCGTCGGCGTAGGGCATCTCCCGGGTATCCACTGCAGTGTTGCTCAGCACCAGGTCATTCACCTCATTCTCAATTCCCTGGAGCGTGGCCGGGTCTATGGGACCATGGTGCGAGAAGTCGAAGCGAAGACGATCCGGTTCCACCAGAGAACCTTGTTGCCGGACGTGGTTGCCCAGCCGCTGGCGCAGAACATAGTGAACCAGGTGCGTGGCGCTGTGATTGCGCTCGATATCATGCCGGCGCTGAGCGTCCACAGCCGCGTGCACTGCCGTGGGATCCAAAGCATCAGAGAAGGTCCCGCCGACCACAGTGCCTTTGGAATCCTTGTGCACGGTGTCGACGGTCAACGACCAGTCATCACCCGTGATTGCACCCACATCGCTGACTTGACCTCCAGCCTCGGCGTAGAACGGGTTCTCGCGCAGCACCAACTCCACCCGAGGGCCGTCCTGGCGGAAAGCCAGGATATCGGTGTCCGCTTCGGTGCGCCCATAGCCCACGAATCGCTGCTTGCCTCGTTTGACGTTGCGCCACTTGCCTGCTTGCGAGGTGCGGACGGCGGGAGCCTTTCCCTTGATGGCTGCGGTACCCGCGGCGGGTGTCTTCCGGGCTTCACGTGAGCGCCGGCGTTGTTCCTCCAGCGCCCGTTCAAATCCAGCCAGATCGATTTCCAGCCCCCGTTCACCGGCGATGATCTGGGTCAGATCAATGGGAAACCCGAAGGTATCGTAGAGCTTGAACGCCTCTGCCCCGGAGATGGTGCTGATACCGGACTCGATGATCTCATCCAGCCGCCTGAGACCTCCCCCAATGGTCTCCAGGAACCGGGTTTCCTCCGTCTGGGTGACCTCATGCAGATAGTCGGCTTTGGCTCGAAGCTCCGGGTAAACCTCACCCATTTGCTCCACGACAATACTCGTCAGTGGGGCAAGGGTGGGCTCGCGTCTCCCCAGCAGCCATGCGTGGCGGACAGCCCGGCGAAGAATGCGGCGCAGGACATATCCGCGGCCCTCGTTGGAGGGGTAAACCCCATCGGCCAATAAGAAGCTCACCGCGCGCGCGTGATCTGCCAGGACCCGGTACGAGGCCCGGTTCTCCGCGTTGCGATCATAGGAGCGTCCCACCAGCTCGCCCACGCGATCGATGAGGGGGAGAAAAAGATCGGTGTGGAAGTTATCGTCCTCGTTCTGCATGACGGCGGCGATTCGCTCGAGGCCTGCTCCAGTGTCCACCGATGGCTTGGGAAGTGGGGTGAGCGTGCCATCGGCGGACCGATCGTACTGCATGAACACCAGATTCCAGATCTCGAGAAAGCGGCCTGCTTCCGCCAACTGCTCAAATTCCTCCTGTCCGATGACCTCGTCCCATGTGCCGCTGCCGGGCTGCCCCGGCTCGAGATCGACAAAGATCTCGGTGCACGGCCCGCACGGTCCGGTATCGCCCATTTGCCAGAAGTTGTCCTTATCCCCCAAACCATAAATCCGGTGATCCGGGAGCCCTGAGATCTCGCGCCAGAGCGCGCGAGCTTCGCTGTCAGTGTGATGCACGGTGACCCGGAGCCGGTCAGGGGCTAGACCGAGATATTCAGCGCTGGTCACGAACTCCCAGGCGTAGGCGATGGCCTCGCGCTTGAAGTAGTCTCCGAACGAGAAGTTTCCCAACATCTCGAAAAAGGTGTGGTGCCGCGTGGTGTGCCCCACCTGCTCGAGATCGTTATGCTTGCCGCCGGCCCGCACGCACTTCTGGGAGGTGGTAGCGCGCAGGTAGTCGCGCTGCTCCTGACCCAGAAACGTACGCTTGAACTGGACCATCCCAGCGTTGGTAAAAAGGAGGGTTGGATCGTCGGCCGGTACCAATGACGAAGAGGGCACCTCCCGGTGCCCCCGGCTCACGAAGAAGTCGAGGAAGAGTCGGCGGATTGTTCCGGATTGCATCCGGAAAATATAGGCGGGCTACGATTTACGAGCTATGACCCGGTCGATGATCTCGCTGATTTCCCGCCCGCTAAACCCTCGTCGGGCGAGATAGGCAACGATGCGACGGCGCCGGGTTTGGCGCGGCAGACTGGCGAGCTGGGCAGCGCGCTTTTGGGCCAGCGCCAGCGGCACCGCCGAGCGGTCGCGTCCCTCCGGCCACTCGGCGGCGACAGCGCGATCGATCAGCGATCGGTCGACACCCATCGACAGGAGATCTCGAACCAGCCGGGAGGGCCCCCGCCCGCGAGCGGAGCGAGTCTCCACATAGGTCCGGGCAAAACCCGCGTCATCGAGAAGACCAAGCTCTGTGGCGCGCTGGATGGCGGCCTCAACAGCCACTCGCGGGTGACCTTTGCGAAGCAGCCGCCGAGCGAGGTCTCCCCGCGCAAACGAGCGGACCTCCAGGGCCCGGAGCACCGTCCGAAAGGCGGCCTCGGCGTCCGCCGCGGCGGTGAGCTTTTCCTGGAGAGCAGCGTCCACCAGGCGCCCTGGTGCGAGGGCTTCGGCCTCGATCAGGGCTCGTGAAATGGACCCGAACCTGGCGCCATCCACTTCCACCCGGAACGACTCGGGACGCCTCGGGTCCGGCTCGAGGGCGGTAATTCGAAGTGCGCCGTCCACTGGCTACTCGTCCGCCTCAGCCCCCACACCCACGGGGGCCCGCATGCCGAGAAGTTCCTTGACCTTGCCTTCGACTTCGGCCAGCATGATCGGATTGTCGCGCAGGAAGAGCTTGGCATTTTCGCGGCCCTGGCCGATCCGCTGATCCCCGTAGGAGTACCACGCCCCCGACTTCTGAATGATGCCTGCCTCAGAGGCCAGATCTACCAGCAAGGACGTGTGGCTGATTCCCTCGTCGAACATCACGTCGAACTCCGCCTGACGGAATGGCGGCGCAACTTTGTTCTTCACCACTTTGACTCGAACATGATTGCCGATAACCGCCTCCCGCTCCTTCACTGGTCCAATCCGACGGATATCCAGGCGCAGTGAGGCGTAGAATTTGAGGGCCTTGCCGCCGGTGGTGGTTTCCGGATTCCCGAACATGATGCCGATCTTCTCCCGCAGCTGATTGATGAATACCACCGCACAGTTCGAGCGGTTGATGGCACCCGCCAGCTTTCGCAGGGCCTGGCTCATCAGCCTCGCCTGGAGACCCACGTGGCTGTCTCCCATTTCCCCTTCGATCTCAGCCTTAGGGACCAGGGCGGCAACCGAGTCGATGACGACCAGATCTACCGCACCAGAGCGAACCAGGATTTCGACGATTTCGAGTGCTTGCTCCCCGGTATCCGGTTGAGAGACGAGCAGGTTCTCGATGTCTACTCCGAGCTTCTTGGCATATTCGATGTCCAGGGCATGCTCGGCGTCTACATAGGCGGCGACGCCACCCATCTTTTGAACGTTGGCGGCGAGGTGGAGCGTGAGAGTGGTTTTGCCCGATGACTCAGGTCCGTAGATCTCGGTGATGCGACCCCGGGGAATGCCTCCAACTCCCGTGGCGGCATCCAGGTTGATGGCTCCCGTAGGTATGGCCGCGACCTTGACCCGGGGCGAGTCGGCACCCATCCGCATGATGGCACCCTTGCCGAGCTGCTTTTCGATCTGGGAGATGGCCAGCCCAAGCGCTTTCCGGCGATCAGCGTCGAGTCGGGTTTCGTCAGGAGCAGCAGCCATTAGACCCTCGTAGTAAGAAAGTGACTGATTTTAGTCCATAAGGTTGTGCGGCATCCAACCTAACACCGAAGGCAACCCGAAGCAATACTGTCAGAGTGACTTAAAATCGGCCACTCTAGTACGCCCATCTCCCCGCCGCTCGCCAGGCGTCCGGCACATGCTCGATAGCCGGCGTTCCTCCGGTGATGCCCTGGACTGCGATCACATCGAACCGATACGAGTCGTCAACGCGACCATGCCGCTCCACCCACAGACTAGCCACCCGGATGATGTCCCGCTGCTTTCGCCGGTTCACCGCCTCCAGACCCGAGCCAAACGCGAGGGAGCGGCGGGTCTTCACTTCGACAAACGCAACCAGATTCCCCTTTCGGATAATTAGATCGATCTCGTGCCGGCCGACCTTGAAACGGTGAGCCTCGATCGACCAGCCACATGACGTCAGGTATCCGATGGCCAGCCGCTCTCCTTCCAACCCCAGGACCTGGCGCGCGTCGGCCCATTCGGTAACGGGAATGAAGCGACGGGTTGATGGCATGCCTAATCGTACGGAGATGGGCTGCCCAACCAACCATCGGGCGCACGCGACGAGGCGCGGGAAACCGCGCCTCTATGAATGGACCAGAGTGGGGAGCGCGGGGCTGAGTGCTACGAGCAGTATTCGTCCAGTTGATCGAATCCAATCAGGACGTCTCTTGGCTTGCTGCCGTCCGGAGGACCCAGAATGCCGGCATAGTGAAGCTGGTCGATGATGCGCGCGGCTCGGCCGTACCCGATTCTGAGCCGTCGTTGAAGCAGCGAAGTCGATCCGCCCTGATTCTGAATACAGGCCTCCGCCGCTTCGCGGAAGAGCGAGTCACGCTCGCCTTCTGCCATCTCGGCCGCGGTCTCCTCTTCGCCCTCCTGCGACCGGACCAGCTCGAGGATATCCGCTTCTGGCGTCTCGGCCGCCAGTGCTGCCCGGCGGGCGGCCCGGCGGGCCGTGTACCAGTCCATCACCCGTTCCGATTCATCGGTACCGATGTATGCCCCTTGGAGCCGCATCGGCTCACTTTTCCCAGGCGGCATGAACAGCATGTCACCGTTTCCCAACAAGGCCTCTGCGCCGTTTTGATCCAAAATTGTCCGGCTGTCTACCTTGGACGCCACCCGGAATGCGATCCGGCTGGGAAAGTTCGCCTTGATCAGTCCGGTAATGACGTTCACCGAGGGACGTTGAGTCGCGAGGATCAGGTGAATGCCGATGGCCCGAGCCTTCTGCGCCAGGATAGCCAGAGGTGTCTCCACCTCGCCTTGCACGGTCATCATCAGGTCGGCCAGCTCGTCGATGATCATCACGACGAACGGCAGCACCCCTTCCGTGTAGGTCTCATCCACCGGAGGCTCCGGAGGCGTGTCGGGCGCTTCCGCGCTGACTGTCGCGAGCGTGGGCTTGGGACGAGGAGGATTCCGCAGCGGCTTCCCTTCCTCGACCTTGCGATTGAAGTCCGCGATGTTGCGGGCCCCGTTGGCCTGCAGCAGCTCGTAGCGGCGCTGCATCTCCATGACGGCCCACTTGAGCACCGTGGCCGCGTCGTGATTATTGGTCACGACCTTGTGTCGCAGATGGGGGAGCGCGTTGTACATCGACAGCTCCACCATCTTGGGGTCGATCATCAGGAAACGGAGATGCTTCTGGGTGTAGCGGTAGATCAGGCTGGTGATGATGGTGTTGATGGTGACCGATTTGCCGGTGCCGGTGGCTCCGGCAATGAGAAGATGCGGCATCTTGGTCAGGTCGGCGATGACGGGCTTGCCTTCGAGGTCATGTCCCAACGCGATCGGGAGTACCGCCCTGCGGGATTCCCAATCGGCCGACTCGAACAGCTCGCGCAAGGCTACAATCCGGGCCGTTGGATTGGGGATTTCGACCCCCACGGCTCCCTTTCCCGGTATGGGAGCAACCCGGACGGAGGGTACCCGCATGGCAATCGCCAGGTCGTCCGCCAGCGCCCCGATTCGCCCGGCTTTCACACCCGGGGCCGGGAGCACTTCGAACTGAGTCACCACCGGTCCGGTCGTACGCTGGCCGGATCGACCGTCCACCTTGAAGGTCCTGAGCGTTTCGATCAGCGATTGTCCCAACCGGTCGAGCTGGGCTTCTCCCGCATCGATGTCCTGGTTGGACGGAGCGGTGAGAAGCTCGACCGGTGGGAGATCGGATTCTTCATCAACGACGGCAGCACGTGTGGATCCGGCGGGCTTCTTGAGCTTCTTCTCTCTGGAGGGGCGGGGATCTGATGCTGGGGGCCGGGGGTCTGCTGATAATGACAACTCGAGCGGACCCCGCTTGCGCTTCTCCGATTTGGTCTCCGGAGCCTCGGCAGCGTTGTTCCAAATACTATCCGGCTCGCTCTCCGAGGTACTCCGCTCCAGTCTCTGGAGAGGATGCCAAGCGAACGTCGCGAGGGTCAGGGCTGACAGCGCCAGGAATCCGAACAGGACCGCACCAGCGATCCCTACCTTGTCTGATATCGACTCAGCCAAGAAGCCGGGGATGATGCCGACCAGGCGTGCGGCGAGCCCCCGGTGAGAGAGATCGAGGTCGAGGTCCGCCCGGCCCACCCGCGCCAAGACCCCGATCAGGTAGGGAATGAGAACGCTCAGACCGACGATCAATACGGCCGAACGTTTCATGTCGAGGTTGCCCAGTCGATCGAAACCAGCCAATGCCAGCCCAATCCCCAGAAGCGGAATGCCGAGGGCTCCGGCGCCGAGAAGCTGCCAGAGACCATGGCCGAGTGATCGGCCGACTGGACCGGTGATCGGCACCGGCAACAGCGTGAGCCCGAGAAAGAGCCCCAGCACCAGAGCGGTGATTGCCCCCAGCCGGCGGCGGCGCACGTCTGCCGGGGGAGCCTCCTGGTTTCGCTTCGATCGGGGAGTCACACTGGTACCGGAACGAGAGTAATGCGACGCTCGTGAAAGTGGGGGAGAACTGGATAGGCATCCATGCGCGCCGCATCCTTCACGTCGGCCCGGAAGCCCAATCGGATCAGCTCTCGGCCCGCCCGGCTGTAGGCCAGGGGCCGCTGCCACCTCAATCCATAGCGACGCACCAGGTCCAGACTGGCGAGGCCGGCATCGTTGAGGGCTCGCCGCGGTTTGGTCCCTCCGAAGATGGCCGATGCGAGCCGGCCGGCGCAGTACGCGTCATCCAGAGAGAAAGCCCCATCCCGACCGGCGCACACGATCAGCACGGGCTGGTCGGCGGCCAAGGCTTCACGCGCACGCTCAGCCGCCGTGGTCAGATTGGCGGCGGACGCCAGATACACCGCGCTGGCACCCTGACAGGCGAGCAGGGCCCGGCTGCCATTGCTGGTAGTGACGATGAGAGTCTTCCCTCGCACCGTGGTCTCGGTCATCTCCAGCGGACTGTTGCCGAGGTTGAACCCGGGAATCCTGACGCAGTTCTTCTCCCCAGCCAGGAGGACATCCGTGCTGCCGATGGTTTGAGCCAACCGGAGGGCTTCTTCGGTAGACCCCACTGGAATGATGGCCTTGGCGCCGTGGGCCAGGGCGGCACTCATCGTGGTGGTGGCGCGCAGAATGTCGATCACGAAGACCGTACGCCCTTGGACCTCGGCGACGGTGAGTCCCGCAGGCGTGAAGAGAACGTCAACGGTCATGCCGGTTCGGGCCGGAGCAGTTGGGATTCCCGCTCGAGAAATCGGGTATCGATCTTCCCGGACACGAAATCTGGATGTCGGATGACCCGGGCGAGAAATGGAATAGTGGTGGTGACGCCTTCGAGAATGAAGCTGTCGAGCGCCTGCCCCATCCGGGTCAACGCCTCCTCCCGGTTGTTGCCGTGCACGATGACCTTGGCCAGCAGCGAGTCATAGAATGGAGGCACGGTGTAGCCGGCGTAGACATGCGTATCCAGCCGAACCCCGGGGCCACCCGGCGGGTGATACGCGGTGATCAGACCTGGGGATGGCTGAAAGTTTCGATAGGGATCCTCGGCATTGATCCGGCATTCGATGGCGTGGCCCCGGAGCCGGCGCCCGTCTCCCTGGAAGCTCACCGGCTCCCCGGCGGCGACCCGGATCTGTTCCTTGACGATATCGAAGCTGGTGACCATCTCGGTGACCGGGTGCTCCACCTGGATCCGGGTGTTCATCTCCATGAAGTAGAAGCTCCCGTCGGTATCCAGCAGGAACTCCAGGGTACCAGCGCCCGCATACCCGATGTTCGAGGCCAGGGCCACCGCTGCCTGACCCATTCGGGCCCGGAGGGCGTCGGTGAGCGCGGGGCTGGGACTCTCTTCGATCAGCTTCTGGTGCCGCCGCTGCACCGAGCAATCCCGTTCGCCCATGTGCACGACCTTGCCGTGAAGATCCCCCATTACCTGGATCTCGACATGCCGGGGATGCTCCAGATACTTCTCCACGTACACCGCGCCATTTCCGAACGCGGCCAGCGCCTCGTTCTGCGCCAGCCCGAAGAGCTGGGGAAAGACGTCGGCGCTCTGGGCGATGCGCATGCCCTTTCCGCCACCACCCGCCGTCGCCTTGATGATGACGGGGAATCCGATCTCGTTGGCGAACGCCAACGCCGCATCGACGTCATCGATGGTGCCGGGTGAGCCGGGGACGGTTGGCACCCCGGCCTCGACCGCCAACCGTCGGGCGGTGGCCTTGTCGCCCATCTGGCGGATCTGGTCGCCGGTGGGGCCGATGAAGGTGATATTCGAGGCCCGGCAGGTGTCGGCGAACTCTGCATTCTCTGCCAAAAAGCCGTAGCCCGGGTGAATGGCGTCGGCGCCGGTAATCTCCGCCGCTGCGATCAGATTGGGGATCTTGAGGTAGGAGCTTCGGCTGGGTGGCGGTCCGATACACACATCGTCATCGGCAAAGCGGACGTGGAGCGATTCCCGATCGGCTTCACTGTACACCGCCACCGTTTGGATGCCGAGTTCGCGGCAGGCCCGGATCACCCGCAGGGCGATCTCGCCTCGGTTGGCGATGAGAATCTTCTTAAACATGGTGCGACCCCGAGCGCGCCGACTTGGCGTCTCGAGATCCAAGACCGTCGCGGTCACATGCCACCTTCCCAGCCATTTAAGGCGTCAGATCCATTGATTTCGACTTGGGCGTATCCCCCGTGATCTCGGTGAAGGTGCGATCGGACGCTGAATCCACTCCCGATACCCGCAGCGCGAACTCGTTGGGGGTCGTGGAGTAGAAGAGAGCGCTTTCATACGAGATCACCCCATCCTTGTACCACTTCATCAAGGATTGGTCGAACGACTGCATACCATAGGACGTGGTGCCCTGGGCGATCAGATCGGGAATATGCAGCGCCTTTTCGATGTCTCTGATGTTCTCGGCGACGGTAGCGGTGTTGATCAACACCTCTGCCGCCGGGACCCGGCCCCGGCCATCGGCTCGTGGCACCAGCCGGAGCGAAACCACCGCTTGCAACGCGGTGGACAGGATCATGCGCACTTCTTGATGCTGATGCGGCGGATAAAAGGACAAGAGCCTATTGATCGTTTGGGCGGCATCGGTCGTATGGAGGGTCGAGAAGACCAGGTGACCGGTATCGGCGGCCTTGAGCGCCGTGTCGAGGGTTTCCATGTCTCGAATCTCACCCACCAAGATCACGTCCGGATCCTGTCGCAGCACATGTCGAAGGGCCGAGGCAAACGAGAGCGTGTCGTTTCCAACCTCTCGCTGGGAGATGTTCGAGTTGACGTCCCGATGCAGAAACTCGATCGGGTCTTCGATGGTGATGACGTTGACCCGCCGATTCTGGTTGATGTGATTGATGAGGGAGGCGAGTGCGGTCGACTTGCCCGACCCCGTGATCCCCGTGACCAACACCAATCCCCGTGGCCGTAAGGCGATCTCCTCCAGGACCACCGGCAGATTCAGCTCGCGAACGGTCTTCACCTCGTAGGGGATGGCTCGAAAGGCAAAGGCCAGCGTTCCGCGCTGCTGGTAAATGTTGGTGCGGAATCGACCCACCCCGGGCACGCCGATGGCGAAATCAGCCTCCTTCCGCTCGGCGAACTCCTTCACCTGACGCGGCGTCATGATCTGCTCAGCCAGCGTCTTGAGATCCTCCGGCTTCAGCGGTGGCATCTCCAGCCCCTGAAGATCTCCGTTCAGCCGAATGGTCGGTGGGCGACCGACCTTCAGCAGCAGGTCGGACGCGTTCCGTTGGACCATCTGGGAGATTGTGTTCTTGAAGTTGAAGTTCGACTGAGACGGGGCCGCTTTGGCTTCAGCCATTGGGATCAACCCGGAAGAGAACCTGTCCGAACTCGACCGGCTGGGAGTCCTCGACCGAGATTTCCCGCACCACACCAGCGACCTCGGCCTCGATTTCGTTCATGATCTTCATCGCCTCGATGATGCAGACGGTCTGCCCCGGTGTGACCCGGTTTCCCACCTTGATGTAGGGCTCCGCGCCAGGCTCCGGCGCCTTGTAGAAGGTGCCCACCATGGGCGATCTGATTTCCTTCAAGTGCGTGGCCGGCGGAGCCGCCCGGGTTGCGGCTTCCCGGTGATCGCCTTCGGACGCATGAACCGGGGGCGGTGGCGGGGAGACCGCCCCATGGGCCACGCTAGGGGGAGCCGGCACTGCCGTCCGAGTGATCACCACCCCGGTGCCGAACCAGCCCTTCACCTCGATCGAGCCAATCTCGGGGGTCTCGCGCAGCAACTGCGCCAGACGCTTCACATCCTTGAGATCAATGGAATGAATGCCCGGCACGTTTTGCAGCAGCTCGGCGAGCTCCTGCATCTCCTGTGGGCTCATACGCGCGTGAGGTACTTGTCTTCGCGCCGATCGACCCGAATCACCTGACCCTCCTCGATGAAGAGCGGAACTTGCACTGTCGCTCCGGTTTCCAGAGTCGCCGGCTTGGTGCCGCCGGTGGCGGTGTCACCCCTGATGCCCGGCGCAGTTCGGGTGACGGTCAGCTCCACAAACGACGGCAGGTCGACCGAGATGACCCGGTCGTTGTGGACCAGTCCCTCGCACTCCATCCCCTCCTTGAGATACTTGAGCTGGTCCGGCCCGATCACCTCGTCCGTCAACATGATGTCGTCGTAGGTCTGCTGGTCCATGAAATGGTAAAAGTGCCCGTCGCCGTAGGAGAACTGGATCGGACGACGCTCCAAGCGTACGTCTGAGACCCGTTCTCCCGCCGTGTAGGTGCGATCGATCACAGCGCCGGTACGGACATTCTTCAGCTTGGTGCGTACAAAAGCGCCACCCTTGCCCGGTTTGACGTGCTGAAAGTACACAACCTGGAAGAGCTGCCCGTCTATCTCGAGCACCAGTCCATTTTTGAAGTCGGCAGTGGTGGCCATTTTCTCAGAGAGTCGAGAGCCAGAGTCTAGGGTTCACCACGAAGCCGATCACTCACACCCGGCCTCTAGACCCTAGACTCTAGACTCCGGTAGTTCCACCTAAACCAGCTCCAGCAATTCCGTTCGCCCATCGGACAGTCGTTCCGGTCCGTCCTTCCCCAGGTACAGATCGTCCTCCAGCCGGATTCCGCCCCAGCCAGGAAAATAGACACCTGGTTCGACGGTGACCACGGCATCCGATGGCAGCGGCGCATCGGATGTGGGAGCCAGCCGGGGAGCTTCGTGGACCTCCAGCCCCAATCCGTGACCCAGCGAATGCCCAAATGCATCGCCAAATCCCCGGCCGGCGATCACATCGCGCGCCAGCGCATCGCCATCCTTCGCCGGCATACCGGCCCGCAAGTGCTGGATCGCTCGTCGTTGGGCCGTCTGAACCAGGTCGTGCATGGCACGCTGCCGTTCGTCCGCCCGAGCTCCAACCACAACAGTTCGAGTCAGATCGGCGCAGTACCCGTCTACCTGCGCCCCGAAATCGAGCAAGAGCAGTTCCCCCGAGGCGATGGCCCGTTGGCTAGTTCGGGCATGGGGCAGCGCCGAACGAGGGCCCGAGGCGACGATGGTCGGAAAAGGGTGCCACTCACTTCCCCGCCGCCGGAGCGCGGCCTCCAGCAGCGCACCAACCTCCGCCTCGGTCCTGCCCGGCCGCACCGCTGGCAAAACCTCAGCCAGGGCATCCTGTGCCAGGTTGGCGGCAGCGCGTATCGAGGCCACCTCTTCAGCCGACTTGCTGGCCCTCTGCCGTTCGATGAGCTCGGTTGTCGGAACCACTCGCCCGCGCGTCATGCCGCTCACCCGCTCAGCGTCCCGCACTGTCAGCACATGGGCTTCGATCCCCAGAGCCTCCGGCGGGGTTGCCGAGAGAAGCCGTCCTAGACGGTCCCAAACGCTTCGCTGGTCAATCTCTACCCGGGCGATCGACCCCGCCTCGGTCATAGCCTGAGAGGAATAACGAAAGTCCGAGATCAACATTGCGGCGCCGGCATTGATCAACAACAGCGCCGCAGAGCCGGTAAAACCAGTCAGGTAGCGGATGTTCGGAAGATGGGTGACCAGCATTGCATCCAGCCCCTCGGCCTCCAGTGCCAGCCTGAGGACCGATTGCCGCTCGAGCCTGTGGTCAACTGGCACGCAGTCGCCCTACCAGCGCCTGCAGAGCCAGCAGATAACTTTGTGCCCCGAAGCCGGTGATCATTCCCAGGGCGAGATCTGCGATGACCGAATGTCGTCGCTCCGGCTCCCGGGCGAAAATGTTGGATAGGTGCAGCTCGACAAAGGGGACCTTGACTGCCAGGAGCGCATCACGCAGGGCTAGGCTCGAGTGGGTCAGGGCGGCGGCATTGATCAGCGCACCGTCCGCCTGGCCTCGGAGTCCCTGGACCGCGTCGACCATTCCCCCCTCGTGATTGGTCTGAAACCAGAAGATCTCGACTCCGAGCCGGCCGGCGGCCTCTCGAACCATGGCCTCGATCTCCGGCAGACTGGTGCGCCCGTACACCTCCGGCTCCCGCTGCCCCAGCAGGTTCAGGTTGGGGCCGTTGAGCACGGCAATCCGCATTCAGCGCTTCAGATTTTGCAGCCAGGACTGAAACTGATCCAGATCTTCTTTACTGGGCTCTGAGCTATCCGGAGACATCGACCCTTTGGTACCTGCTCCAAAGAAATCGTCAAAGGAGACAGCCGAATTCTTGGGCGTGGAGCGCCCATCCTGGTTTGACCCCTCGGCTGGCGTCGTGGACCCGACCGGCCCCGATCCTTCCGGTGGTCGAGCCAGGAGCAGGACTTGGAAGAATTCAGCGACCGACTGGCCTTGGGTATCCCGTGCGACATATGAACGACCCGGGGCCAATGGCTCATTCAGTGGTGCGGAGGCGGGAGGTGCCGGTTCCTGAGGTGGCGGGGCCTTCCTCGGCTGCGCCGGCTCTGGCTGGGGACGACGTTCCGCAGCGGCCCGATCCGAGGCTCGCCGCCCGGGACTCCGGGGTCGCGATGCATTGAGCTTGGCCGCAAGGTCCAGAAATTCTTGCGAGGCATCCGGAACAGTGAACTCGGAAGCGCCCGAGCTGCGGAGTACCACGTCCTGTTCCGTCTCAATTTCCACTCCCAAGGGCGAGCTAGGTGCCCGATCCTCCTCCGGGGGCACGAATTCGCTCGGAACCAGGCCTGAAACCGGCTCTGGCTTCTTAACCTCGTCCTGATCTCTGGCTGGCTCGGCCCGCTCAGGCTTGGCGGCCTCGGGGATCTCTGTATTGACCTTGGCGGCTTCGGGGGCACTGGATACCGGACTGTCGACCACCTTCGGAGCCGCCTCCTCCACCATGGCAGGTTCCGACAATTCATCGGTCAGGTCGATTGGCTCGAGACCGGCAGCTTCTTTCTCGGCTGGCGCCCTGGCCGGCTCAGCCGCAGGCGGAGCCGACGCAGACGCAGGCGCCGCAGATACAGCCGCAGATACAGGTTCCGTAGATACAGGTGCCGGAGGCTGAGGTGGCGCAGGCGGAGGTGCCGACGGCGATTCGGTGCTCGCGGTGTCCTTGGGCGACTCCGCGCCTGCCGCGGACTTCGCTGCCGCGCGGGCTCGCCGGCGACTCTGCTCTTTGAGGGTATCGAGATGCTTGAGTTGCTCTCGGGCTTCCTCGTTGCTGCGATCGACCGAGACCAGGCGCCGGAGCCAGCGCTCGGCATCCTCCAGCTTCTCCTGTCGCTCGTTGATATCCGCCAGGGACTTGAGGGCGATGACATTCTCGTCGTCGAGCCGTAGGACATGGTTGAACGCTTCCTCGGCGGCCGGCAGATCGCCGAGATCCTGGTGACACCGCCCGAGCACGATGCTGGCAGGGATGTAGTTGGGATGAAGCTCGAGTCCTATGCGGAGCAGCTCGAGCGCCCGGGTGACGTCTCCATTCTTGCGATGGACTTCCGCCAGAGGGGCAAATGTGAGCCCGTGCGGATTTTCGGCGTACCGGCGCTCCAGTTTTTCGATTTCGCTAGTGGCCATCGGATTCCGATATCAGGTCAGAACGGTCGTACGACCGGGGATAGTACGGTGTTGGGGGAGTACGGTGACAGTAGTGGGCGTCGACCGGTGTGTCAACTGCTAACCAGAATGGCGCCTTGAGGTTCTGTGTCTTTGGCCTTAAGCTTCCGCCTCTTCGGAACCTTCTGTTCGGAGTCCTAGACCGTCCTATGATGCAAGCCTTTCGCAACGCGGCCAAACCGCTCATGGTGGTGGTCGCGATTACTTTCTTTGCCTGGCTGGTGCTGGACCTCAGCGGGATCACCGGTGGCACCGGCCTGCTCACTCGCACGTCCGTGGGTAAGGTCAACGGACGCAGCATCGACGCCCGCACCTACCAGACGATCGTCCAGCAGTCGATCGACAATCGCCAGCGGCAGAACCCTGGCACCCTGGGCCTGGAGGACTATCAGGAGGTCCGGGACGAGGTTTGGGACCAGATCGTCCAGAATACTGTGCTTGATGCCGAGTATCGTCGGCGGGGCATCCAGGTCAGCGACGACGAGATCGTTCAGGCTATGCGGAACTCTCCCCCGGCCGAGCTCCGCAATGTTCCCGAATTCCAGACCGATAGCCAGTTCGATCTGGCTAAGTACCAGCGATGGCTTACCTCGAGTGTCGCCCAGCAGTACCTGCCCGCAATGGAGAGCCAGTACCGGGACGAGCTGCAGCGCTCCAAGCTGCTGCGGGTGGTCACGGCCGACGTCTACCTGTCCGATGCCGCGCTGTGGGAGCGCTACCAGGATGAGCACGAGATGGTGAAGGTAGGCCTGACAGCGATCATTCCAGCGAATGCCGTGCCGGATTCAGCGATTCACCTCTCCGATGCCGAGATCGCCAAGTACTATCAGACCCATCGCGACGACTTCAAGCGGGGGCGTACCGCGTTTCTCAGTTACGTGGCTCTTCCCCGAGTTACCAACTCGAGTGACACCGCAGCAGCCCTCGCTCGGGCAGACTCGGCGCGGCGAGAGATCCTGGGTGGAGCGCCGTTTGCCGATGTGGCTCGCCGGGAGTCATCGGATAGCGCGACTGCGACCCGGGGCGGTGACCTCGGTGAGTGGACCAAAGGTTCCATGGATCCGGCGTTCGACTCGGCCGCGTTCAGTATCCCGTTGCATACAGTCTCGCAGCCAGTGCGCTCGCAGTTCGGGTTCCACCTGATCGAGATAACCAGTCGGACAGGGAATAAGGCCAAGGGCCGTCACATCCTGTTCCCCATCGAGGTGGCAGGCGAGCATCGTGACCGGTTGGACGCCCAGGCCGACAGCCTGGAGAAGCTGGGCGCCGAGCGCTCCGATCCGGCGGCACTCGACACTGTGGCTCGCGCGCTCCGGCTGCAGATCGGGAAATCGGATCCAGTGCAGCAGGGGACCAAAGTGCAACTCGGCCCCCTGGTCGTCCCCGACGCTGGGGTCTGGGCCTTTCAGAACAAGCGAGGCTCAACCAGCCCGGTGATTGAGACCTCGTACGCCTTCTACATTTTCCGCCTCGACAGCCTGCAGGAGGCCGGTGTGCCGCCGCTCTCCCAGGTCAAAGATGTGGTGGTTCACAACGCCCGGGGGCAGAAGAAGTGGGACCAGGCGCGTGCACTGGCTAAGGACTACATGAAGCGAGTCGAGGGAGGCGCGAGCTTGGCCGACGCCGCCAAGACGATGCACCTCCCGTATAAGGAGTTTGGACCTTTCAGCCGAATCCAGCCTCCGCTCGCCGATCCGATTGTGGTCGGTACAGCCTTTGGACTCGAGGTCGGGAAGCACAGCGGGATTTTAGACACGAAGAACGGGATCTACGTTCTGGAGAGTCTCAGCCACACAAAGGCCGATTCCGCGGCATTCGCGAAAGGGCTCGAGGAATACCGGGCACGGGTGATAAACCTCGCGCGTCAGGAGCGGGTCCGAAATTACATGACCTCACTCAGGAGCGCCGCCAAGATCGTGGATGACCGCGACAAGGTGCTGCAAACGACGGCGCAGCGCGGGGCATGACGCAAATGGGAGGTTACATAGACGAAGCCCCGGGACTGCTAGTCACCGGGGCTTTGTTTATTCCAGCCTTCCCGCCTACTGAGACAGCCGTTTGGGCTCACCCGAGGTTGGACTGGGTTGCTGGGTGGCATCGGTTTGGCGCGGAGGAAGGGTGCTGCGATCATCGGGGCCCATGATAGCATCCTGAGTGTCCGAGATGCTCCGCTTGAATTCCCGAATGCCCTTGCCGATGGAGGAGCCCACCTCGGGGAGCCGCTTCGCGCCGAAGAGCAGCAGCACCACCAGCAAGATGAGCAGGATCTCCCACATGCCGAGATTACCCACAGGACCCCCCTAGAAAAGCGACCGCGCGATCAGGTAGGCCAGGAGCACTCCGATCAAGCTCAGAAGCGAGACTTGGAGGCCCACGGGCCCGAGGGTGAAGTTTACCACCAGCAGGTCCATGGAGATAGGTCCAAAGACCGGAGTGGCCGAGGTGGTGAAGAAGTCCCGGGCAGCGCTCTCCGGCAGCCAACGCCGGAAAAAGGCCGATAAAAACCCTCCGACGATGAACCCGGCGATCAGCACGCCGACATAGAAGCGGGGCCGGTGCGGTCCACTTGGCATTAGCGTCTACGATCCAGAACGTAGGTGATGCTCGCCCGGAGTGCGTCGCGGGCAGCTGAGGCCGGGAGCAGATCCAGCTCCGCATCGGCTGCTTGGGCCAAATGGAGCGCCCGCTCCCGGGCGTACTCCAGGCCACCGACGCGGCTGACCGCCTCGATGACTTCGGTGATCTGCCGGTCCGTGGGCTCGGGCTCGTGCAGCAGCCGGGACACGGCCTTTCGCTCACCCTCCAGCATTTTCGGAAGCGCCGCAATGAGGGGAAGGGTCACCTTGTGCTCCCGCAGATCAGACCCGAATGGCTTCCCCGTCACCGATGCGTCCTCGGTATAGTCGATCAAATCGTCCACGATCTGGAAGGCCATCCCAAGGGCTTCACCAAAGCGACGCAACGCGGCTCGGTCGTTGGGGGAGGCGCGAAGCGCACCGATCTCGCAAGCCGCCGAGACCAGCGATGCGGTCTTGGATCGGATCAGGAGATCGTACTGCTCTTCGGAGAACGCCAGCCGATCATGCGCCAGCAGTTGGCGCATCTCTCCGACGGTCATTTCGTTGGTGACACGACTGAGGACTCTGAGCGGCTCCAGGTCGTCCAGTCCTACCAGCTCGATCACGGCCCGGGAGTACAGGTAGTCCCCCATAATGACGGAGACCTGGTGGCTGAACAGCGCATTGATGGTAGGCATTCCTCGGCGCAAGACGGAGTGATCCACCGAATCGTCGTGCACCAGCGTTGCGAGGTGGATCAGCTCGGTCACCGCTGCCAGAACCGTGGCGCGGGGGTCCCGGCCGCCGGTGGCTTCCTCGGCCAGGAGCAGCAGAGTGGGCCGGAACATCTTCCCCTGCATCTGAAAGAGGTGCGCGTTGACTTCGGTGATCAGGCCGAAATCAGCGGCGACGATCCGCCGGAGTTCCTGCTGAACCTGCTCCAGGCGAGGCTTGAGATGATGCTGGAGCGACGCCAGGGTCACCGGAACCGTCTGAGATGTCACCGACGTTTCCCCACTGTGAGTCGCTGCATTCTCTGGCTCAGATCCATGAACCTGATGTCTACCACCATGGCCCGCTCATAGCTCCGGATGGCATCCGCTTCCTTCCCCTGCGCCTCCGAAGCTCGTCCCAGCCAGTACAACAAGCCGATTTTGGCCTCATCGCCCTCGCCCAAGCCGTCGACCGCTTTGCGCAGGATGGTTTCAGAGGCGGCATACTGCCCCTTCTCGAAAAACGCCATCCCCAGCGCCTCGGAAGTCCGCAGCCTTCCCTCGGTCGAGCGCAGCGCCTTCTGGAACTCTCCGATTGCCTCGTCCAGTAGCCCCATCTCCTTGAAGGCGACGCCCAGATCGTAATGCGACTGGTAATCATCCGAATCCAGGTTCTCATCGATGCCGCGCTTGAACTGCTCCAGGATCTCGTGGAACTCCCGCTGTTCGTCCTGGTCTTTGGGCTCGCGCCGATTGACCCGCATCCTGGTGTCTCGGGGGCGGCTCTCCTCGTCGCGGAGCATGGAGCCGAGGTCGATGAAGTCCTCACCCCCCGAGGCCGCCGCCGGCCGGGTCCGCTGGGGCGTAGCTTGTGGAGCCGGCGCGGGAGGCGGGGTCTTTGGAGGCGGGGCAGCGCTGGACGAGGCCGGAGCCGAGGGAGCCGGTGCAGGGTGCGGCGTCTTGGCAGCGCTGGATGACGCCTGAGCCGCTGGGGCCGGCGCTGGTGCGGTGGTGCGAGCAGGGGGCGGGGTCGAGGCCGCCGGCTGCGTGAAAGGCGGAGGAGACGGCTTGATCGGCTCCTTCACCACGCCGAGCCGGGTCAGGGCCGCCGTCGCTCGCACGTTGCCGGGATCGTGTTCAATAACCCGGCCGTACACCGCGATCGCCTTATCCAGCGCGCCCGACTTCCCCAGCGCGTCACCCAATCCCAAATACGCTTCGAGTAGCGGGCCACGATCTCCCATTCGATAGGCCAACTCCACCCGCTTCTGATGGTGGGCAATGCTGTCGGGGGACAGGGTGACCAGCCGATCGACCATCTCCGCTGCGCGGGACCAGTCCTGGCGGTCTTCGAACCCGGCGAGAGCCAGCTCGAGTTCCTCGGTCACTCGACCGATCTCACCCATGGAGGTGAGCTTCTCGGCCAATTCAAGGTGGATGTCCGGATTCTCGGGATCGTCGAGCACCCGGTTCTCCAGATCAGCCAACGCATCCGAAGCCGAGATCTCGGCAACGCTTTCCTCAGGTTCTTCTTCCAGAAGCGCGTCGGCGCCGAGATCGGTCAGCTCTGCGGTCTCATCATCTATCCTGATCTCTTCATCTTCGGTCTCGTCGGAGGCCAAGTCGGGATCCCCTGGGAGGGTCACCATGAGATCGTCCGAGAGACCGAGACCGTCGGTGGACTCCGAGGAAAAACCCGGGATGGTCGAGCTTTCCATGCCTTCCAATGTCATCGGCTCGAAGTCGAGATCGGCTGGTTCATCCCGCTGGAGTCCCAGCGGCGCGGTGAGGTCCGGCAGTGGCTCGATCGAATCACCCGACTGGTCGCTGCTCGTCACGTCGAGATCCATGAGCGAGTC
Source organism: Gemmatimonadales bacterium (assembly GCA_035695405.1). Taxonomy (GTDB): domain Bacteria; phylum Gemmatimonadota; class Gemmatimonadetes; order Gemmatimonadales; family GWC2-71-9; genus CAVVWJ01. Next base: position 30,150 of record DASSED010000179.1, read on the forward strand.
AGCACCCATCCCGATAGTCTGGCTGTCCATAAGGGGATCCACGATCAGATCTTCAACCGGCTCCGGTGTGATAGCTGGTGGCTCGGAGACTAGGGCATCCTGCAACAGGATGGGCTCAGGCTCCGGCTCGGACTCGGCAGCGATCTCGGGCTCAGGCTCGGGGGGAGGCGCTGGTTCACGCACCGGCCGGGGGGACTCCGCGGCCACTCGCGGCGGGGGAGCGGGTGGGGCGGTGCGGGTGGGCCCGGTGGAAAAGTCCACCCCAGTATCGAGAAAAATGAGATCACCGCGTTTGGGAGACGGTTTTTCCGGCGGCGCGGCGTGGGTTCCATGATCGGTCTCGAGACCGTGCAGTCGCTCCCGAGTCTTGCGGGCAGCCGATTTGTCTCCGGAGGCTTCCAGTTCCTGCGCCATCTTCTCCAGTTGTTCCCGCGCCTGGTCACCCCGTGAGGTGGCCCGCAAGAGCTCGACCAGCATGCTCCGAATCTCCTGGCTCCCCGAGAACTGGTCGGCAAACAACTTCACGGCCTGGAACGCCTGGTCGAGTTGCCCCAGCGCGTTCATCCGCTCGAGAAACTCGATGAGATTTCGCTTGGCTTCGCTGACGACGTTCTTGCGGGCATGGAGCTGGCAAAGCTTGAGGTAGGTCTGGGTTCGTCCGGGATTGACCCGGAGAATCTTGCCGCAGAGCGCTATGGCGTTGTTGAAGAACCCTTGATCGGCATAGAGATCGACGGCTCGCTCATAAGAACGGACCGCTTCCGCCGTGTCGTTAATCTTGAGATATAAATCGCCAACTCGATTGTACAGTGAGAGATCGGGGCTGGTCTCGGCTCCCGATTCGGCCTGCTGGATGGCTTTCAGGTAAACGTCGATGGCCTTTCGCCAATCCTCCTTTTGCTCGAGCTTCCGGGCCGTGTCTTTCAGCTTTTCCAGATTCATGCGGCTCGGGATTGAGAAGGATGACAGGGGATAAGAGTTGGAGCGAGCGAAAGATACCGGGCGGCAGAAAGCCGGGCAAGCAGCGGACGATCAGCCGTCTAATTTCTTGGCGGCGCCGGTTTTGGACTTGCTTGTCGGCCTCAATTCGAGGGTGGCTGGATCGAACTCGCCCTCGGCAACCGCCCGAGCCAGCCGTTCGAGATCGGGGGCCGGCGGGCGGTCCTCGGTAAGCGCCGCGACCGGTGGGTCGAGAGTCCGAAGCCTGCGATAAAGGCCGGCCACTCCCCTCCCAGGTGAAAGGGGCTTGAGGAATTCGAGCCCTTGTGCAGCACACAAGAGCTCGGCAGCAACCACCCGTTGTGCGTTGGCCAAAATCCGGCCGGCCTTGTACCCTGCTGCCATTCCCATGGGAACGAAATCCTCTTGGTTGGCGTCGGTGGGGATGGACCCGATGCTGGCAGGCATGGCGAGGGCCCGGGATTCGGCCACGAGGGACGCGGCGGCAATCTGAACCATCATGAACCCGGATGAGAGCCCTGGGTCTTGGGTCAAAAAGGCCGGCAGCCCTTGAGAAAGATCGGGATTCACCAGCCGTTCCACCCGCCGTTCTGCGATGGCCTGCAGCGTGGTGAGCGTCAAGGCCAGGATGTCCAGCGCTTGGGCCACGGGCTGCCCATGGAAGTTTCCTCCCGAAATCACATCGCCATTTTCGAACACCAGCGGATTGTCGGTGGAGGCGTTGAGCTCGATCACAACCGTGCTCTCCGCGAACCGAATGGCATCCAGAACCGCGCCCAGCACCTGAGGAGCGCAGCGGATGCTGTAGGCATCTTGAACCCGCGGGTCGTTTTCTCGGTGCGATTCCCGGATCTCGCTCTGCTCCAACAGTGATCGCATCAGGGCGGCAGCCTGGAGCTGGCCAGGGTGAGCCCGGGCCTCGTGAATGCGCGGGTCCAAAGGGGCGGGTGTGCCTCGGAGCGCCTCGAGACTCATGGCCGCGGCGCCCACCGCGGTACGCCAGAGTCTTAGGGCGTCGTGCACCATCAGCGCCAGCATGGCCGTTTGAGCCTGGGTACCGTTGATGAACGCGATGCCTTCCTTAGGCGCGAAGCGGTAAGGCGTCAGCCCAGCGCTCGCCAACGCCTGGGACGCTGCGGCGCTATGACGGGCGTCCGCCAGGACCGGTCCTTCGCCCATCAGGGTCAATCCGATGTGGCTCAGTGGGGCAAGATCGCCGCTCGCGCCCACACTCCCCTGCTCTGGTACCAATGGGACGACGCCGGCATTGAGCAACGCCACGAGGGCGTCCACCAGCTCCGGCCGCACCCCGCTGGTCGGTCTCAACAGCACGTTGGCCCGAAGGAGCATCACGGCTCGAACTACCGGCGCCGGTAGTGGCGGCCCCACCCCCGCCGCATGGCTTCGTATCAGATTGGCCTGCAGGCGATCGAGCTGCTCGGGAGGTATGCGCACGTTGGCGAGCTTGCCGAAGCCGGTGTTGATCCCATAGATCGTCTGGCCCGAGCTGATGGCCCGGTCCACGACCTTGCGCGCTCCAACCAGAGCTCGTCGAGCTTGCGGAGCTACCCGGACCTGCGCCGCAGGATCCCGGGCGACGCGGACGACATCGGCGATGGTGAGGGATTGTCCATCGAGAATACACGCTGGTTCCGGCATCGCCCGAAGTTGACGCCGTATCCCCCTTGATTCAACCCCTCGTCAACCCACGATCGGCCTTACGGAGTGTTTCGGCTACGCTGGACCATCAGTTCGGGATTCCCCCGGTCAGGCTGAAAGGACCAGTCCATGATGAGAAAGCCTTGGCCGACATGCGTGACCCGTACCGCGGCATACCTCAGGTAACCGTCGCCGCCGTCCATCTCGAACACATATCCAAAGCCGGGCGACGCCTCGATGCCGCTCGTCAAATAGGGCGCACACTGTCCCGGAGTGGGTCCGGCAGGGCACGGCGCTTCATCGATGCTGCTGAGATCCTCGACCGGAACATCGGAGTAGAGCTCGACCCCGGTACCTGCCCGGACAGGATTGAAAAAGAATGATCCGCTGCCGTCGCTATCCACGAAGAAGTCGATGTCGCTGGCTCCGCCGGACCTGATCCGGCCCAGCTCTCCGTCTTCCACTTGCAGGTCACCATCATCGTCCCAGAAGCGAAAGCCGCTGCTGTCACTCTTTACCTGTACCGGATAGAGTACGACGTTGCGCGAATCGGGTCGCGGAGTATCGGCCTGCTGCTCCGAGCGAGCGCTCTCCGTGCCGGTAACGCTGACGGCGCTCACGGCGAAACAGCGGGGGACACCGTTCTCGAGAGCGCCCACGATAAACTCGGGAGCAACCGTGGTTCCCTCCAGGCGCCACGATCCGCACACATTGTTGTCCAGATCGTACGTCGTGCTGAAGACCCGGTAATTCTGGAAGCCGTTGGGGTCGGCTTCGAACGAGTTGTCGGTCCAGGTCAAGGCGATGGCGCGATCGAGTGTGGTAGTGGTCAACGCGGCCGGTACTTCGGGAACAGTACCGGGACCGGTGTGGTCGGACGAACAACCCGCCGCCAGAAGGACGAAAGCCGCTGTTCCTAAGGCCCGCATACGAGTTCTCCGGAAGGGGAGATCAGACCTGCGCAGAACCCGTGCCACAACGTCGGACCCGACCCCGCAACCGCGAGGAACCCTGGCCCCAAGCTCAACCATGTCCCCTGACAACGAGGTAGGCCTAGCGCTCGAAGGTGGTCTGGTTGTAATCGAACTTGAGATCGGGCAGATCGATCAGGTAGATCGAGAAGTAAAAGGCGAAATTGCCATTTGCGTTGCGAACGAAGTTGAAGCCCGCCCTCCAGTCATGAAGCTGGCGTTCCAGCCGGACCACCTGAGACTCGAACTGTCCACCGGTGATGTTGTACTGGGACGACCATGAGAGGGTCCAGAATGGTGTGGGAGAGAAGTTGGTACTGAAGCCGAGGTTCTGCTGATCCTGGCCTGCTTGGACGCCGGGGATGGGCCGGGTGCGGGAAAGCGAATAGTTGAAGTTGGCTGAAAAGCCGCGCCCACTGCCGGTAAAGGGCACCTGCCCCGTGTTGTAGAACGAATTGCCCCGTCGCCTCCGTCCGGCGTCAACCACGTAGGAGCTGGGCACCTCACCTTGCCGCTGAGATCCACCCTTTCGGCCCAATCCAAAGATCGACCCGATGGCCCGAACGGTGTTCTCCGAAATGGCGAAGCTCGCACTCACGTTGCTGAGGAATGGAGCAAACTTGGCGGTATCGGTGCCCACCTGACCCCGCCAAAGATCATGGGTAAGGCTCAAGGTAAACTGAGGCAGCAGATCGCTGAGAAATGAGTTGGTGAGCGCGTCGGTGACCCAGCCGGTCCGACCCGGCTTTTTGGCCTGCTCGAAATCGTAGGTTATCGAGCTGGTATTGATGCTCAGCACCCGAAACTTGCGAGCCTCGACGTTGAGTGAATCGCCCGGCCTCGGTTTGGCCTTGGCTTCGAACGTCTGGGAAAGACCCACCGTCAGTGTTTGGGTAGCGTCGCTGCGGAGCTGGAACGGCTGCCCGGGCTCCACCAGCGCGCGAGCGAAATCGAGGGGGACGTCCGCCGCCGGCGAGTAATTCCAGCTGATACTGGGGGACAGACTGTGGCGGATTCGGCTGGCGAACCCAAAACCGGGTAGAAAGGCGAACAGAGTCGGAGAGGCGCTGGCCGAGAACCGGAACCGCTTGCCTTGTCGCACGAAATCACCGCCGGTGTTCCGGTTGCGGAGCGCAAAGGGACCGCTGGTCGAATTGGCCACACCCACGGCCGGCTGAACTTTCCAGGAGCCGCGAAACAGGATGGGCAGGTTGATCCCGGTATCCCAATCGATCCCGGTCGAGAAGTCTCCATTGAAGAACCGGGTCACGAGCAGCGAGTCGTTGGGATTGGCGGTGCTGGGATCGTCCACCCGGAACTGCACCGAGTCCCGGCCGGTGGAGCGCTCGTCATTCACCCGGATCGAGTTCTGCCAATTGAACGCCCCGAAGCGGAGGGGGGTGTCGAAGTTGAACGCCGTCACCCGATTACTGCCGGTTTGCGCGATGGTGTCGGCCAGGCCGCCGGGGAGAAGCTGCACCAGTGAGGGCAGCGGGGTCTTGCTACTGGTGTTGTTCGTGAGGCTTAGACCCGGCGACCAGGTGATGTTCGAGCCCAGATCGATCGAGGCCGGCGAAACGGTGAGGGCGGGAAGCAGTTGCTGGACGCTGCCGTCCGAGAGGCTCTGACGCCGGTTCCCGCCGAGGGTCACGGTACCCCAGCCGTAGCGCTTCGAGAAGTTGGCCGAGCTGGTGATCTGTTGGGTGTTCAGCAGCGGGTCAATGGCGTTTCGCTGAATGACCGACGTGTTGCTCGCGTAGTTCAGGTCCAGGTTCAGGTTGGTGGAGAGATCGAAGGTCTGCCGGTGGTCCCAGCGAATCGACGTCGACGATGCTCCACCGATTTGGTTCTGCTTGCTGTACGCAATCGAGCCGTCGAGGAATCGATTGATCCAGCGATATTGTCCACCGATGCCGTACTGCACGTACCGATTGGAATACCAGTCGAGCCGGCCGGTGAAGTCGAGATAATCATTGGGTGCCCAGTAATATCCGATGTTGGTGATCTGCCGGTTATACGACGGGTTGGGACGCACCAGATCGTTGAAGCCGAACTGGGGAATCAGAATGCCCGAATGGCGTCCCGGCCGCATGTCTTGAAAGATGAACGGCAGCCAGAGAATGGGGACATCTCGGACGTAGAGAACCACCGGTCTCGCCACCATCACAGTCCGCGAGATCCACTTGACCTGGCGGCCGGAAAAGTGATAGTGGGGCTGAGGGAGGTCGCAGCTGGTGATCTCACTCTTGGCGGCGTAGATGCGGTTCGAGCTCGAGTCCTGGGAGACGTTGCCCCGAAGGAACCACGCGGTGGATCCCTCGCTGAAGTTGGTGAGCGCATCGCTGATGACGCCGCGGCGGACACAGGTGTCGTACCGAATTCCCTGGCCGACCAGCACCTGCCCCCGGTCGAATAACCGGGGTTCGCCCGACGCATCCAGCAGGCAGCTCGACCGCCGGTAGGTGATGGTTCCGGCTTCGAGCGTCGACCCCCGCCGCTCGGTCAGCGCCTGCCCTTGAAGCAGGATCCGCTCGTCCTGGACGAAGACCGTGGCGGAGTCGGCCCGGTAACGGGTGGTCTGATAGCCCGGCCGCGACAGCAACTCGGTGATCACCGAGTCCGGCGCGGCGAAGCTGCGAGACGGAGCAGTGGGCAATCCCATCCGGCGCGCGGTGGCGGTGTCCAGTGACTGCCCCGCTCTCATTTGCGCGGAATCCCGGGTGAACCGGGTGGAGTCGCGCAGTGAATCGGCTCGAACCGGCTGAGGCCGCCGGGGGCGCACAGGCACCTGGGCTTCGGCCTGGCCCGCGGCCAGAACGAGGAGCAGCACGATAGCGGCGCCGCCGGCCATCGAGTGCGCCGCCGCCCGGCGCCGCCGCCGCTGCACCAACACCGATCCAGCGAATCCCACTTCATAGAGTAGCAGGAGCGGAACCGTCATCATGATCATGGACAGGACATCGGTTCCCGGCGACAGAATGGCTCCGGCAGCGAAGGCCAGCACGATGGCGAAGCGTCGGAACCGGTTCAGCTCGCTGGGACCAATCACGCCCAGCCAGGAGAGAATGATGATGACCAGCGGCAGCTCGAACGAAATGCCCAGCGCCAGAGTGACCTGGAGAACAAAGCCGAAATAGGCATCGTAGGTGATGAATGGCGCGATAGCTTCGGTTTGAAAGCTGAATAACACCCGGAGTGCCTGAGGCACCACGAAGAGGTAGGCGAGCACCATTCCTGTCAGGAAAAGCACGAGGCCTACGAACAGCGAGGGGACGAGCGCTCGCTTCTCTTTGGCATACAGCGCGGGGGCGAGAAAGGCCCACGTCTGCCAGAGGATCACAGGCGAGGCCATAACCAGCGCGACCAAAAAGCCGAGCTTGAATACGATCATCACCGGCTCCGTCGGGCTGGTCACGACCAGCTTCCCACCGGTGAGATATGGAGCGATCGGTTTCTTGAGAAGACTGACGAGCTGAAAGCGGTTGACCAGCCACAGCCCCAGCACGAACGCGATGACCACCGCTGCCAGCGACCGGAGAATCCTGGAGCGCAATTCCTCGAGGTGATCGAGGAAGGGCATTTCCCCTGAAGGACCGGTCATGCCGCAGCGCGCTCGGGCTTACCGCCCGAGCGCCTTCAATCGATCACGAGCCAGGGCCGCTTCGTCTGATTGGGGATACTTCTGAATCACCCGCTGGTAGGCGTCCCTGGCTTTCCTGGTTTCCTTCCGGCGCTCGGCCAGAAGGCCCAGGTTGTATAGTGCCGAACCGGCGCGGGAAGAAGTCGGGTATTTCTGAACCACCTGACCGTAGTAGGCTATGGCCGAGTCGGTGTTCTCGGCCGCGTAGCTCTGCCCAATAAAGTAGAGCGCATCACCGGCCCGATCACTGGTGGGATAGGTCCGCAGAAGTTCACGCAGCCCGGCCCGGGCGGTCGAGGTGCTCCCCCGGCGCAGCTGCGCGAGCGACGCTTCGTACATCTGATCCGCGGATGCCGTCCCCGGGCTCGTGGGGGTAGTCGCCGGACGGTTGGTGTCGGCGGGGCCCGAGGTGGCGAGCTGTTCCCCTCGGGCTTCGAGCTGGGTACGCAACTCGCTCAGGCGCTGCTGGCTTTGTCCCGTCAGCTCCTGCAACTGAACCAGCTGCTGCTGAATGTTGTATAGATCGCTCCCCAGATCGCCCCGGAGCTGGGCCACGGTTTTCCGACTCGAGGTAAGGGAGTCCATGATCCGCTGCTGGACCTGAATCAACTCCGCCAGCTGTGCCGCCCGGGCCGAGTCGCGCCGAGCGGTCTCGGCCTTGAACAAGGCGATGTCGTCTTGAACCCGCTGGATGTCACCCTTGCTGACGCAACCGCCCAGCGTCGCCAGACTCACTCCCAGCGCTACCCCCCACGACGTGGGAGACCGGGGTCGGCGCTGGCGCAATCTCCGTCTCACTGCGGTGCGACGAGGTTATCGCCGCCGGCCGTGACCTCGAACTCATCGCGGCGATTTTGAGCGTAAGCGGCCTCGTCGTTCCCCGGGTTGAGCGGGCGCTCCTCGCCATACGAGATCACGTCCAGGCGTGAGCCTTCGACCCCTTTGCCTTCGAGATACCGCTTGGCGGCGGCGGCCCGCCGATTGCCCAACGCCAGATTGTATTCATCGGAGCCGCGCTCATCGGCGTGGCCGGCGATCCGAAGCTTCACGTTGGGGTTGGCGACGAGAATGGCGGCCTTTCGATCAAGCGTTTGCTGATCCGCCGGGCGCACCGCGGCCTGGTCGTAATCGAAGTTGATCATCGCGGCCAGATCAGCGGAGACAGCGCGGGCTCGCTCGGCGGCTTCCCGGGCCATCCGCTCCCGCTCCAGGCGATCGCGCTCCGCGCTGTCATCAGCCGGCGCTGGTGCCGGCGGCGCCGGAGCGGGCGCTGGCTCGGGGGCGGGCTCCTCGGGGGCGGCCTTTCCACCGCAGGCGACGGCGAATGCCGACGCAGCCAAGAGCATGAGCAGAGATGGTGCGCGCATCAGGACTCCGAAATCATGGGTTGGGAACGACAGTGGCCCGCCCGAGGCGACGAGACCACGAAGGAAGCCGAGCGGCGCCGGGCGTCGCCAGTTGCCGGACTCGGCCGGTTTCGACATCGACGATCCAGATCTGGCGGCGACCGCTCCGGTCGGAGATGAAGGCCACGTGCCGGCTGTCGGGCGCCCAGGTCGGATCTTCGTTGCGGCCGGACGAGGTGAGCTGCCGGATACGGCGCGCTCCCACGTCGACCAGAAATATTTGAGGGCTACCGGAAACCTCACGGTGGAATACGACGTTGGCTCCGTCCGGAGACCATTCAGGAGCATTCGAGCTGCCGGTGGCTCCGAAGTCGAACGGGGCCAGGAGCTCCTGATCGGTTCCGTCGGCAGCCATCACATAGAGCTGAGGGGGACCAGCTCGGGTGGAAATGAAGGCGATGCGCCGCCCATCTGGTGAAAACGTAGGGCTTAAGTTGTCCGCATAGCGTCCCACGGTCAAGCGTTGTGCGCAACATCGCTCGACGACGTTGGCAGTATAGATATCGGTGCCGCGCTCGTCGGAATGGGCAAAAGCGAGGGTGCGGCCGTCGGGTGCAAAGGCGGGTGTGATATTGAGCGCGGTTTGCGTCCCCGGCACCGTGAAAGTCGCACCGCTCCCGAGGAGCTGAACCAGAACGCCCCCCCGTCCTTCCCCCAATTGCGTATAGGCAATACGCTGGCCGTCTGGAGACCAAGCCGGAGAGAGTGAAGTCTGGCCTGCCGGCGACACCGGTGTGAGTGCCTCGCCATCGCTGTCGGTGCGGTACACCCGGCCCCCCGACACAAACAGGAGCCGGCTGGCCGCGGCACCCGCGATTCCGCTGGCCCACCGCGCTATGTCATCGGACAATCGGTGGACCTCGAGGCGGAAGTCCGGCGCCGTGATGGATGGTAGCGCGAGGGTTTGTTGATTGCGTACCCGGCCGGCATTTAGATCGTGCAGTCGTACCGCGAGCCCACCGGTTGCCTGAACTAGCTCGACCGCGAACTCGGCTCCGAGTGTCTTATAGAGCCCGTAATTGACTCCACCGGCATCACCCGGTTGGGTCGGGCCGACCGAACTTGCGCTCGGCGGATCGCCCACCGGAACCATCTCAAATTGGTCGGTATAGTCGAGGTCCCGGGTGACGATGGCACGCACGGAGTCGAGGCCGGCCGCGGGCAGAACTACCAGCCCTGGGCGAACGCCCGGGCGGTAATCCACTCCCACCCGGACGCCTTGTTCCACCCGGGTCGTGTCTTGCGCGCTCACAGGTCGAGCGCACACCGTGATCGCCAGCGCTAACCACAGAGTGATTTTTGTCATCTCGTCGGCTTGAAGTAGAAGCTGACCGGGAGCACATCAGCCTGCCAGCCGTCAGGCAGCGGACCGAAGGCCCGCGCGTTTCCGGCCGCCTCCACCGCGCCCTGGGCATCGAGGTCGAAGGCAAAGCTGCCGGAACGGGTGACGAAGTGAATGTCGCGGACTGATCCGTCTCGCAATATGAAAAAGCTGATCTCCGCGAAATTGCTCTGCTTAGCAGAGGCACGGTCCCATCGCTGGTAGACCTGGGTGACAATGTTCCGCAGGTACTCCGGGTAGGGAAACTCCAGTCCCGGGGTCTTGATCGTAGCAACATCACTTCCCGTGCTGGGCGTCTCACCGGGAGCAGGGGCGGCCGGTGCTGCGGTTTTAGGTGAGGGCTCGCGGTCCGGTTCGGCCGGCGCGGGCGGCTTGGGAGTGGGAGCAGTTGGTTTCGGCTTGACCGGCTTGGGAACCACGGGTGCCGGTTTTTCCACTGGTGCGGGAGGAGTCTTGGGAGGCGTCGGGGGCGGCTTCTCCTCCGAAGGGGGGCTCGGCAGCGCCTCGGGCGCCAACCGTTTCGTGGTCGGAGCCGGAGCGGCCACCAGGTTCACCGCATAGGAAGGGGGAGCCGCCTTGCTGGGTCTGACGGTCCCAAAAAGCAGGGCCACCACCCCGGCATGAACTGCAATCGTACCGATCAGACCGGCAGTCCGACCGGGAATGCGCTGGTCGGTGGCGCGCAGATTCACGGTGATTCTTCCTCCGCGGCCACCAAGCCCACGTTCTGGACCCCCGCGGTCCGGATCACGGCAAGGACCCGAACCACCTGGCCGTAGGGCACCCGACTGTCCGCCTGAAGGTACACACCGCCGGGTTTCCGGGTTGCCACGAGAGATCGAAAGGTTGCGCGAAAATCGGTATACGACACAGGCGTCTGATCGATGAAGATGCGGCCGCTCTGGTTGACCGTGATGACCATCCCCTCCTTGGGTGAGAGGGGCCGCGCCTCAGCCCGAGGGAGCTCGACATCCACTCCTCCCTGCATCATTGGTGCCGTAATCATGAACGTGATCAACATGACCAGCATGACGTCCACCAACGCGGTCACGTTGACATCAGCCATGAGAGACAGCTCCCCCCGCTGGCTCCCCAAACCCCCGCCGAGACTTGCCATCAGACCAGACCCTCCCGAGCCATCGTGCCGATCAGCTCGTTGGCAAATCCCTCGAGCTCTCCGGCGAACAGGCGAACCCGATTGACGTAAATGTTGTACGCAATCACGGCCGGGATAGCGGTCAGGAGGCCCGAGGCCGTCGCTACGAGGGCTTCGGCCACCCCCGGTGCCACGGCTGCGAGGTTGCCGGACCCTTTGGAGGCAATGCCGATGAAGGCGCTCATGATCCCGAACACGGTTCCGGTCAGGCCCAGGAGCGGACTCACGGAGCCAATGGTTGCGAGCCAGGGGATGTAGTGACCCAGGAGGTCCCGCTCCGCCGCCACTTCCTTGCCGAGCACCATCTTCAAGGCTTCAAGCTGGGTGATGCTTAAGGAGCTTCGATCTGCACCTCGCTCATCCCGCAAGGCCCCGGGGCGGAGCTCGGAATAGAAGGTGACCGCCTCGCGGAACAATCGATTGTACGGCGATGGTGGCAGCTTCATCACGGCGTGATATGCATCCCTCAGCTTGGTGGTCCGCTCCATCTCATTGAAGAAGCGGTCTGCCTGTCGGTTCAGCTTTCGGAATTGCCACCATTTGAGGATGATGATAAACCAGGATACCAGCGAGAAGATCCCGGTAATGACCAGGACCACCTTGGTTTCGGGGCTGGCCGACAACACCAGCTCCAGGGGAGACTGGGGGACGGCACCGCCGGATTGTTGGATCAAGCCGCCTCCTTCTTGAACCACGCGACCAGTTCCTGGAGTCCGTCCTCGAACTTGAACTGCGGCGTCCATCCCAAGACCGACTTGGCCTTGCTGACGTCGAGGGCGCTGCGGAGTAACTCCCCCGGCCGCGCGGAGGCAAACTCCAGTTGGGGCTTCTGTCCCATCACCGCTCCCACGGAAGCCGCCAAGTCCAGCACGTTCCGTTGAATGGATGTCGCTACGTTGAACGCCGTCGCATCAATGTCACCGGTTGGCAAAGCGACCCGGCTGGCGAGCACGTTGGCCCGGGCCACGTCTTTGACGAAGACATAATCCCGGGTCTGTCGCCCATCGCCGAAGACGACAAGCGGCTGCTTGGCCAGCAGCCGAGACACGAAAATCGACACCACCCCTGCCTCCGACTTGGGATCCTGGCGAGGGCCGAACACGTTGGCATACCGCATGGCGATTCCCTCGAACCCGCGCAGCGTTCCCAAGGCGCGCAGATAGTACTCCCCCGCCAGCTTGCTCACGCCGTAGGGAGAGATCGGCCCCTTGGGAGCCGTTTCCGGCGTAGGAATGACATCCGGGTCACCGTAGACGACTCCTCCACTGCTCGCGAAGATGACTCGTCTGACCCCTCCTTCGCCCGCCCCCTCGAGGAGATTCACCAGACCCACGACGTTGATCTCACTATCGAAGGCGGGGCGGTCCACCGACACCCGCACGTCGATCTGGGCCGCATGATGGTTCAAGACATCGAACCGGCCCGTGGCAAGGGTGCGCTTCGCCTCAGGCGACCGAATGTCCGCCCGGACCAACCGGGCTCCGTGGGGAACGTTTTTCTCGTGGCCTCGAGACAGGTCATCGAGCACCACCACCTCCCACCCCTCGCGGAGATAGGCTTCGGCCACATGTGAGCCGATGAAACCCGCACCACCAGTGACCAAGACCCTGCCGCTCGGCATTCGATTCTCCCGCTACGATGTGGTTGAGCCTCACCCAGGAAGCGACTCGCAATATAGAAGCGGGTGAGTGAGAGGGAACCTGCGGGCCGATGGAGGCGGGTGCGTGAGTCCGGGTTAAAGCGGGATATGGAGCAAAACAAAAGACCGAAGCCCTGAGGGCTTCGGTCTTGGCGGTGCTCTGCCGCGGGGTTTCGGACCTACCCTGACTGGTTTACCAGCTTACGATGGCAACTTGGCGACCTGAAGCACATCGGTGCCTGGAGGGATGTCAGGCGAGATCACGTTCAGCAGCATACCAGTGGCGGTGTGGTCCCGCACGTGTACGATCTGGAGCGTGGCCATCAGCTCGTTGACCCGCATGGTGCCATCCGGAAGGCGCTGCGGCCGACGGCGCACTTCGAACAGATCTCCGGGCGCCACGCCATCCTCTCGTCCCTTGTTTATGAAGACCACCATCTGCGGTTCCTTCAGGTCCTGCCTTCCCATGCCCCCGATCAGCGAGGCCCGCAGTCCATCCGTGACCGGCACTGCGCGACGGGCGCTCTTCTGGGTAAAGCTCTCGAGCGGCAACACCCTCTGACCGTTTCGGATGGGGCCGAAGGTGGCGACCACGCTGGCGAGATAGCGATTATCGACGGTCTCGATAACCCGCCCGATTCCGGTCGGGACCACCACGTCGCCGTAGGGCTCCAACTCATCTCCCAGGTGAAGCAGGAGGAGACTGTCTCCAATCTCGTAAGTGGCGCCGCCCGGCGCTTCAATGGCGATGGTCGTGTAAGGCAGCGCATTGGCCCGGACGTTCACTGCCTTGATCTGCTGCGGAGTCACCGGACCGAGGATCCGTCCGTAGGGCAGCCGCTGGTTTTCAGTGAGGAAACCCGAGGAGTAGAACTCGCTCCGCCGCAGAGGCCGATAGGGTTGCTCGGTATAGGCCTTCAGGATCTCGGAGACCGAACGCGGACGCTCCGACTCGAACAGCGGAGCCATCTCGTCATCGTTTTCTGCCAACGACGGCTGCTGAGGACCATGAGTCATGGCATCGGTGGAATCAGCCGCGGCGAGGTTGGTGGGCGCCGCGCTGCTATCAGCTCCGGCGGAGTCGCTGCTCGCCGGCACCGGCGTGTCCATGCTCGGTACGGCGGCTACATTGCTGACCGGCGCGATCCGGAGCACCTCACCGGGGTAGATCCAGTGCGGATCTTCCACCACGTCAGTGTTCTGGCGGTAGATGCCGGGCCAGAGGAACGGATCTTTCAGATAGAATTGCGCCAGGTCCCACAGCGTGTCACCCTTTTTCACCGTGTGGGTCTGGGGGAGCGGCTCTTGGGCCAATGCCGCCGACGCGGGCACGGCAATGGTCAGAGCGGCTAACCACCCCAGAGTGCAGGAAAACGTGCGCGGCATCGAGATCTCCCAGCGGCGTCGCTGTCTGTGAGGAACGGTGACACGGGCCGAACGCGAGGTATCGGGGCCGGGAGTCGCAAAATCAACGCCATCGTCAAGGCACTTAAGGCACTACGCCTAAGTCACACTGCAGCATTTGGTTGATGGATGCGATCTCAACCAAATACTCCGCCCGATGGTCTGGCGAACGGCGGGAGCCGTGGCATCTATCGGGGATAGCGGTGGGCGGGTAGGCGGGTAGGTGAGGGTGCCTGCTGGACTCACGTACCCGCGCACGCCCTACGAACTCAGAACGGCAGATCGTCTTCTTCTGCGTCCAGCGCCTCGGGGAAGTCTTCGAAGCCTTCTTTACCCTTGGCTCCGGCCGCAACCTTGCTGGGCGGGGCGAACGCTTCGGCGCCTTCGCCTTTACCGGATAGGAGGATGAGCTCGCGGCCGTTGATCTCTGTGGTGTAACGGGTCTGGCCCTCCCGATCCTGCCAGGAGCGATACTCGATGCTCCCCTCGACATACACCTTGTCTCCCTTCTTGCAGTATCGCTCCGCGATATCCGCGAGGTTGGAGAACTTGGTGTTCCAAAAAACCACCCGGTGCCACTCAGTCTTTTCCTGTTTCTCGCCGGCCTGGTTCTTCCATTGGCGGCTGGTTGCCACCGAGAGCGTTGCCACCCGGGACCCGTTGGCGGTACTGCGAACTTCCGGATCGGCTCCGAGGTTTCCGACCAAAATGGCCTTATTCATACTGCGACTCACATGTACCTCCAGAGGATCGAGGTCACGAGGGGACGACTCGCGCCTAATATAGGGTTTACCAGCGTCGCTTCAACCGAATTTGCCACCGACTGTTTCAATTTCACGCATGCTGCTCCAGCGGCAGCCAAAGCACCAGAGCATCCTCTTTGGGATTCCGGTAATAGGCGGCTCGCTGCCCTACCGGCCGAAAGCCGGAGCTCAAGTAGAGAGCTTGAGCCGACCGATTCGACTCCCGAACCTCCAAGTACACCTCTTCGACACGGCGCCTTCGCAGCGTGCTCAGGCCGGCTCGCAGGAGCGCACGCGCCAGTCCGCGTCGCCGGAAATTGGGGGCCACCGCCAGGTTCAATACCTCGCCGGTCCCGGCTACTTCACGGCCGATGAGATACCCTGTGATGTTCTGAGCGGAATACCCTACCAGCCCGAAGGCCCAGGGCGAGTCGAGCGCGTCTCGGAAGCTGGCTTCGCTCCAGGGATCGCTGAAACAGCGACGCTCGATTTCCACGAGCGACGCGGCATCAGCGGGAACTGCCGACCGAATCCGGTAAGGGCCGTCCATGGGTACTCTCCCAACGCGCCTGCGCCTCGGCTGGTCGGCCGTACCTCGGCTCCCAACCACGAGGATCCTCGACCTGCTCTGCTCCCCCCTGACGGCCCACCAGCTCGAGCAGCCGGGCCGCGCGGGACGAGCCGTCGGCTCCTGTGATCCCTGGTCGGCCGATCCATGCCTCGAGACGGGCGAGGATATCAGCTGGTGCCTCGCCGATCACGTAGTCCGGCCGCAACCCACTGGCCATCAGCTCGTCGGGGCGATGCACCGACGGACTCAACACGGTCTCAATTCCAGAGGGCGAGAATCGATATGCTGCGGCATAGATCTCGCCCCGGAGCGCGTTGGCGACCGAGAGTATCACCCCTGTTCCCGAGGGCAGTCCGGCGGCCCGGACCATGAGGGAGGGGGCTACCCATAGCCGGAGACCTCGGGCGTGCACCAGCGCCTTGGCCACGGAGGCCCCGACCCGAAGTCCGGTAAAGCTTCCGGGACCATCGCTCAGGACGATGGCCTCCAGTTGATCCAGCGTTATCCCCCCTCGAGCGAGTAACGCCTGTATGGTGGGCAAGAGTGCGGACGCATGACGCCGCGCCCCCGTGATCTCCTCCTCCAAGGGAGGAGATCCGAGTTGGCCCACTGCCACCGAGGCTCGGTCGGTTGCCGTATCCATCGCCAGCCACATCAGAGAGACTCCAGCCTCCGACGTGTCGGATCGGTGAGATGGGATAGGCGAAAGCGCCGGGTCGGCTGGGGAATCCAGGGTCCGGCCCGCTCGGGCCACTCCACCAGAATAGCGTCTCCCTCTGCCAACAGTCCCTCCCAATCGAGATCGGCTGCCTCATCCGGAGACCGCAAGCGAAAACAGTCGAGGTGAAACACCGGGCCGCGGGTCCCTTGGTAGCGGTGCACCAGGGCATACGTCGGACTCGTGGCCGGCCCTCTGACCCCGAGTCCCTTGGCCACGGCCTGTACCAGCGTGGTCTTGCCGGCGCCGAGGTCACCCTCGAACGTGAGGATCTCCCCGGGCCTGAGCTGGCGGCCGATGGCCTCGCCCTCAGCTTGGAGCTCGGGTTCGGTCAATACCTCGGTCATGCCCGGCGCCGTACCCTGGTGGCGGTGCGCCTCACATCGGGTGCGCCGACCGCTTTGAGATCGTTGAGCTGGTCCCGTAGCATTGCGGCCAACTCGAACTCCAGGTTGGCGGCGGCCTCCCGCATTTGACGCTCCAGGGCGGTAATGGCGGCAGCTCGCTTGGCCGGATCATGCAGATCGATGGCATCGCGCACGGAGGCACGGGGCTCCGGTCGCTCGGTGCGCGCATCAGCCACGTGGGTCGACAATCTGACCTGCTCCATAGATTTGACGATCGATACCGGCGTGATCCCGTGCTCCTGGTTGTATGCCCGCTGAATGGCGCGGCGCCGGTCCATCTCCTCGAGCGCGCGCTGCATCGAACCGGTGATCCGATCGGCATAGAGCACGGCGCGGCCATTCAAGTGGCGGGCAGCGCGTCCAATGGTCTGCACCAGCGAGCGGTCGGAGCGGAGGAATCCCTCCTGATCGGCGTCGAGGATGGCAACCAGGGAGACCTCTGGAAGGTCCAGCCCCTCCCGCAACAGATTGATGCCGACCAGGACATCGAAGTCGCCCAGGCGCAGCCCCCGAAGGATCTCCATCCGCTCGATGGCATCGATATCGGAATGGAGATAGCGGACTCTGACCCCGGCTTGCTGGAGATAATCCGTGAGATCTTCCGCCATCCGCTTGGTCAGCGTCGTGACGAGGACCCGCTCAGCCCGTGCCTCACGCTCCCGGATCTCCGACAGGAGATCATCCACTTGTCCTCGCACCGGCCGAACGTCGACTTCGGGGTCGACCAGACCGGTGGGCCGAATGATCTGTTCAACCACGACGCCGTGAGAGAGCTGCAATTCGAGATCCCCGGGCGTGGCGGACACGTTGATCATCTGCGGGACCAGTGCCATGAACTCGTCGAAATGCAGCGGCCGGTTGTCCAGAGCGGACGGCAAACGAAAGCCGTACTCCACCAGTGTCAGCTTGCGGGCCCGGTCGCCGTTGTACATCCCCCCGATCTGGGGGAGGCTCACGTGGGACTCGTCCACGACCGCCAGGAAATCGGGCGGGAAGTAGTCGATGAGGCACGCGGGCCGCTCCCCTTCCTTCCGGCCCGTCAGATGCCGGGAATAGTTTTCGATTCCGGCACAGGTCCCCACCTCGAGGAGCATCTCGATGTCGAAGTTGGTGCGGGAGTCCAGCCGCTGCGCCTCCAGCAGTTTGCCCGCGGCCTTGAGCTCCGCCAGCCGCACCGCGAGCTCCTCCCGGATGGCCTTGACGGCGCGCTCGATGGTGGGCCGCTGGGTGACGAAGTGCTTGGCCGGATAAATGGCGCACTGGTCCAGCTGAACGATCGCTTCGCCCGTCAGGGGATTGATCTTGCTGATCCGCTCGACCTCATCGCCCCACAGCTCGACCCGAATGGCCTGCTCGGCGTAGGCCGGGAAGATCTCGATGGAATCCCCCCGGACACGAAAGGTCCCCTGCTCGAACGCAACGTCATTTCGCCCGTATTGGATGCGGACCAGCTCCGAGAGAATCGAGTCTCTTCCCCGTTGTTCCCCCCGCTTGACCGTCACCATGAGCTTGCGGTATTCGGCCGGATCGCCCAGGCCGTAGATAGCGCTCACGGTGGCGACGATCACCACGTCCTCGCGTTCCATCAGACTGGAGGTGGCGCGCAACCGGAGACTCTCGATGTCCTGGTTGATGGAGGCGTCTTTCTCGATGTACACGTCGGTGGCGGGGACGTACGCTTCGGGCTGGTAGTAGTCGTAGTAGGAAACGAAATATTCCACCGCATTCTTCGGGAGGAACTGCCGAAGCTCGCCATAGAGCTGGGCCGCAAGAGTCTTGTTGTGCGACAGCACCAGCGTGGGCTTGCCATAGTTCGCGATCGTGTGCGCCAGGGTCATCGTCTTGCCGGACCCGGTCACCCCCAGCAGCGTCTGATACCGATCTTCCCGGCGGAGACCGTCGGTGAGCTCGCGAATGGCCTTGGGCTGATCGCCGGCGGGCTGAAAGGGAGCGATGACTTCGAACTGAGGACTGCTCATCGGGGAAATATATACTGCCGGTGTTTATTCGGGGAGGGCGCCCGCCATGGCTAGCAGTTTCTTCCACTGGTCCTCGGGCACGGGAATCACTGAGAGCCGGGGCATCCGGACCAGAGGAAGTTCGGCAAAGCCGGGCTCTGCCTTGATCGCCTTGAGTGAAACGGTCCGGGGCAGCCGCCGATCTACCTCGATGTCCACGACCGCCAGTTTGGAGTCCTTCTGTTTGGGATCCTGGTACGGCGAACTGACTACCCGGGCCAAGCCCACGAGCTCTTTGCCTGCTCCTGAGTGGTAGATCAGCAGCCGGTCTCCCGGTACCATGCTCCGGATGTGCTTGAGTGCGACGGGATTGCTTACGCCATCCCACGTGGTTCGACCGTCCCGCAGCAGCTGGTCGAACCCGTAGGAATCGGCGTCGCTCTTAAGGATCCAGTGATTGGGCACGAGCTCACCGGATCATTTCTTGACTTCGAACTCCTTGGTGCCGGCGGGACTGCCGTCAACCGTCACTTCGACCTTGTACTTTCCGGCAGGCCATCCGCTGGCCTTCGCAAGGTGAAACTCGGTGGCGGCCGGACCTGTTGGAGCGATGGTTTCCTTGGCCTCCTTGATGGTCTGACCGTCCTGATAGCTCCACTTGACTCCGATGGTCTTGCTGGGAGCCGAGCCTTCGGTGGCCACCGAGACGTAAATCGTATCCCGAGGCGCAAAGGACGTCGTCGGGTTCGAGATCCGTTTGTCTGATCCGATCTGTTTCCCCACATCCACCCCGCGTACGCTGAATTCCGCTGAGGATGCGGTGGGGGATGCCGCACCGGTGTCACTGGGTGGGGCGGGTGCCTGCTTCTTACAGCCCCCCAGTGCGAGCGTGGCCAGACCCACTGCGAGAGTGAAGAATCTGTGTCCCTGCGAGCGCATGCGATGTCTCCTGGATTCGATTCAGGGAATACGGAATGTCTGGCCGGGATAAATCAGATCCGGGTTCTTGATCTGGTCTCGGTTTGCCTCATAGATCTTCTGCCACTGTTTGGCGTCCCCATAAAAACGTTTGGCGATCTTCGATAGGCTGTCACCCTTCACCACGGTATAGCTCTGGCCCCCGGCGGGCGGCGCCGTGGAGGAGCTACCGCTCTCGACATCGGAGAAATCGGCTTTGTTGGGATCGGGCATGGTACACTCCAGCTAAGGGAAGAAACGTCAGCGGCGTCCAAATAAGCCACCGAGCATGCCGCTTACATCGTCGAGTGCCGACCCATCATGGTTACGGTCGAGCAGACGCCCTACGGCGCCTAGGACACCCGGTGCCCGAGCGCCAAGCTCCTCTCGTTCCTGGCCCAGCACCCGTGCGAGCCCCTGCGGATCAAGGCCCTGCTGAGCCCGGGCTCGGCCCAAGGCGCCCATCAGGAGTGGCGCCAGCATGGTGAGCAGCGGGCCCACCTTCGACAGGTCGAGGCCGGATGCCTGAGAGATTCCCTGCTCCGCCACCGACCGTCGGTCGCCCAGGATGTGCCCCAGGATCGCCTCGCCGTCGTTCGACGATTGGTTGTCAGCCACCTTGGCGGCATCGAGTACACTGCCATCGTGGTCGCGCACGAGGGCTTGGTGGAGTTGCTCTGCCCCCTGGGGATCGCTCGCGTTCTTCGCGAGAGCACCGAGCAGCAGAGGAACGGCGGCGGCGATGGCCTTGCTCGTGTTTCCCTCGTTGGCTCCGAGGCGGGATGTGAGCTGCGAGAGTAGGCCCGGATCGAGGTGGGTGCTCAGGGTATCGAGAATGGATGCCATAGATGGTCCTCCATCAGGAAGGCGGCAGGCCGGAAGGGTCCGAGAAGAAACTACCAGCGAGGTGCTATCTACATTGGGGAGGGACCATCCGCAATTGTCGGCTCAGGAGCCTTGAGGTGCCTCGCGGCGTTCGATCTCGGTGACACCTTTGACGCGCCGCACCGCCTTCATGACTTTGGCCAGATGAGGCAGGTTATCCACTTCCACGAAGATGGTGCCGAAAACAGTACCGTCTTTCGTGTGCAGGTCGGCACCGCGAATGTTGGTACCCGTTTGGCTGATCGCTTCCATGATATCCGCGTAGAGTCCCCGGCGATCCTCTCCCGAGACCGCGAGACGCACCGCGAATGCCTCTCCCTGGGTCTCCTGCCAATCGATATCTACTCGCCGCTCGTCAGCTGCGAGCGTGAGCAGGTTGGGGCAGTCGGAGCGATGGATGGAGATGCCCCGCCCCTGGGTCACGTAGCCTACGACCGAGTCGCCGGGGACTGGCTGGCAGCATTGGGCATAGCGGACCATCAGACCATCGACGCCCTGGATCTTGATGCCCCGCCCCAGGCGAATGCGGTCAATGACCCGGCCGAACACCGTGGGCTTGGGCTCCTGGAGCTCATCGGTGGGAAGCTCGGGATAGAGCGCTCGCATGACCTGACCGATGGGCACGTCTCCCCGCCCAATCGCGATCTCCAGTCCCTTCCCATCCGCCAGCGAAAGCGTCTCCGCGGCTCGGCTCAGTCGTTCGTCACTCGGCGTCTCGAGACGGCGCCGCCGGATTTCACGGACCAGAATGTCCTTCCCCAAGCTCCGGCTAACGGTCTCTTCCTCGTGATTGACCCATTGCTTGATCTTGTGCCGGGCCCGCGCCGTGCGCACGTGGCTGAGCCAATCGCGGCTGGGCTTGGCCGAGGAGCTGGTGAGAATCTCCACCGTGTCACCACTCTTGAGCTCACGATGGAGCGGCGCGATTCGCCCGTTCACCTTGGCACCCTGACACTTGAGCCCGACCTCGGTGTGCACGTGGAAGGCGAAGTCGATGGCGGTCGAGCCTTTGGGCAGCCGCTTCACATCTCCCAACGGGGTGAAAATGAAGATTTCGTCCTGATACAGGTCGATCTTCAGAAACTCGAGGAACTCCTCGGGGCTGTGGGTGTCCTGCTGCAGCTCCAGCAGCTGACGGAACCACCCCAGATGCTGGTCCAGCTCGTCGGTGCTGCCATCCCGTTTGTAGAGCCAATGAGCCGCGATGCCGTACTCCGCAGTCCGGTGCATGTCCTGGGTGCGGATCTGGACCTCGAAGAGCTGGCCGCCCGGACCGAAGATGGTAGTGTGGAGCGACTGGTAGGCGTTCGACTTGGGGCTCGCGATGTAGTCCTTGATCCGCTCCTGGATGGGCGTCCAGTTGTGATGGATGATGCCCAGGACATGGTAGCAGTCCGGCACCGAGCGCACGATGACCCGCACGGCCATGAGATCGTAAATCTCGTCGAACGCCTTCCCCCGCTTCTTCATCTTCTGGAAGATGGACCAGAGGTGCTTGGGACGGCCCGTGACCTCGAACCAGTCGATGCCAGCCTGTCGCAGTTCCTGATCCAGCGGGGTCTTCAGCTTGAGGATGGTCTGTTCCCGGGCGGCGCGCTTGGCCGCCACCTGGGTGGCCAGCTCTCGATAATCATCGGGCTCCAGGAACTTGAAAGCCAGGTCTTCCAGCTCGGCCTTGATCCCGGCCATGCCGAAACGGTGCGCCAACGGCGCGTAGATCTCGCGCGTCTCCAGCGCGATCCGGCTCCGGCGCTCGGGCGGCAGGTGCTCGAGGGTCCGCATGGTGTGTAGCCGGTCGCCCAGCTTGATGATGATGACCCGGGCGTCCCTCGCGATCGACAGCAGCAGCTTGCGGTAGTTCTCGACCTGCTCCTCGGCTGAGGAGTGAAACGTCAGGCTCGAGATCTTGGTGAGTCCCTCGACGATGCCGGCCACCTCCGGTCCGAATTCCCGGGCGATATCCTCGGTCTGCACGTCGGAGTCTTCGACCACATCGTGCAGCAAGGCCGCCACGATGGTGGTGGTGTCGAGCAGCTGTTCGGCCAGGATCATCGCCACCGCGATGGTGTGGGAGACAAAGTCTTCCCCCGACATTCGCTTCTGACCGCGATGGGCAGACGCGCTGAAGCGGAGGGCTCGCTCGACCTGCTCGAGGTCGAGGCGGTCCGCGTGGCGCTCGAGCACGGCCCTCAGGTCCGGGGCCAGCTCGGGCAAGGTCCCGGTTACGGGCGCCTTGGTGCCGGTCACAGCAGTCCTGCCGCGGCAAAGCTCACGAAGCGATCTCCAGCAATGATGACGTGGTCGTACAGTGGCACATCGAGCAGCTGCCCGGCTGACAACAGCTGCTTGGTGGCCGCCCGATCCTCCGCCGACGGCGTGGGGTCTCCACTCGGATGGTTGTGGACGACGATGATTCCAGCCGCGGCCTCGGCGATGGCCGGCCGAAACACTTCGCGGGGGTGAACCAGGGAGCTGTTCAGCAGCCCACGCGTGATCAACACCTCGCGAAGCACCTGACTCTGACTGTCCAGCGCGAGGAGATGGAATTCCTCCACCTGAAGGTCACGCAACCGGGTACCAAACAGACGAATCACATCCTCGGGTTCCCGAATCCGCGGCGCCGTCGGACGCTCTTCCCGCGCGATCCGGGCACCCAACTCGAAAGCCGCGAGCAGGCGGCCCGCCTTGGTTGGTCCGATGCCTGGGGAGCGCAGCAACTCCGCAGCGGGACGCTGGGTCAGTCGGCGCAGCGACCCGTCGGTAAGCTCCAACAGCTTGGCAGCCAGCCCCAATACGTTCTGACCGCCGCCCCCTGTACCTAACAGGATGGCAAGAAGTTCGGCGGTCGTCAACGCGGCCGGGCCCAGCGACCAGAGGCGTTCGCGGGGACGATCGATGTCGAGCAGAGCGGAAACTGAAGCGGCCACCTCGAATCATAGGGGCCGCTTGGGGTTAGGCTCGTTCCATTATCCTGCGATGACTATGCAACTTACGCCACTACTCACCTGCCGGCCCCGTGGCATTTCTTGTACTTCCTTCCAGAGCCACAGGGACAGGGATCGTTCCGCCCCACCTCCGGTACTGCCGCGGTCGCGCGAGCGAGGGGGCCATTGGAGGTGGTGAGCGCGGGAGAAACCGGCGGAGGCGCGGCAACCCGGCGGGCCGGGCCCGCGAACAAGTCGTCGGCGCCGATCGGCTCCGGAGTGGGAGCCGCCACCCGGCGTACCGGGGGCTCGGGCCGCGGCGGCTCCGCGCTGACTTGGGTCTTGAAAAAGCGCTCGGTGAAGGTGGACTGGATGTCATGCATCAAGTCCTCGAACATCTCGAACGCCTCACGCTTGTACTCCACCAGTGGATCCTTCTGTCCCCAGGCCCGATACTGAATCGCGTTCCGCAGCTGATCCAGATCGTAGAGGTGATCCTTCCACCGCTCGTCCAGTACGGACAGCATGACATGGGACAGCACCTGGGAGTCCACGTCAGGCATGCCGATAGTCTTCCCGAAATCGGCGAGGTACTGAGTCTTGCGGGTGAAGCTCGCCTCGCCTTCGGCTTTGACCAGCTCCACCATCCGCTCGATGCTGGGGGTGGTCTCGCTATCGAGCACTGCATCGGCCGTGACCAGGTACTGCAACATCAACGCTTCCCGGAGCCCGCCCCGGTCATACTCTTCGGGCCGCTCCGCACCGGCGAGGAACTGGGTAACCGCCCGCTCCAGCGCCAGCTCGATCATCCGGCGCGCCTCGGCCTTGAGCTCTTCGCCTCGCTCCAGGGCGAACAGCCGCAACGAGTAGATGACCTCACGTTGCTGGTTCATGACGTCGTCGTACTCAAGCAGCCGCTTGCGTTGCTGGAAGTTCTGCAGCTCGACCCGTTTCTGCGCCTGCCCAATGGCCCGGGTGACGAGGCCACCGGTGATGACCTCTCCTTCCTCGGCCCCACTCTTGTCCATCCATCGGGCAATCCGGTCGGACCCGAAGAGCCGCATCAGGTCATCTTCCAGCGACAGAAAGAACACGGACTGCCCCGGATCGCCTTGGCGGCCTGAACGGCCCCGCAGCTGGCGATCGATCCGGCGGGACTCGTGTCGCTCGGTGCCCACAATCTGAAGCCCGGCCTCGGCCAGGCTCAGATCGAGATCCTTACCCAGCTTAATGTCGGTGCCGCGACCAGCCATGTTGGTCGCGATCGTGATCGCCCCCTTCTGGCCGGCGCCGGCCACGATCTCCGCCTCTCGCTGATGGTACTTGGCGTTGAGCACCTCATGCTTGAGTCCCCGCCGCTTCAGCTGGCGCGACAGCGTCTCGGAGACATCGACGTTCACCGTTCCGATGAGAATGGGCCACCCCAGCCCATGCAGTCGCTCGACCTCATCCATGATGGCGTCGTGCTTTTCTTTTCGCGTCTTGTAGATCCGGTCCGCCTGATCGAGGCGTCGAATGGGCCGGTGGGTGGGGATCACGCTGACTTCCAGCCCATAGATCGAGTAGAACTCCGTCTCTTCCGTTTCGGCGGTTCCGGTCATGCCGGCGAGCTTGTCGTACATCCGGAAATAGTTCTGGATGGTGATCGTGGCAAAGGTCTGGGTTTCCCCTTTGACTTGAACCTTTTCCTTGGCTTCGACCGCTTGATGCAATCCATCGGACCAGCGCCGGCCGGTCATTACCCGCCCGGTGAACTCATCCACGATCACCACCTGGCCATCCTGCACCAGGTAGTCCACTTCCTTCTCGTACAGAACGTGCGCCTGAAGCAGCTTGTGAATGATGTGCAGCTTCTCGCTCTTGATCGCGTAGTCCGATTCGACCTGGCGCCGCCGTTCGATCCGATCGTGGGGCGAAAGCTCCGGGTCCTTGTCGATCCGGTGGATCTCCTCGGAGATGTCCGGCACCAGGAAGAGCCCGGGATCGTTGGGCGACAAGGCTTCGGCCCCACGGTCGGTCAGGTGAACCGAGTGGCCCTTCTCATCGAGCACGAAGTACAACGTCTCCTCGAGGTCGCGCATTCGCTGCTGCTTCATCGGCAGCTTCCGATCGGCGATGGCATCCAGCTCCATCCGCTGCACCATCTGCTTGATGCCGGTCTCGTTCAGCATCTTGAGCAGGCGCTTGTTCTTCGGCATTCCGAGTTGGGCCTGATAGAGCTTCAGGGCGGCGTCGTTCCGGGTCTTTTGATCCGCCAGCAGACGCTCAGCCTCCGCCAGCAGGGTGTTGGCCACGCCGGTCTGCTTGCGAACCAGCTCAGCTACCTGTCGATCGAACTGGGCGTACTTGTCATCGCTCTCGTTGCCCACCGGCCCCGAGATGATGAGCGGAGTACGGGCCTCATCGATGAGGATGGAGTCCACTTCGTCGATGATGGCATAGGCGTGCTCGCGCTGGACCCGCTGGTCCAGGGAGAACACCATGTTGTCCCGCAGATAGTCGAAGCCGAACTCGTTGTTGGTGCCGTAGGTGATATCCGCCAGATAAGCGGCCCTGCGCTCCGGTGAGGAAGGTTCGGTGTCGTCCAAACAGCCCACCGTCAGGCCGAGATACTTGAAGACGTGACCCATCCACTGGGAGTCACGCCGGGCCAGGTAGTTGTTGACGGTGACGAGATGCGCGCCGCGCCCGGTCAGCGCATTGAGATACAGCGGGAGAGTAGCCACCAGTGTCTTGCCTTCACCGGTGGCCATTTCGGCGATCTTACCCTGGTGCAGTACCACACCGCCGATGAGCTGGACGTCGTAAGGCACCATGTCCCACACCAACTCGTGTCCCGTGACCTGCACGGTGGTGCCGAGGAGACGGCGGCAGGCCTCGCGCACGGTGGCAAAGGCCTCAGGCAGCAGCTGGTTCAGCCCGGCATCCAGCTCCTTCTTGTAGCGCCGCTCGAGGTCATGGAAACGGCCCTCGAGGGCATCGCGCTCCACCGGATCGGCGCAGCCGTGCTTGGCCTGGCGAACTTCCTCCAGCTCGGCTTTGAGCGGCCCGATCCGCTCTGCTAACTGCTCCCGAAACCGGGGCGTCTGCGCCTTGAGCTGGTCTTCGCTGAAATCTTTGAGCCGCTCCTCGTGGGCATGAATCTGGTCCACGATCGGCTGGATACGCTTGCGCTCTCGGTCGAATCGCGTACCGAAGAGCGATGTCATCAATGTTTTCATCATTCTGGGTCCAAATATAACCGGTGGGCCGAGATATACTCCGCCACCGTGTCCGGGACCCAATAACGAACGGAGCGCCCCTCCCGGATCCTTTCGCGGATCCGGGTTGCCGAGATGTCGATAGCCGGGACCTGAATCACCTGGGCCACGATAGGTGAGGTTGGCACCGCGGCACCCGGCCGGGCGAACACCACAACCCGCGCCAGCTCAGGTAGGCGCTCGGCCTGATGCCAGGCGGGCAGCTCGGCCGCCGCGTCGGACCCAAGCAATAAGACCAGCTTCCTCTCGGGCTCGCGATGGTGAAGCTCCTGCAGGGTATCGATGGTGTAGGAGGGACCTGGCCGGCTCAACTCGATCGTCTCCAGGGTAAACCGGGATTCGCCGGCGATGGCCAAGGCGAGCATGGCGGCGCGGTGTTCCGCCGAGGTGGAGTGGCGCCCGCGCTTGAGCGGTTGCTCTCGGGCCGGCACGAACCGGAGCTGCTCCAGACCAAGCTGCTCCAGCGCGACCCGCGCCACGATCAGATGGCCATGGTGCACCGGATCAAACGAGCCGCCGAAGATACCGACCATGCCGGCGGTTACGCCCCTGCAGGCTCGGCGGGACAGACCTCGTTGGCGCCAGGTGTCTTGGGATGGAAGCGACGGATGTACCCGCAGGTCTCCTGGACGTCTTCCCGATAGCCCAATGTCTTGTACGCTTGGACCAGCTTGATCAAGGCGTCGGGAACGACGGACGCCTTGGGATAATTCGCGACCAGGTCCTTGAGATACAGAATGGCGGAATCGTAGGCCTTCAGCCGAAAATAGAAGACCGCTGACTTGTAGGCCTTGTAGGCAAACCGCTCGTTGAGCTCGGTAATCCGGAGCTGGGCCCGCTCGGCGGCCTTCGTGCCGGGATACCGGTTCAACAACTCCTGATACGTGGCCAGTGAGGTCTGGCCGTAGGTTGGATCCAGCTCGGGGCGCCGCCACAGGTCGGCGTACACGTCTCCCAGTCGCAGCAAGGCCTCAGGAGCAATCGGGTCGTTGGGAGTCTCATCCGAGGCCTTGCGAAACTCCCGCGCGGCCTCCAGGTGTCGTCCCTGGCCATAGTAGGCCTCGCCGAGCCAAAAATGCGCCCGAGCAATCCGCGGATCACCGGGGGCGAACTCGAGCAGCACCCGGTCGAGAAGCTTGGCCGCCTCGTTCCACTTCCCCTGCCGAACAGCCGTCTCGCTCTGATGCCAGAGAGAGTCGATCGTGGCGGAGGACGCCGTGACTGGAGTCGGGGAGACATCCGCTCCCTTGGTGCTGCGAGCGCCCCCGCAGGCACTCAAGAGAAGCAGCATCGCACCGGTTCGGCGGATCATTGGGCTCCTAGCGATCGATGTCACGGCTGGACGGCTCGAAGGTTACTGAGTCGGTCTCGGGCCATCAGACTGATCGAATCACTCTGGACCCGGTCCGACGCCACGGCCTGGAACGCAAGCGCGCCCGCGATGGTATCGCCCAGCTTGAGCCGGGCATCTCCATATCCGATCAGGGCGCGCCGGCCCACCGTGGTGCTGGAGTCGATGCGGATTGCCGCCGCGTACCAGAGGGTTGCGTCCTGGTACTTCCCGCCCGCCTCGGATCGCAGTCCCAAGGCGAGAGAACAGGCTGCGACCCCCTCCTCGGCTCGGGTGCGGAGGGCGGCGACTTTGGTGCGTCGAAGCGTGGCCTGGAAGACGGGCAGAGCCTGATCGCAGGTGGCCGTCTCCCGGAGGGCAGCGGCATACACCACCAGGAGGGAGTCAACCGCCTCGGCATCAGGGGCAACCGCTATGGCTCCGGGAAGGACTCCCACCAGATCGCTGGCCTGGGCGCCAGGCTTACGTACCAGGGAGAGGGCGTAGCGACCGACCGATCTCTGGGGAGCTACGGCTCCAAGCCCGATAACCACCGATTCGAGCTGCTTGGCATCGCCGGCCCGTTCAGCCGCGCGGGCTACCATTTCCAGCCCCTCGGCTGCCTCTTCCCCTCGGGTCGGATCTTCGGCTGCGAGCCGCAGGTAGGAGTCAGTAGCGACACCGAGATTCCCAGTGTGATAGGCGGCAGCACCTGCCTTGGCCCATACCCGAGCGTCGGGTGACGCTTTCAATGCCTCGCGGTATTCCAACAACGCTTGATCGAAGCGGCCCGCGCCATAGGCCTCGTCGCCCCGCCGCTCATGATCGCTGCTTTTCCCGCACGCGCAGAACATCACCGCACCCAGGACAAGGCCAAGCCCGAGGGTACGCCCCAGCAACATCACCCGCCCCGATTGAGCATGGCCAGATACGCTTCCACTCGATTGTTCTCCGGTCGGCGCGCGAGGCATTGCTCCCAAATTTCGCGGGCACCCGCGGCGTCTCCCGACAGGTAGTGAGCCAGTCCCAGCGCCGCCTCGGCATCGACGAACGACGGGCGGGCCTGCAGCACCTGCTCCAATGCCTCGCGCGCCTCCAGGGCGCGTCCGGCTTCCAGCAGCAGCTTCGCCATCCGGTAACGGAGGTCGTGAAACCCCGGACCCAGCTCCAAGGCGTGACGATATTGCTCTATCGCTCGATCCAGTGCTCCGGCCCCAGCATAGGTCTCCGCCAGCTCAGCATGCTGATTGGCCAGCTGGGCCGCGGCCGGGGCGGGCAGTCCGGCGGTGGGCTCGGTGAGACTGGCGGTGGCGCGGCCAAAGGCTTCCTGGGCTTCCTCGGTGCGGCCCAGATCGTTCAGCACCAGGCCTCGGTGGATCAGCGCCTCCACGTATTTCGGGTTGAGCTCGAGAGCTCGCTCGAGCTCGGTCAGCGCGCGCTGCGCCTGACCGAGCAACGAGAGGGAGACACCCAGCAAGTGATGCACGTCGGCAAAGGAGCGACCCGAGTCGACCACCGACTCCAGCAGGTGCACCGCTCCATAGTAGTCCTGGACCACGAAGCGCTCCCGGGCTCGCGCCAGCAGGAGCTCAGTCTGCCCGGCCATATGCCTCCCGAAACCAGTGGACGAAACAGCGAATACCTTCCGCAAACGGGGTCTTGGGCGTGTACCCCAGCACGGCTTTCGACTTGGTCAGATCGGCGGCCGTCCGCTGTACGTCGCCCGGCTGCATCGGTGCCCACTCGATCCGGGGCTGGATCCCCAGCGCGCGGGCGATTTCCGCCACCATGTCCTCGGTGGGAATGGCGCGGTTGCCACCGAGATTGAACGTTTCGACTCCTATGGGAGCAGTCTCGGTCCACCGGATGGCGGCGAGCACGCCGGCTATGATATCGCTCGAATAGGTGTAGTCACGAGCCTGGGTGCCGTCCCCGAAGAGGGTCAGGGCCTGCCCCTCAGTGATCTTACGGGTAAATGCATGAATGGCGAGGTCGGGTCGCTGCCGCGGCCCGTACACGGTAAAGAAGCGCAGCGACGCGGCCCGAAAGCGATAAATCGGCGCCACTGAGCTCAAGAACAATTCAGCCGCGCGCTTGGTGGCCGCGTAGGGAGAGACCGGCATCACCGCCACGGCGTCCTCCCGAAACGGCACCGGCGTGCTGTCACCGTACACCGACGAGGACGAGCCGAACACAATACGGGAAACACCCGCCTGACGCGCCGCTTCGAGCATGGTGGCTGTGCCGGTGACGTTGGCGCTGGCGTACCCCACGGGATCTGCCAGCGATGGCCGAACGCCCGCTTTGGCAGCCAGGTGAACGACTACAGTATCCGGGGTGAGTCGCTTGCGAATGGCAGGAACATTGAGAACATCCTGCTCCATGAACGAGAACCCCGCTGCCTTTCTCGCCTCAGCGAGGTTCCGTTCCTTCATGTCCCGGGAGTAGAACGGATCGAAGTTATCCACTCCCAGCACTTCATCGCCCTGAGCGAGCAGGGCCTCTACCAGATGAGATCCGATGAACCCGGCTGCGCCTGTGACCAGGACACGAGTCATCTGTGACCCCGGCCAATTCCATGATACTCGAACCCGAGGCTGGCCATGCGATCGGGGTCGTAGAGGTTGCGGCCGTCGATCAGGAGCGACCGGCGCACCAGCTTGCGCACCCGCTCGAAGTCCGGATTCCGATAGAGCAACCATTCAGTCATGACCAGCAGCGCATCGGCCCCGTGCGCAGCACTGTACGGATCAGCCGCGTACATGACCCGATCACCAAAGATCATTCGAGCGGTGTCGGTCGCCTTGGGATCGTGGGTTTGCACCCGGGCACCAGCCTGGAGCAGCCCCTCGATGAGCGGAATGGTGGGACTCTCGCGCATGTCATCGGTCTCGGCCTTGAAGGCCAATCCCCATATCCCCACGATTTTCCCGGTCAGGTCCTGTCCCAGGTAGCGCAAGGTCTTCTGCAGCACCACCAGCTTTTGGCACTCGTTCACCTGCTCAACGGCCTTGAGCACATCGAGCGATAACCCCAAATCGTCTGAAGTGCGGATCAGCGCCTTGACGTCTTTGGGGAAGCAGGAGCCGCCGTATCCCGGCCCCGGATACAGAAAGGCGCGTCCGATCCGTTGATCGGAGCCGATCCCCAGACGTACCTGATTGACGTCGGCTCCCACCAGCTCGCAAAACAAGGCCATCTGATTCATGAAGGAGATTCGGGTGGCGAGCATGGCATTCGCCGCATACTTGGTGACTTCGGCGGAAGCCACGTCCATAAAGAAGACCCGATTACCGCCCTGCCGGGTGAACGGGGCATACAACTCCCCCATGATTTCCTTGGCGTCCTCGTCCTCAACCCCGATCACCACCCGATCGGGCTTCATGAAGTCCTCGATCGCGGCGCCTTCCTTGAGGAACTCCGGATTGGAGCACACCGCAAAAGGTTTATCCGTCTGAGAACGGATTTCGGCACGGACCTTGTTGGCGGTTCCAACCGGCACCGTGGACTTGGTAACCACGATTTTCCGCTCGTTCATGTGCCGGCCGATTTCCCGAGCCACGGTCAGGACGTGCTTCAGGTCGGCCGAGCCATCTTCGCCCGGAGGCGTGCCCACCGCGATGAAGATGACCTTGGCGCCGCGGATCGCGGCTCCGATGTCGGTCGTGAAGGTCAGCCGGCCTTCGGCCTGGTTGCGCGTCACCATCGGCTCGAGGCCAGGCTCGTAAATCGGGATCTCATTGCGCTGCAGTCGCGCGATCTTGTCGGCGTCCACATCGACGCAGACGACGTCGTTCCCGGTCTCCGCCAGACATGCTCCGGCCACCAGGCCCACGTAACCGCTTCCGATCACTGCGACATGCATCTCAAACCTCTTTCGGGATGGCGTTGCGAGTGTCTACAACCAGCTTGGCTGTTCGCTTGATCATGGGATAGTCCACTGCTGTATGGTCGGTCACGATCATCACGCAGTCTACGTCCCTCACGATCTCGGGGGTAAGCCGGACCGACTGAAATTCCCGTCCGTCTTCGCGAAAGCGCGGCACGTGGGGGTCGAAATACGAGACCCGGGCCCCTTGACCCTCGAGCAGGCGGATGATGTCGAGCGCCGGGCTCTCGCGGATGTCGTCGATGTCCCGTTTATAGGCCACCCCGAGGACCAGAACCGAGGCCCCCCGTACCGCCTTCCCCTGGCTGTTCAGTGCTTCAGAGAGCTTCCGGACCCAGAACATCGGCATTTCGGTGTTGAGCTCACCGGCCAGATCGATGAAGCGGGTCTTGTAATTGAGGCCTCGCATCTTCCAGGCGAGATAGTGGGGATCGATCGGGATGCAATGTCCCCCTAGTCCCGGCCCGGGAAGAAATTTCATGAACCCAAACGGTTTGGTTGCGGCGGCCTCAATCACCTCCCAGACATCGACCCCCAGCTTATCGCATACGATGGCCATCTCGTTGACCAGGCCGATGTTCACGCTCCGGAAGGTGTTCTCCAGCAGCTTCACCAACTCGGCCGACTCGGTGGTCGAGACCGGCACGAGGGTGTTGATGGCCGGCTGGTACAGTGCCACGGCCACGCGTCTGCAGTCCTCGGTGATGCCGCCCACCACTTTGGGGGTGTTTCGGGTGCCGTACTGGGCGTTCCCCGGATCTACCCGCTCGGGACTGAAGGCCAAGAAGAAATCCTGCCCCACCTTGAGCCCGGTACTTTCGAGCGCCGGCAGCATGATCTCCCGGGTGGTGCCGGGATAGGTAGTGCTCTCCAAAATGATGGCCTGACCGCGGCGCAGCCGCTGCTTCACCGCATCGGTGGCGGCGACGATGAAGCTCACGTCGGGATCCTTGAACTTGGAAAGCGGAGTCGGAACGCAGATAGAAATTGCGTCCGGCTCGGATAGCCGCGACATGTCGGTGGTGGCGCTGAAGCGCTCGCACTGCTGTCGGAGCTGGGCGTCGGACACGTCCTTGACGTGCGAGCGCCCCGCGTTCAAGCCGTCCACCACATCGGGATTGATGTCGAACCCGAGTACCCGATATCCTGCCTGGGCCAGCTCGACTGCCAGCGGCAGTCCCACATAGCCCAGCCCGACAATGCCGAACAGGATCTGGCGTCGTTCTGCCTTGGTGATCAAATCCTGCGCAATACTCATCCGTTCACTCATCGATAGAACGACAGCACTTCTTCGATGACCGTTTCTTGTTGCTCCCGCGTCAATTCAGGGTA
>DASSED010000180.1:0-36609 GCA_035695405.1 Gemmatimonadales bacterium
TCTCGGTGCCGGTGAAAGCTGGCAGCCTCCGTGTCCACCGCCAGCAACGGCTCGACTCGAAGCCGGTTGAAAAGCCGTTCGAGTTCGGCCTGGGTTTGAATCAGCAGCGGCATCAGTCGGGCTTGGAGATCAGCTCCAGGCCTGCAGCAATTTCATCGAATGCCTTCGATAGCGCCTTGTAAAACTCGGCATCGGGTTGAGGCGTGCCGCCCATTGACGCATCCACTTGTAGCTTTCGGGCGAGTCGGGCGGCGTGGCGAATGTAATCGGTGGGCGGTTTCATACGCGGGCAGGTGGGTGTCGGGAAAGTCGGGACGGCCGCAAGGCCTCGACGGAACTCAGCAAGATATCATGACACTCCATCTCACGCCTTGAGGACCTCCTCATCTTGGTTTTCAGTCCTCGCGACCTCCCCATCGTTCCCGCCCGTCCATCCGGTCTATCTTCAAGCCATGTCCCTTCCCGAAATCGACATGGTGGTGTACCCCGACGAGTGCGACGCGTTCGGCCACCTGAACCAGGCCTCGTTTCTGAGCTTGTTCGAACGAGCCCGTTGGGAAATGCTTCTCCGGGGACCCGGGATGGATGTATTTACCCAGGCCGGGACCTGGCCCGCACTGCGCAAGACAGTGATCGACTACCGGGCCCCGGCCTTGCCCGGAGATGTGCTCCGCTTCCATCAGGCGCTTACTCATCTCGGCCGCACCAGCTTTACCATGAGACAGACGGCTCGCCGGGTGCGCGATGAGACCCTCATCGCCAGCGCCGAGTTTGTATTTGTATGCATCGATCGCGACGGCAAACCGGTACCGGTTCCCACCGAGTTCAGCGACTACACCCAGGCTCGCAGGGAAGTCACCGGAGATGTGCGTCGACTCATGGTGCGCGGAGTAAACTTGGCTCTCGAGATGCGGGGGGAGGGCCCCCCTGTGCTGTTCGTGCATGGATACCCCTTCAACCATACCATCTGGCGAGATCAGATTGACAGCCTCGACGGATTTCGTCGCATTGCACCGGACTTGCGAGGCATGGGACAGTCCGATGCCCCGGATCTGGGATACGGCCTCGAGATTTACGCTGCGGATCTCGCGGCACTGCTGGATGCGCTGGCCGTGGACCAGGTGGTCCTCTGTGGATTGTCGATGGGTGGGTACATCGCCTTCGAGTTTCTGCGGCAGTGGAGATCGCGAGTTCGAGGCCTGGTTCTGATGGACACCCGATCCGAGGCCGATTCAGCTGAGGCCCGGCGGGCGCGCGATGCGGCTGCTGCTGTAGCCCGCGAGCGCGGGGCCGGCGCAATTGCCGAGGCAATGTTACCCAAGGTTCTAGCCCCTACCACCCTGAAACAGCGTCCGGATCTGTCTGATCAGATACGCGAGATGATGGCCGCAACTCCGGTCGCCGGTATTGTCGGAGCCCTTGCGGCGATGCGAGATCGGCCTGGAAGCGAGGCGCTGCTTCCCACCTTGGCCGATCTCCCTACGCTCGTGATTGTAGGGGAAGCTGATGACCTGACCCCGCCCGATCAGGCGAAAGCGATGGCTCAAGCCATACCTGGGGCGCGATTTGTGACGATCCCAGGCGCCGGCCATGTCCCTCCGGTGGAACAACCCGGTGCCACGACGCGCGAGCTTCGTATTTTCCTGGAGTCGATCCAGTGAAACCTTTTGGCGAGTTGGGGCGTCTTATACTGTGGCGGTGGTCAGAGGACTTTGTCGCCGCTATGCTGTTCCTCCACTTCGGCTCCGGAACCGCGGCCATGCAGTACGGTTCCGGGGCCCCTTTCTATTTGGGCTGCGAACCGAGACCTGGGAGCTACCTGCTATATGCTGGAAACAGCGAGACCCTCGGTGGAGGGTCTTTTTGTGTCTGGCTTTTGGCTCCCGGTTCTAACGCTTAGGCCTTCCGGGGGGGCTATCGCTGTTGAACACCTCGCGATTCTTCTCTACGAACGCAACCATATCGGGCGGGACGTCCTCTTCCGGGAAGATGGCCGTCACCGGGCACTCAGGCTCGCAGGCGCCACAGTCGATGCACTCGTCGGGGTGGATGTAGAGCTGATCTTCTCCCTCGTAGATGCAGTCCACCGGACACACATCCACGCAGGCCCGATCCTTCACCCCAATACAACCCTCGACGATCACATAGGTCATTCTGCGGCTCCTCCCAATGCGTGGCGACCGTGAAGCCGGCCTAGTGGCAAGTTATACGAAGGGTGGTAAGGCCGCGCAAGGGGTTCGCTCGGCTGTATTTTGCTGTCGCATGCGAGCGCTCTTTTTCCTCCTCATCGGACTAGTCACCGCTGATTCTGCCATCGCGCAAGCGTGTCCCCATGCTCGGGTCGCTCTGGTCTTGTCGGGTGGTGGGGCCAAAGGACTGGCCCATATCGGCGTTCTCCAGGTGCTCGACAGTCTGGGAATTCGCCCCGATCTGGTAGTTGGCAGCAGCATGGGAGCCATTATCGGAGGCATGTACGCCAGTGGCTACTCCGGCCGAGAGATCGACTCTCTCGCACGGTCTTTACCAATAGCCGGCCTCTTCCGAACCTACCAGCCACAAGCTCCTCGCTCCCTTGGTTCCCTCCAGCCTCTAGTCGTCTGGGAACAAGGAGAGCACCGGTTCAAGCTGCAGAGCGCCGCGGTGTCGGAAGCTGAGGTAAACGCGCTGGTGAACGCCGCCATGCTTCGGGGCAATCTTATGGCTCGAGGGCATTTCGATTCCTTGCCCATTCCCTTCCGCGCCGTAGCCGCCAATCTGGCTGATAGATCGCCAGTCGTGTTGGCCAGCGGCGATCTGGCTCGGGCGGTCCGCGCCAGCTTGGCCATTCCTTTGTTGTTTGTACCCGAATCGTTGGAGGGCCGGATTCTGGCCGACGGTGGGCTCGCCGCCAATGTCCCGATCTCCATAGCACGCGCCGCCGGAGCAGAGCGAGTCATCGTCTCCGATGCCACGGAGCGGCTCTCCGATTCGATCGACTTGTACTCTCCTATCGCAGTGGCTGATCGTCTTCTCGGCTTTCTGTTTCAGCAGCCTGGGGATTCACTCCGGCCCAGAGACGTGCTGATTCGTCCGGCAGTCGAAGGATTTACCAGCCTGAATTTCCTACCTGCCATAATCGATGCCCTGATCCGACGAGGCCGATCGGCTGCCGAGTCAACTCTCACTCGAGCGTCGTGCCTGCCCCATGGCTCTAACCCCTCTGGGCTGCTCTTGCCCCGACGGATTCGAGCAGTGTCGATTGCCGCTCGGAACCCCTCCGAACAGCTGGCTTTGGTTCGCCTCTTGGGCTTCGGACTGAGCGACACCTTGGAACCGGCCCTGCTGCGAAGTCGAGTCCGTAATCTGGCTCGATCCGAGGCCTATCAGGCGGTATGGCTTTCCCCTGGAGGCGCGGGCGATTCGATCTCGTTCGATGTTTCGGTACGACGCGCCCCGCGGCGGGTTGCCGGTTTGGGCCTGGCGTACGACAACGAGCTCGGCGGTCGGATGTGGGTCGGTGCAGTAGACCGCCGCCTAGTGGGATTTGCGTTGGAGGGCAGCTCGGCGTTGTTCCTGGGGGAATTCCGAAAAGAGCTCTACCTGGGCTTTCGCAGAAATTATCAAGTGGGCCGGCAATTGATGACTCCGACTCTTACCTTGCGCCTGGCCTCCGAGTCGGTGCGACGGTTCGATGCGGGGGGCGAAGAGCTCGAGCCCGACCAGACCAAGGAGATCAAGGCCTTCCTTGGGGTGGAACGCTACCTGGGTCGCGATTGGCAGCTCTCGCTGGGTGCGGTGACGCATGACTGGAGTGAGGAGGCTCGTGATCTATCCACGGTCGGCGGAACGATCCAGGTCACCAAGACCTCTCCCTCCACTGGCAGAGAGGTGCAGGGATCGTTGACATGGGCCGGGGCCTACCACGGCGCCAGCGTCCAAGCGGAAGCCTCGAGCCGGCTCGGCACTCTCCGTTTGCGTCCCAGAATCAGGTTCGGCTGGGGTGAACGATTGCCGATTCAGGCTGCATTTCCCCTGGGAGGAGAGAATGGATTTCCCGGGCTGCACATCGGTGAGCGTCGCAGCAATCGTGAAGCCCTCGTCGGAGTACTGATGACGTATCCTGTCCTGGGTCCGCTTCTCGCCAGAATCGACCTGGACGTCGGGAGGTTCTCCCAGGGAGGACCAGTGCTCGACTCGGATGGTTGGCTATTCGGCGGGCGGATCGGGGTGGGGGCAGAAACGCCCCTCGGACCGGTGCGGTTCGAATACGGCCGGAACACTGCCGGCCGAGGGTCCACGTTCGTCAGGCTGGGACGCTGGTTTTAAAGGCCGTCAGGCGTCGGCGGCCTGGGTCACATAGACCTCACTGCGCGCGAGGGGAGGGCCATAGCGTCCGGCGGATCCGTGCTGGCGGTGCCACTCTTCCCTTAAGCAGAATGGATCCAGACCCTGAGGCTGGTCCACGGCAAGAACTCCATCCAGATGGTCGATCTCATGCTGCAGGAGCTCTGCCCTATCGCCTTCGAGGTCCACCTCCAGCCATTCCCCCTTGAGATCCTGATAGCGCACCCGGATCCGGTAAGCCCGGGAGACCCTTACCAATAAATTGGGGAAGGAGAAACAATCGTCCCACACATCAAAGTCCTCGTTCCCTATATCGATGATCTCCGGATTGATGAGGGTCCAGGGGCGGTCCATTTCGATATACACCATCCGCACTGGGGCTCCGATCTGAGGCGCCGCAATCCCCCGGCCACTGCCGAACCTGGACTGCCAGTCCCGCAGGGTTTCCCGCATGTCATCCATGATGACTCTTACGGCCGTGGATCTCGGTTTGGTTATTGGCTCGCACCGAGTGCGCAGGATTGGGTCTCCCAGGAGCCGGATGCGATGTACCGTCATGGCGAGTTCCACGTTGGGGGGTAACGCGATAGGTCCAATATGTGAGATTTGGCCGACCAAGGCCAGAGTAGTATGTGTCAGAACTCCGCGTATTCTCTTCCGTGTTCACCCTCACTAAGCCATTGTTAATAAAACGATTCCGGATTCGCGCAGATTCTTTGGACAAATTGACAATTCCGACTAAAACACTTATGATTTCGTCATGAACGGCGAGGTAAGTTCTCCATCCAGTCTCTATTCGCTTTCGGCTAGCCCCAAGCGACTGCGGTCGTCCATCCTGTTTCAACTCAAACGATGTCAGGCCACCACGGCCCGGCAGTTGGCGGAAGCTCTAGGGGTTTCACTAAACGCCGTTCGGCATCATCTCAAAGAGTTGGAGTCGGAGGCTTTGGTGCAATCCGAGCGGCGGCCTCAAGGCGTTGGAGCACCGGCCTTTGTGTACCGGCTCACTGCGGCGGCGGAGGCGCTGTTTCCCCGTCGTTATGAGTCGACCCTGAACCAGCTGCTCGATCACGTAGTTCGCCAGGAAGGTCGCGCCGCGGCGGTTGCGGTTCTGCGGAGTCGCTATGAAAATCTCGCCGGCCAGCTGAGGGTGGAGCTGCGGGGCGCGTCACCGGCCGAGCGGCTCCAGGCGGTTGCGCGCCTGCTGTCGGACGAAGGATACATGGCTGAGGCGGACGGCTCGGCCTCCGAATGCGTTCTGGTCGAGCATAACTGCGCCATTCAAGGTGTAGCCGAGCGCTTTCCTGAAATATGTGCTGCCGAGGCTCGTTTCCTTTCGGAGGTGCTCGGTGCTCAAGTGGATCGTCGCGAGCATATCCTGAGTGGTTGTAGCGCCTGTGAGTACCGGGTGAAGTTCAATCCGGTGGATGACCAGTCGGCCAGTTTGAATGGGGGGATGCCAGCCGGCTCGGCAGATACGTCGGAGGAGAAAGCTCTATGAGTTCGTCGGTCGAGACACTGGTCAACAAGGAGTACAAATACGGCTTCGTCACCGACATTGAATCCGATATTGCTCCTAAGGGACTCAACGAAGACATCATCCGCCTGATCTCGGCCAAGAAAGGCGAGCCGGAGTGGCTGCTGGAATGGCGGCTCAAGGCGTTCAGGGGCTGGATCAAGATGACAGAGCCCCACAACTGGCCCAACATCCGCTATCAACCGGTGGATTATCAGGCGCTTCGCTATTACGCCGCTCCCAAGACCGCCAAGCCACTCGGCAGCCTCGACGAAGTGGATCCGAAGCTTCTGGAAACCTATCAGAAACTCGGCATCCCCCTTTCGGAGCAGAAACTTCTCGCCGGTGTGGCGGTAGACGCCATCTTCGATAGTGTGTCCGTCGGCACGACGTACAAGGCTAAGCTGGCGGAGGCCGGTATCATTTTTTGCTCTTTCGGCGAAGCGGTGCGGGAGCATCCGGATCTGGTACGAGCTTATCTGGGGTCCGTGGTTCCAGCGAGCGACAACTTCTTTGCCGCGCTCAATGCTGCGGTGTTCAGCGACGGATCCTTCGTGTTCGTGCCCAAGGGTGTTCAGTGCCCCATGGAACTTTCCACCTATTTCCGAATCAACGCGGCGGAGACCGGCCAGTTTGAGCGAACGCTCATCATCGCTGAGGAAGGGGCTTCGGTCAGCTACCTCGAGGGCTGTACTGCGCCTAAGCGGGACGAGAATCAGCTGCATGCCGCCGTGGTAGAACTGGTGGCGCTGGAAGGAGCCTCCATCAAGTACTCCACGGTGCAGAATTGGTATGCCGGCGATGAGCATGGGCGGGGAGGGATCTTCAACTTCGTCACCAAGCGCGGGAAGTGTGCCGGCCGTAAATCGAAGATTTCCTGGACTCAGGTGGAAACCGGCTCGGCCATCACCTGGAAGTACCCCAGCGTCATCCTTCAAGGAGATGACTCGGTGGGGGAGTTCTACTCCGTTGCCGTGGTGAATGGGAAGCAGCAGGCTGATACCGGGACCAAGATGATTCACATGGGGCGGAATACCCGGAGCACCATCGTCTCCAAGGGCATTTCAGCCGGCCAGGGCCAGAATAGCTATCGCGGCCTGGTGAAAGTGCTGCCCAAGGCGGCAGGAGCCCGCAACTATACCCAATGTGATTCCATGCTCATCGGCAATCGATGCGGGGCCCACACGTTCCCTTACATCGATGTCCAGAACTCGACGGCCTCGGTGGAACATGAGGCGTCCACCTCCAAGATCGGAGAGGACCAGATCTTCTATCTCAAGCAGCGGGGACTCAACACCGAGAACGCGATATCGATGATCGTAAACGGCTTCTGCAAAGAAGTCTTCAAGGAGCTCCCCATGGAGTTCGCCGTCGAGGCGCAGAAGCTGCTCGGCGTGAGTTTGGAAGGGAGTGTCGGATAATGCTGCAGATAAGAGGCCTGCGAGCCAGTGCCGGAGAGAAGGAGATCCTGCGGGGCATTGACCTCACGGTCCATGCGGGAGAGGTGCATGCGGTGATGGGACCTAACGGCTCTGGTAAGAGCACGTTGGCCCAGGTGTTGGCTGGTCACCCGGCCTATGAGGTGACTGCCGGGGAAGTGCTCTACCAAGGACAGGACCTGCTTGCCATGGACCCCGAAGAGCGGGCCCAGGCCGGCCTCTTCCTGGCGTTTCAATATCCCGTTGAAATTCCGGGAATCAGTAACGCGTACTTCCTCCGCGCCGCGTATAACGAGATCCGGAAAGCGCGCGGTCTCGAGGAAGTCGACTCGATGGACTTCCTCGACCTGCTCGAGGAAAAGCTCCGTCTGGTCGAATGGGGGCCGGAGATCATGGGCCGGGCTGTCAACTCGGGCTTTTCCGGTGGCGAGAAGAAGCGCAACGAAATCCTTCAAATGGCTGTGCTCGAGCCTCGACTTGCCATTCTAGATGAGACCGACTCAGGGCTCGACATCGACGCGCTCCGCATCGTTGCCAACGGCGTCAATGCTCTGCGTCGGCCGGACAATGCCACGATCGTGGTCACCCACTATCAGCGACTGCTCAACTTCATCATCCCTGACCGCGTCCACGTGCTGTCGGGTGGACGGATCGTGAAGTCGGGCGGCAAGGAACTAGCTTTCGAGTTGGAGGAGCGGGGATACGAGTGGCTGGAGGATCCTGTGGGAGCAGTGTCGTGACCGGAGCGTTCCTGCAGGAGTTTGAGGCTCGAGAGGAAACCGCCACCCTGGGCGCATCAGAGTGGCTGGAGCCTATACGCCGCACAGCGATGGAGCGTTTTGCCCGGTTAGGCTTCCCCTCCACCCGGGATGAGGAGTGGCGTTTCACTCCAGTGACCCCCATTGCCCAGCAGACCTGGAGCCCCGTCACCAGCTCGACCGATATCACTCGGGAAGAACTGCTGCCTTTTATCTTCGGCCATGCCGAGTGGACCACTCTCGTCTTTGTAAACGGCGTCTACGCTCGCCCGCTCAGCTCGATCGGAGTACTCGAGAGGGGGCTGCGCGTCGGCAATCTGGCTGACGCCCTGAGAACCGATCGCAGGGTACTCCAGCCGCACCTCGCCCGCTACGCCTCGGTCGAGACCAATCCCTTTACGGCGCTCAGCACGGCCTTCCTAAGCGACGGTGGTTTTGTCCACGTGCCCGCCGACACCAGCGCGACACAGCCGATACACCTGGTTTTCGTCACCACCCGCGAATCGGCTGGTAGCGTGATCCATCCGCGCAATCTGGTGATCATGGATCGTAGCTCGCGGGCGTCGGTGATCGAGAGTTACGTCACGCTGAGCACCGGAAGCCCCTACTGGACCAATGCTGTCACAGAGGTGGTGACGGGTCCCAATTCTTGGCTGGAGCACACCCGGATTCAGCGCGAGAGCGAGCGGTCGTATCATATCGGTGCCACATACGTCAACCAACACCGTGACAGCCATTACCGCTCGTTCTCCATGGCCATGGGGGGTGCTCTAGCTCGGCACAATCTCCACGTACGCCTCGATGGCGAAAACGTGGAGACGCTGCTCTACGGGCTGTACCTCACCCGTGGCAGTCAGTTGGTCGACAACCACACCGCCATCTTCCACGATCATCCCAATTGCCGTAGTTGGGAGGTCTACAAGGGAGTGCTGGACGGCCGGTCGCGAGCGGTGTTCAACGGGAAGGTGTTCGTGAGGCCCGAGGCCCAGAAGACCGATGCCAAGCAAACCAATCGCAACCTCCTCCTGAGCGACACGGCCAAGGTTGATACCAAGCCCCAGCTCGAAATCTTTGCGGATGACGTCAAGTGTACCCATGGTGCAACTGTGGGACGGCTGGATGACCTCGCGCTCTTCTACGCGCGGAGTCGCGGCATTGCGGCTGCTGAGGCCCAGCGCCTCCTCACCTACGCTTTTGCGGCCGAGGTCATCGAGGAAGTGACGTTGGAGCCGGTGCGGACCGAGCTGGAGCGCCTGGTCCGGGAGCGACTCGGGTCTCTATGAAGAGAGCACCAGAAGCTACTCCTACTCCGGAGCTTCTGGATCCGGAACTGGTCCCGGCCCCGGCCGAGGTGGGGCGGCAGATCCGGCCCTTTGATGTCGGCCGCATCCGAGAAGATTTCCCCATCCTTCGGCGCCGAGTCCGGGGCAAGCCGCTGATCTACCTCGATAATGCCGCCACCGCTCAGAAGCCGCAGTCAGTCATCGATGCGGTGGCAGATTTTTATCGACACGATAATGCCAACATTCACCGCGGAGTCCATTATCTCAGCGAGCGGGCCACTGCCGAGTATCAGGCCGTGCGGGAGAAAGTCGCTAG
Organism: Gemmatimonadales bacterium; assembly: GCA_035695405.1. Taxonomy (GTDB): domain Bacteria; phylum Gemmatimonadota; class Gemmatimonadetes; order Gemmatimonadales; family GWC2-71-9; genus CAVVWJ01. The sequence continues at coordinate 9,636 of DASSED010000180.1, forward strand.
GCAGTTAAATGCCGCGAGTGCTCGAGAGATCATCTTCACCCGGGGAACCACAGACGGGATCAATCTGGTAGCGCAGAGCTTCGGACGAACCTTCCTCCAGGCTGGCGATGAAATCCTGATCACGGCCATGGAGCATCACTCGAACATCGTGCCCTGGCAGTTGGTCTGTCAGCAGATCGGTGCGGTGCTGAAAGTAGTCCCGATTACAGACCAGGGTGAGTTAGACCTCGAAGCCTTCGAGGCGCTCCTGAGCTCGCGGACCAGACTGGTGGCTATGGTGCACCTCTCGAACGCCCTCGGCACCATTAACCCGGTAAAGGCGCTGATCGCACTGGCTCACGATCGGGGCGTGCCGGTCCTACTCGATGCAGCGCAATCTGCTCCTCACTTGGCGCTCGATGTCCAGGACCTCGGCTGTGATTTCCTGGCGTTTTCCGGCCACAAGCTCTTCGGTCCGACTGGGGTCGGTGTCCTTTACGGTCGGGAATCTTTGCTGGACCGTATGCCGCCCTACCAGGGTGGGGGCGGCATGATAGCAACCGTCACATTCGAGCAAACCACTTGGGCAGAGCTGCCGGCCAAGTTCGAGGCAGGAACTCCGATGATCGCCGAAGTCATAGGTCTGGGCGCTGCGGTCGACTACCTCACCCACATCGGTTGTGACGTAATCCAGCGTTGGGAGGAGGAGCTGCTCACCTACGCCACCGAGAAAATCTCCGCCCTCGAGCGGGTCACCGTCATCGGGCGCGCGAGCGCCAAGGCCGGTGTGCTCAGCTTCATCATGCGGGGCGTTCACCCACATGACATTGGAGCAATCCTGGATGATGACGGCATTGCTATTCGAGCTGGGCACCACTGTACCCAGCCAGTGATGCGACACTTTGGGATCCCGGCGACGGCCCGGGCATCGTTCGCCTTTTATAACACTCGCGAGGAGATTGATGCGCTCGTCAGAGGACTCGTCCGAGTGGGTCGGACCTTCGACTGATGTCGGCCGTCAGCGCGCTGTATCAGGATCTCATTCTGGATCACAACCGGTCTCCCCGTAACTATGGTGCCATGGCAAACGCCAACCGACGAGTGGAGGGAGACAACCCACTCTGCGGTGACCGATTGACGGTATGGCTGTTGCTGGATGGAGACCGGGTTCGAGACGTCAGCTTCGAGGCATCCGGCTGTGCCATTTCGGTTGCCTCAGCATCACTCATGACGAGTGCGATCAAAGGCAAGACGAAGGCCGAGGCCGAACATCTGTTCGAGCAGTTCCACCGGCTTGTTACCGGTGAGCTCGACCCTCTCGAGGCTCACACATTAGGAAAGCTGGCCGTGTTCTCGGGTGTGCGCGAATATCCCGTCCGAGTAAAGTGCGCCAGTCTGTCCTGGCACGCTATGAAAGCAGCCCTCCAGGCTCCGGCCGCCACAGTCACAACATAGGAGAGTGCAACTGATGCCTTACCATCCCTCACTCGTAGCTCCCATGCGTGCGGAGGTCACGCGGCTCGGCGCCAAGGAGCTCACCACTGGAGCAGAGGTCGATGCCGCCCTTGGGAATCAGAGGGGGTCCATGCTGGTGTTCGTCAACTCGGTCTGCGGGTGTGCCGCCGGGAACGCCCGGCCAGCTCTTGCCTTGGCCCTCAAGCATCCGGTTGTGCCGCAGCAAGTGGTGACCGTGTTCGCGGGCCAGGATCTGGAGGCCGTCGCCCGCGCCCGCCAGTACTTTGCCGAATATCAGCCCAGCAGCCCTTCTATGGCACTCTTCAGGGATGGTGAGGTGGTCCACTTCATCCACCGGCACCAGATCGAGGGAAGATCTCCGAAAGACATCGCTGCAAACCTGACTGCGGCGTTCGACAAGTTCTGCGGCGCTACCGTATGATGGAGCGGCTATGAGTGGGCACGTCTTTCACCCGGGGCACGCCGACTTGCACGGGATGACTGTGGTAGTCGAGACCCATGGCCCCCGCACCTATGTGGGCCGCTATGACAGTCAGGACGAGCGAGGGGTGCACCTGCTCGATGTGGGCGTGCATGACCAAGCGCTGGGGGATCTTTCGAAAGCAGAGTACCTGAAGAAGACGGCGAGGTTCGGCATTCGAAGCGAGATGAAGCACTTGGTTCTGCCTAACGACGAAGTGGCCAACATCGTCAGGCTCTCAGACCTTTAGCTGCCCATTAGAACCTACCCAGGCCAGACCTGATCCTCGTACTCATCGACCAGAATGATGGCGTCAACCGGACATGCGCGGGCAGCGTCGAGGATCGTTTCATCGTCGGCGCCCTCAGGATCTATGACCGCCGAGATGTTGTCCCTTCCCAGGTGGAACACCTCGGGCGCAATCGCCGCACATTCGGCGTAGCCGGAGCAAAGGCTTCGATCGATCGTTATCTGGTACGGCATGGCTCGCCAAGATAGAAAACGGTTCTGGGAAGTGCCAGAGTAGCGAAACCAGCGCACTTCACCGGCCCACGCCTAGATTACAGCCCATGAATCGGTTCGATGTTATCGTGGTCGGAGGCGGACACGCCGGGGCCGAGGCCGCGGCCATGGCTGCTCGGCGCGGTGCGAGGACCCTTCTGCTCACCCAAAATCTCGAGACAATCGGTCAGATGTCGTGCAATCCCGCCATCGGTGGGATTGCTAAAGGCACTGTGGTTCGCGAGGTGGATGCCCTCGGAGGGGTGATGGGGCGTGCTACCGATCGGGCATGCATTCAGTTCCGCATGCTGAACCGCTCGAAAGGCCCCGCGGTGTGGTCACCCCGCGCTCAATGCGATCGAGGTCTTTATCGGCGCGCGGTGAGGAGCGAATTGGAGCGCCTTCCGAACCTGCTATTTGCCCAGGGCACGGTCTCCAGACTCCTGATGTCAGCTAGCAGTATTGATGGTGTCGAGACAGTGGCGTTAGTGAAATATTTGGCACCAGCAGTTGTGATTACAGCCGGAACGTTCCTCAGGGGCAAGATCCATATCGGCACGACGTTGGAGGTGCCAGCCGGACGGGCTGGAGAGGGCCCAGCCGTGGAAGTGGCAAAACATCTCGAAGAGCTTGGTTTGACAGTTGGGCGATTCAAGACGGGAACGCCCCCTCGGATCGATGGGCGCTCCGTCGACTTTTCGAAGACAGGGCTGCAGGAGGGAGATCCCGACCCCTTTTCGTTCTCCTTCTATTCCAAAGCCACTCGGCCGGACCAAAGAGCCTGTTTCCTCACTCATACTGACCAGAGACTCGGCGCCCTAGTGCGACGACATCTTAAGGAATCAGCTCTCTACGGCGGTGCAATCAGTGGGCGAGGCCCTCGTTACTGCCCGTCAATCGAAGACAAAATCGTCAAGTTCCCTGCTGCGCAGCGACATCAGATCTTTCTTGAGCCTGAGGGTCTGGATACTTCCGAGATGTATGTAAACGGACTCTCCACCTCCCTACCTCCGGCACTTCAGCTGGAGCTGCTGCAAACCATTCCCGGTCTCGAAAAGGTACAAATGACCAGGGCGGGTTACGCGATCGAGTACGATTATTTCCCCCCCACTCAATTGAAACCGACACTAGAGTCCAAAGTTCTTCCAGGGCTCTTTCTGGCGGGCCAAGTGAATGGAACCACTGGATACGAGGAGGCTGCGGCCCAGGGCGTTGTTGCCGGACTGAATGCAGCAGCCCTCGCCTTGAGTGCCCCAGAGATAGTGTTCGGGCGCGAGCAGGCCTTTGTAGGTGTACTAGTAGATGATCTGGTGAGTCGAGGGGTAGATGAACCGTATCGGCTCTTTACCTCCCGTTCCGAGTACCGCTTGCTGCTGCGCCAAGACAATGCCCTGCGTCGCCTGGGCCCAGTGGCCAGCCAACTGGGACTGCTCACGCCAGAGGAAGAGCGGAAGAAGGAGACTCAGCTCCGGAACGAGGAGCGGATCAGGGATGTGGCGATAGATTCGGTGATCACACCGGCTGACGCGAACCCTGTTCTCGCTCGGGTAGGTTCGTCGCCAGTTAGCGAGCCAATGCGAATCGCAGAATTGGTTCGAAGACCCGAGGTACGTCTGGATGAGCTTCTACTCGCAATTGGAGTTGAGTTCGAAAAGGATGCCTATCAGTGGGCTGGAATTGAGCTCAAATACGCCGGCTATCTGGCGCGTGAGCAGGCGGCAGTTGCCAAACTCGAGAGGTTGTCTGAGCTCGTGCTACCCGCGGGAATGAACTACCGCGATCTGGGTAGCCTCTCCTTTGAGGCCCGTGAAAAGCTGCAGACGGTGCGTCCCCGGTCCTTGGCGCAAGCTAGTCGCATCCCAGGTGTCTCACCCAGCGATCTCCAGGGAGTGCTAGCGGCTGTCCTGAGGAACCAGGTTGATCGTGCTTCTGATGTTTCACGTGAAACTCATGGAGGTCTTACCTAATCCCGGTCCCGTGGCTTCGCTCCACAATTCGATTGCTTGAACCAACCCCCCCCAGATGTTTCCCGTGAAACTCGGTTTCGAGCGCAGCGATTCAACGCCAACGATTGCACATCTCATCCGACTTCCTATATTCGTCTTGGCCGCCACTGGCCAATCCAGCCCCTGAGTTCAATCCTCATCGCAGAAGTCGATAACAAGTGCAGTCATAACCGACTTACTGCCCTAAATCACAAATCATGGCACACGTCATCGCGATCGCAAATCAGAAGGGTGGCGTGGGTAAGACAACCACCGCCGTCAACCTCGCAGCTTCTCTTGCGCTGGCAGAGCGACGTACGCTCTTGCTCGACGCGGACCCGCAAGGGAATGCAACGAGCGGGCTGGGAGTGGCCAAAGAGACGGTCGAGCTCTCGCTGTACGAGTCGCTGGTCGAGGGCCGTCCTCCTTTCGAATCCATCCTCTCGATCTCAGCGCTCCCCTTTCTCTCGGTCTTGCCTGCTACCCAGGACTTGGTGGGAGCAGAACTTCAACTTGTGGACCGTGAGGGAAGGGAAGCTATTCTCCGACATATACTTGAAGACATTCAAGGGGCCTACGATTACATCGTTGTGGACTGTCCGCCATCGCTTGGCCTTCTGACATTAAATGTGCTCGCAGCTGCTAATGCCGTCCTGATTCCCATTCAATGTGAGTACTATGGACTTGAAGGGATAAGCCAGCTTCTTAACACTGTCAGGTTAGTGCAGCAGAACTTCAACCCCGGCTTGGCCATCAGCGGCGTTCTGCTGACCATGTACGACTCCCGGCTCAACCTCTGCCGACAAGTCGCTGAAGACGCCAAGGAATACTTCGGGGCCAAGGTATTCATGACCCCCATTCCCCGGAATGTCCGCTTGGCCGAAGCCCCCAGCTTTGGAAAGCCAATTCTGCTTTACGACGACCAGTCGGTAGGTGCGAAGAGCTACTTGTCGGTTGCGCAGGAGCTGCTGAGACGAGTGGAAGCCCCAGGAGCGCCTGAGGAGCGATCCATGATTCACTTGCCAGAGACGACCCAGAGTCCTGAACCACTGCCGGATCCAGACACCGATCCCCTATCAGAGGTAACCACATGACCGAGACCAAGCGGCTGGGAAGAGGACTCGAGGCGCTCCTTGGATCGGTGACTCGAGAGCAAGCCCAGGCATCGGGCGCGCTGCGCGAGCTCCCGATCAATGTCGTGGTTCCCAACCCTTACCAGCCCCGCACTCAGGTGGACGAGGCAGCGTTGGCCGAGCTTACTGCTTCGATAGAGGCATCGGGTCTGCTGCAGCCGGTCGTGGTTCGGCCTCGCAACGGTAAATACGAGCTCATCGCCGGGGAGCGACGTTGGAGAGCAGTCCAACGGCTCAACTGGACCAAGATTCCCGCGATCGTGAAAGATGTCGACGATCCGACGCTGCTCACGCTTGCACTGGTTGAAAATCTTCAGCGCGATGAGCTCACGGCCATTGACGAAGCCGCAGGGTATGAACGCCTGGGCTCGGAGTTCAAACTTGCCCAGGGTGAGATCGCCCGCCTCGTCGGGCGTAACCGGTCGACAGTGACCAACCGCTTGAGGCTTCTGAAGCTGCCGGACGAAGTGAAGAACCTGGTTCAAGAGCGAAAGTTGTCCGAAGGACACGCTCGCGCTCTCCTGGGGGTCAGCCAGGAATCCGACATAATCCCGTTGGCTCGGCAGGCCGTCGAGTTGGGATGGTCGGTACGGGATCTGGAAGTCCGGGCCCGGGCGGACGGCTCCGCCGACCGCGCGCAAACCGCCTCCGCTGTAGCCACCACCCCAACGCCGGCAAGCCGACCGGCACCGAGACCGATCAACCCCGATGTTAGACGGGTGGAAGACGCCCTCCGCAAGCGGCTGGGTACCGACATCAGGGTAACTACTCGACGCCGCGGCCGGGGCTTCATCAGCATCAGCTACTACTCCAACGACGATCTCGCGCGGGTGCTCGACCTTATTCTGGGCGAACCGTTCGCTGGATGAAGCGGCGTTCACGAGCCGTCACTCTTGTCATTCAGCGGGACGGAACAACAAAAACCAGAAGTCTTCGGATACCATTCTGGGCCCTTCGCTTGGGGACGGTCGTCGCGACGCTTGCCGCCCTCGTATTGCTGGTGCTCATCGTGCTGTATGGGCCCCTGGTTCGAGCCGCCCTGCGAGTGCCTGGAATGGAGCGCGAGCTCGCTCGACTTCAGCGAGACAACGCTCGAGTTCGAGAGCTATCTGCCGCGTTGGACAGTGCGGAGTCGCGCTACAGCCAGGTGCGCCGGATGTTGGGTGGCACCATTGTCCGCGATCCGGTCATAAGCTCGTCAGGGCTGCCGATCGCACCGGCGATTGGAGCCCGGATCGCATCAACCCCACCAGATACGGTCACCGGACCGTCGGTGCCCCGCCATTGGCCGCTGGATGAACCGGGCTACATAACCCGGGGTCAGGTCAAGGCGGGCGAGCGCGATGAGCCCCACCCCGGGATCGACATCGCCATCTCGGTCGGTAGCATCGTGAGAGCATCCGGAGGAGGGACGGTTAAGCAAGTCGGTGAGGACCTCGAATACGGCAACTTCGTTCTCCTGGATCATCCGTCCCGCTATCAGACTATGTACGGCCACTTATCACGCATCATAGTGACACAGGACGGAACAGTGGCTCCAGGGCAGGTCATTGGCCTCACTGGGAATAGCGGCCGATCCACCGCACCTCATCTTCATTTCGAGATCAGGCACGGCGGCGTATCCCTCGATCCGTTGACTTTGGTAAAGGAGGGGCGTTGATGGGAATCTTCAGTAATCCTGCTCGGGACGAGTCGGGGGCCGAGCTCAAGCGCAGACGCACCGACCAAATTCCCTTCTCCATTATCGCCAGCGACATGACAGTAATAGGCGACTTAGAGACAGAAGGTGTGGTACGGGTCGAAGGCCGGGTGAAAGGTGCCGTTCGTGTGGGGTCTCAAATCCTGGTAGCGGCGGGTGCCGTGATCGAAGGCGATCTTCATACCCAGGAGGCTATCATCGCCGGCCAGGTCAGCGGGGCCATCAACGCTCGGGAGAGAGTGGAGCTGCACGCCTCAGCGTTAGTAGCTGGAGACATCCTCACTCCACGCATCTCTATAATTGAAGGGGCGAGAGTGACCGGTGAGGTCAAAATGGACCTCAGCAAGGCGCCACAGGCGGCCGCGAGTTCCCACAATCGTTGAAAATTCACCTAAGTCTGTTGAAAATAATATTGTTACCTAACCTTTACGGCTCCGAGTGGTGCATTTCCCTGCAGCCCCGGTCTCTCTGAGCTTACTGCGCTTCAAGTGGCGCCAATGTGTGGTTTTGATGGCGCTATGTTCCTGTTCCTCTTCTCGCCCGCCCGGGATGCGAGTCGGCCTGGTTACTCCCGGCTCCATTGACGATGCCGCCTGGAACTCAGGCGCCTATCGAGGTCTTCAGCAGATCCACGATTCGTTGGGTCTTTCCATCAGCCACGTGGAAGCCCGTACCCCCGCCGAGCAGAGCGAAGCCCTCCGAACCTACGCGGTTCAAGGCTACCGCCTTGTCTTTGCCCATGGCTTCGAGTTCCAGGATGCTGCCGAGCGCATCTCGGCTGACTACCCCAATACGATCTTCATCATCACCTCCGGGCGCCGAGCCCGCGGGAACGTGGCACCTCTGATCTTTCGGCTGGAGGAAGCCAGTTTTCTAGCGGGTATGGTGGCCGGCGGGGTGACCAAGAGCAATGTCCTGGGGTTTATCGGTGGTATCGAGCTGCCGCCCATAGAGGCAGCCTATAAGGGTTGGGTCAACGGTGCCCGGAGGGTGAACCCCAAGATCCAAAGTCGCCAGATTTATCTCAACAGCTTCGATGATGTGGCTGCCGGGCGAGAAGCAGCCCTGGCGTTGTTGAGCGCCGGTGCCGACATGTTCCATCACAACGCGGACGCTGCTGCCTTAGGGCTTTTTCAGGCTATCAAGAATCAAGCACGCGCTTACGTGTTCGGCGCGAACCTCGACCAGTCGAGTTTAGCTCCAGGCCACGTGCTGGGGAGTGCAGTGATTGATCTCCCCCGAGCCTTTCTTCTGGTGGCATCGGAGGTCAAATCGGGACAGTTCAGCCCTCAGGTGAAGGCCTTTGGACTCAGAAGCGGTGTGGTCCGCTATGTACCCAATCATCAACTCGACAGTCTCGTGCCACCGGCGCTAAGTGCGCGAGTGCAGGCCGCAGCGGACTCGATCGCCGCCGGCACCTTGATCCCAGCGCCACGACCGGCCAGCATGGAGGCGATGCGGCCTCTATGAGCGCCGGGGTCGCGCTGCACGAGGTCGTCGCCTACCTGGACCAGTATCTTCGGATCAAGGAAGTGCCGGATGAGACCAATGCGGTCAACGGTCTCCAGGTTGAGAACAGTGGGCGCATCGGAGGCATCGTAGCGGCAGTCGATGCTTCGCAAGCGACGATCGTGGGTGCCATAGCTGCCCGCGATCCTGGCCGGCCGGCCCCCCTCATTCTGGTGCACCATGGTTTGTTCTGGGAGGGCAACGTCCCGCTGACAGGGCGCCGCTACCGTCGAGTTGCCCCGCTACTGGACCACGATATGGCAGTCTATGCCGCCCACATTCCCCTCGATATCCATCCCGAAGTGGGTAACAACGCGGTCCTTGCGGAGCGGCTCGGCCTTCAGGTGGAGGGTTGGTTTGGTAACTACAAGGGGATCCCCATGGGGGTGTGGGGGCATGCGCCCGCCAGTCTCTCCAGCCGCGAATCCCTGGCCGGGGAGCTCGACCGGGCCCTCCACACCCTCAAAGGAACTGCCACCCTCATTCCAGGTGGCCCGGAAAAACCCGGGAAGATTGGCATCATTACCGGTGCGGCCGGTACGATGCTGGGCGATGCACGAGCCGCAGGGCTCGACACGTTCATCACTGGCGAAGGCCCCCACCATACCTACTTCGATGCCATGGAATCGGGTGTGAACCTGATCTACGCCGGACACTACGCCACGGAAACGTTGGGAGTCCAGGCTATGGCATCACATCTGGCGGACCGTTTCAGCCTGGACTGGGAGTTTCACGACCACCCGACGGGATTGTAATCCCTCGTGGTCCCGGTTCTCCAGTTAATCGGGGTGCAAAAGCGTTTCGGCTCCGTGCAGGCTCTCGACGGAGCCGCTTTCACGCTGGCCCGGGGAGAGGTGCACGCCCTCCTGGGTGAAAATGGGGCTGGGAAGTCGACCTTGATGCACGTGGCATACGGGTTGGTTCGGCCCGATGCTGGAGAAGAGAGAGTCAACGGCGACCTCACCCGAGTCACGTCACCCCGTGTGGCCCGCGCTCTGGGCATGGGCATGGTGCATCAGCACTTCACCTCCGTGCCCGCACTCAGCGTAGCTGAGAATGTGGCACTGTCGGCCGGATGGGGAGGATCCCCCACACGGCTGGAGGAGCGGACCCGGGAGCTGAGTGAGCGCTTGGGGCTGCCGCTTGACCCCGCTGAGCGCGCTGGTCGGCTCTCGGTCGCGCTCAAGCAGAGGCTCGAGATCGTACAAGCCCTCTCGCGTGATGCCCGAATCCTCCTCCTGGATGAGCCCACGGCAGTCTTGGCTCCGACGGAAGCGGAAGAGCTGCTGCGAGTCGTCCGTGAGTTTGCCTCGTCCGGGGGTTCGGTCGTTCTCATAACCCACAAGCTCGATGAGGTCCTGCGCGGAGCCGACCGTGTCACGGTCCTGCGACGCGGTGCGGTCACCCATACGGGGACGGCAGCGGGTGAAACTGTGCAGTCCCTGACTGAAGCAATGATCGGCCGGAGCTCGTCACCGGGGGACGTAGCCCAGACGATTTCACCACTGTCGGATCTAAGTGGCCGCCCGCTGATACGGTTCGATGCACTGGAGGTGTCACGGGAAAGCGGATACGGAATCGCCGTGCGCCACGCGTCCTTGTCGGTTGGAGCGGGAGACATCGTCGGGCTGGCGGCGGTAGAGGGGAACGGCCAGCGTGAGTTGCTCAGGGCGGTCGCCGGGAGAATCATGCCCCTTCGCGGTCGGCTCGAAGTCTCACGGCCAATCGGATTCATTCCGGAGGACCGGATCACGGAGGGGTTGATTCCGGATCTCAACCTGGCGGAAAACGTGACGCTAGGCCTGGGAAAGGACGCACCCTGGGTGCGTGGCGGCCGGATTCGCTGGGATGAAGCGCGTCGGCGCACGGCCGAGCTGTTGGATGAATTCGGGATAGTAGCGGCGGGTCCCAAGGCCAGAGCGAGTGCTCTGAGTGGCGGAAACCAGCAGAAGCTGATCGTGGCTCGCGAGCTCTCCCGAAACCCGGCGGTCATCGTCGCGGAGAATCCCACTCGGGGCCTGGACGTCGTGGCGGCAAGGGCTATTCACGATCGTTTGCGAGCAGCCGCCGGGCAGGGAGCAGCAGTGTTATTCCACTCCACCGACTTGGACGAAGTGCTCGCGCTCGGGCAGCGCATCGTCGTGGTGGCCCGTGGATCACTGATCGAAGCGCCCGACCACTCTTCCCGCTCCGGGATTGGCGCGATGATGTTGGGAGGTGCCGGTTAGGTGGCCCGACTGGGCTGGGCCGCGGCAGCAGTCCTGCTGGGGCTCGCCACCCTCGCCGCTGGACTCGCCGCGGCGGGATATCCGCCCATTCCCGCACTCACCGCTCTCTGGTCCGGTGCATTCGGATCCTGGTACGCCTTCACTTCGGCAACGCTGGTTCGAGCAGTTCCCCTCATCCTGATCGGACTCGGCATTGCCATCTCTTTTCGCGGCGGTGCCCTGAACATCGGCGCCGAAGGGCAGTTTTATGCTGGGGCGATCGCGGCCACTTGGGTGGCGCTACACGTATCCAGCCGTCCTCCTGCCGTCGCCACCACGGCAGTATTGACGGCTGCAGCCCTCGGCGGCGCTGCATGGGTGGCGTTACCGGTGTGGCTCAAATTGCGCTTCGACGTGATCGAGGTCATCAGCACGCTCTTGTTGGTGTTCGTCGCCGAGCTGCTGGTGAGTCTCCTGGTTCAAGGGCCGCTGCAGGAGAGTGGGCACATCTATCCCCAGAGTGATCCGATCCCCGAGTCGGCCCGCCTTCCCCTGCTGGACGGCACTCGGCTCCACGCGGGGTTCATCCTGGCGCTGGGTCTCGCGATCGTGCTCTGGTTTCTTTTTGCCGGGACGTTGTGGGGGTTCCGACTGCGAGCCGTAGGTGCCGGCCCCCGGGCGGCGGAGGTGAGCGGCCTGGTGGACAGCCAACGAGTTGGCGCCGTCGCGCTCTTCATCTCGGGTGCGATCGCGGGATTGGCGGGTGGGATGGAGGTGAGTGGTGTTTCCTACGCGCTCTACCAGAATCTCTCACCCGGGTACGGCTTCACCGGTATTGCCGTCGCATTGCTGGCTGGACTTCATCCGGGCGCTGTGGTGCTCTCCGGCATCCTGTTTGGTGCACTGGAAGCTGGGGCGGGAGCGATGCAGCGAGAAGCCGGTGTTCCTGCCGTGGCAGTGTATGTGGTCGAAGCGGTGGTTATCGTCGTAGCGCTTTTGGCCACCGCACCGCGGGGCGGTTGGAGTAGCGTCAAGGTCAGGCTTCGTCGCAAGCGGCCGGTCTCGAGCCGGACAGCCGATGGATAGCGTGGTCTTGCTCACTGGGTTTGTGGCGGCTGCGGTTCGGGTCGCCACCCCGCTCCTGTTCGCAGCCACCGGCGAAACCATTAGCGAGCGTTCCGGCGTGATCAACCTTGGCATGGAAGGGATCATGCTGGCGGGCGCGCTCGCGGCCGCACTGGGTGCGGCGGCAGGGGGCCCCTGGGCCGGCATGCTGGCCGCTTTGTGTGCCGGTATGGTGCTGGCCGGAATTTTTGCACTCATCGTCATCGGAGCCCGGGCGGACCAGATCATAACGGGCACTGCCATCACCCTCGCGGCCATCGGGATTACCGGAACCATATATCGAAAAGCCTACGGGGCCGCTGGAGCCGGCCTTTCGATTCCTACACTTCGGCCGCTCGCCATTCCGGGGCTGTCACGCATCCCCATCATCGGTAGCGGCTTCTTCGATCAGCCTGCGCCCACCTATCTGGCGGTTGCCGCGGTTCCACTGGTCTGGTGGGTTCTGTTCCGGACCCGCCTGGGGCTGCAGCTCCGAGCCACGGGAGAGGCCGCGGCCATGGCCCGAGCGGCGGGAGTTCGAACCACTGCCATCAGGGTAGGCTCGGTGTTGGTCGGTGGCGCTTTGGGAGGGCTGGGGGGTGCTACCCTCGTGCTGGCCCAGGTCGGCACCTTTGCCGAGCGGATGACTGCCGGCCGCGGTTACTTGGCAATCGCGATTGTAGTGGTGGGACGTTGGCACCCGGGGGGAGTGGCCGCGGCTGCCCTGCTCTTCGGCCTGGCGACTGCCTTGCAGTTCTTGTCTCAAGCCCTCGATGTGCAGGCGCCCTATCAGCTCTTTTTGATGCTGCCGTATCTGATCACGCTACTGGCGTTGGCCGGAGTGGTGGGTCGGGTGCGCGCTCCCGGAGACCTCGGCCGAGTCTAGACGGCCCTGCGCCAACCGATCTCGAGCCTGCACGATGGTGTCTCGAACTCGAGCCTTGAGCGCCGGGATATCCTCCAGAGTCATACCGGTGGTATCCACCGGCTCCAGCACTCGCACTTCCGCGACCGAGCGGCCGAAGCGCCAATCGGACTTAGGAAGTGCGGTGCGTGTACCCGAGACCGCCAGCGGAAGAATCGGAACTCCCGCCTCCACCGCCAGCCGAAACGCGCCATCCTTGAATGGCAACAGCTCGCTGGTGCGGGATCGGGTCCCCTCGGGAAAGATCATAACGGAGACCCGTCGCTGGAGCATTTGCCGGCAGCGCTGCATCGCCTCGACTGCACTGGGCCCAAAGCCGCGCTTGACCGGGATGTCTCCCACTAGCCACATCATCCAGCCCATGATCGGAATGCGAAATAGCTCGGCTTTGGAGAGCCACTTCATCTCCCAGGGCAAGTGGCTGATGAGTAGGATGTCGGCGAACGATTCGTGGTTGGAGACCACTACGTAGGGCCTGCGGGGGTCGGCCGGGAGCTTTCCGGAGTAGCGGAAGCGCCAAAGCGGGTTGAGGGACGCCATGACCGGGCCGATTCGGCGGAAGATGTAGCCCGCCGCGTAAGCCCCGCCGTCGAATGGCAACGTGACCAGCCGCACCACGGCCAGCACCGGGAACCAAAGCAGGATGCAGAGGATGAGTACCAGCCAGGCCCAGAGCGAGAGAATCGATTGCCAGAGGAGCGACATGCGAGTCTATTCCCCAACAGGAAGTGCCGGTGTGCTGCGGCACAGCCGCTCGTGCCACGGCCGGCTAACCTTATGTCCGGCACCATGAGGGAACAAGGGCGCTAAGCCTCGGAGGAGATACCGATGTCGACCAGCGCCCCGAATGACCGCGCAGGTACCACGCCATTCGAGCCTGACGTTGCTGCTCCCGCCCCCGAGCCGGGCGAAGGCGAGCCGGTCGAAACCCCCGATATAACGAAAACCGGTGAAGTGCTCCGCGAGCACGTGGAGATCAGATCGATAGCGATCACCGGGCTTTTCGTGCTCGCCCTGTTCTACACTCTCTATTTCGCCCGGGAATTTTTCCTCCCCATTGTGCTCGCCGTCCTGCTCGACTTCCTGCTGAGTCCGCTAATCCGAGCGTTCAAGCGGGCTCGAATTCCCGAGCCGCTCGGTGCGGCCATCGTGATCCTGGCCTTGCTGGGTGGGGCGGGAGTAGCGGTGTACAGCCTGGCAACTCCGGCCCGGGAATGGGTGGGCCGGCTTCCTACCAGCATGCGCGAGGCTCAAAGCCGGTTACAGGCCCTTCGTAAGCCGGTTGAGCAGGTCAGCAAAACCGCGGAACAGGTTGAGCAGGCCACCCAAGTCGCCGAGCCGAAGGCAACGGAAGTCATCGTCAAGGGCCCTAGTCTCACCGAGAGGCTCTTCGGCACCACCCAGTCGCTGCTCACCGGTGCGATTGAGGTCATCATCCTGCTCTACTTCCTGCTGGCAGCCGGCGATCTCTTTCTGCAGAAGTTGATCAAGGTCTTGCCCCTGCTGCGAGATAAGAAGAAGGCCGTGGCGATCGCCCGAGAGACCGAGGCCTCGATCTCCACCTACCTGGCCACCATTACACTGGTCAATATCGCGCTCGGCGTCGCCGTCACCGGCGTGATGTACCTCCTCAAGATGCCCAATCCTCTCCTGTGGGGAGCGCTGGCCGCTCTGGCGGAGTTCGTGCCCTACCTGGGCGCCACCGCGATGCTCACCCTTCTCACGCTCGCAGGGCTGGTGACGTTCGAGCAGGTGGGCCATGCCTTGTTGGTGCCAGCCGCCTATCTGACCGTGAACCTGCTGCAATCCCAGTTGCTCTCGCCCTTGATCCTGGGTCGTAGGCTGACGCTCAATCCGGTGGCCATCTTCATCGGGCTGGTGTTCTGGTGGTGGATCTGGGGAGTGCCGGGGGCCTTCATCGCTGTGCCGCTGATCGCCACCTTCAAGATCTTTTGCGATCACATCGAATCGCTGGCGGCGATCGGAGAGTTCCTGGGGAGATAGTCGCCGATGGCTTTCTCCCGGCGGCTGACGCCGGCCGAACACGCCGCGCTGGGGAGCCTGCCGCGCGCAGTCGACTGCCGGCGGGTGCGACTCTATCGCAGTGACCGCGGGCTCCCCGGCTTGCTTCGACGCGTGGTACTGATCGCCAGCCGGAACCGCGCGATCGCGCTCGGCAATCACGTCTTCCTACCCGATCGGTTCCGAAGAGATCTTGCGGTGATTGCCCATGAGCTGACCCACTGTGGCCAGTATCAGTCCTGGGGACCTCTGCGCTATTTCGGGCGTGGCCTGGCCACGCAAACTCGCGATTTCGTCTACCGAACCTGGGGAATCGGCAGCAGTCCGTACCGTTATATCATCGAGCCGGGGAAAGAATTCGCGGAATATGGCATGGAACAACAGGGACAGATCGTCGAGGACTCGTTTCGAGGGCATCCGACCGCCCAGGCGATCTCCCCCTTTAGACCGGGGCCCGGTCCGGGCGGTTACGCGGTTCCATCGGCCTGATCGACGGCGTGATGGGCGTGCTCCTCGCCTTCCGGCAGCTTGTCTTCCCACAGGGCGAGCATGTTCCCGTCGGGGTCGGCGACCATCGCCATGATCCCCCAGGTTTGCTGGGTCGGCTCGGTCACGAAGCGTACCCCTCGCTCGTGGAGCATGCCGCAGTAGTGAAGCAAGTCGGGAACAAAGAGCGTAATACCGGTGTGGCGCCCTACCAGCGCCCTCGCGTCGGGGTGAACGGCGGGATGCACGCCAAGGTGGGTCTCGCCGTCCAGAAACTCCGCTCCGAATGAACCATGCTTCGTCATCGGCAGCCCCAGCATGTCCCGATAGAATTCGACCGCGCGCTCGATATCGGACACGAAGATCGCCACGCTGTAAAGGGACGGGGTGATGACTGCGGAGCTCACGATAGGGACCGCATGATGTATTGCGCCACCAGAATACCAACGACAAAGAGAGCGACCACGAGTACCAGGAGCCCGAGCACGACGAGTCCCACCACCAGTCGGCTCTGGCTCCGCGCTTCGGCCGGCTGATTGAGATGACTCTCCAGGAGGGCGAGGTTCTTGATGTTGGACTTGAAGCCGGCGTCGAAGAGATCGCCGATCAGCGGTATCTCGCCGATGAGGGTATCGATACCGACGTTGGCAATCATTCTCGTCAGCGTGGACCTGGGGGTGCCGAGCCGCGCTGCCTGACCGATGATGTACACGGACAGGAGCGCACTGATGGCGTCGCCCAGGAACGGTATCAGCCCGATGATGGCGTCGAACCCGAAGCGAAACTGGGTTCCCGGGACCGCGATGGCGGTGTCCAGGAAGCGCGCCAGGGCACGGAGCCGCTCGAGTTGGCGAGCGGGGCTGGGCGCCACCATGGCCTGGTGACTGCGGCCTACAGGAGCGGCATGCATGTTTGAATAATAGTTCAACCGCATGAACCGGGTGGCCCGGCAAGCGGAGTCCCCGTCATGTTCCTCTCGGGCGGACAGGCGGACAGGCGGACAGGCGCAGACCATGTTACCCACAATGCTGACTGTGAGGGCGGGGTGAACCGAGGCAGCAGCGACAGCGAACTCGACGTGAAGGAGCACACCCTCGATCCGGCTGACCCGGGTGAATGGGAGTCCTTCCGCGCCCTGGCGCACCGCATGGTAGACGACATGCTGGATCACCTGGCATCACTGCCCCAATTGCCAGCGTGGCAATCCATCCCCGACCAGGTCCGTCAGGCACTTCGCCAACCAGTCCCAATCGATGGGACTGGCCCGGATGCCGCGTACCAGGATTTTCTCCAACTGGTGCTGCCCTACCCCAACGGAAATTTTCATCCGCGCTACTGGGGCTGGGTCCAGGGGAATGGCACGCCGTTGGGCATGATGGCCGATATGCTCGCCGCAGGGCTCAATCCCCATCTCGCGGGGTTCAATCACACCCCGGCCCTGGTAGAGCATCAGGTGATCGCATGGCTGGCGCAGCTCATGGGCTTGCCGGCCGATGCGAGTGGTCTCTTCGTCACCGGCGGCAGCATGGCCAACATCCTAGGCGTGACCGTGGCGCGCTACGTCGCGCTCAAGCGCGCGGGATACGACGTGAGGGAGCACGGCTTGAACCCCGGACCCGACCAGCCAAAGCCGCCCCGTCTCTTCTGCTATGGCTCGACCGAGACTCATGGCTGGGCCAGAAAGGCGGTCGAGATGCTCGGGCTGGGCAACGCCGCTTTCCGGCGCGTTCCGGTCGATTCAGACTACCGGATCACCCTGGCCCCACTCCGCCGAGCCGTCGAGGAGGATCGTGCCGCCGGAGCGCTGCCCTGCTGTGTCATAGCCACCGCGGCGACGGTCAACACCGGCGCGATCGATGACCTGGAGGCAGTAGCCGACTACTGTCAGTCGGAAGGGATCTGGCTGCACATCGACGGTGCCTTCGGCGCGCTGCTTCGCCTTTCGGATACGCTACGAGAGCGGGTCCGCGGCATCGAACGGGCCGACTCCTTAGCCTTCGACCTCCACAAGTGGGGCTACCTCCCGTTCGAGTGCGCCTGCGTGCTGGTCCGCGATCCCGAGCTGCACCGCGCCACCTTCGCCACCTCAGCCAGCTATCTGGGCGCGACAGCGCGAGGCGTGATCGCCGGCGGGCTGCCCTTTGCCGAGCGGGGCCTCGATCTGACTCGGGGCTTCAAGGCGCTCAAGCTGTGGCTTTCGCTCAAGGCTCATGGCACCCGCGCTATCGCCCAGGTGATCGAGCAAAACGTTGCCCAAGCGCGCTATTTGGCGGATACAATCGAAGCCCACTCGGAGTTGGAGCTTCTCGCACCGGTGCCGCTCAACGTGGTGTGCTTTCGGTATGCACCGGAAGACGTTCCGGCCGATCAACTCAATGGGATGAACCAGGAGCTCTTGATCCGGCTCCAGGAAAGTGGCGAGGCCGTGCTCTCGGGCACGGTGCTGGAGGGACGGTACGCTCTCAGGTGCGCCAACGTCAACCACCGGAGCCGGCGCACCGACTTCGACCGGCTGGTTCGTGCGGTGCTGAAGTTTGGAGGCGAGCTGCGGCAGCCCGCGGCTCACGCCAGCAGGCGCTGAGCCGCCGCAATAGCGTTGCCGCAGGCATGGAGCAGCATCGGGACGTATATGGAGTCCGTTCGCGCCCGCGCCAGCCCGAAGAAGAGGCCATCCACCGCGACGAACCCCATCTCAACTGGCGAGTACTGCACGTGCGCCAGCGCAAAGAGTGCGGCGGGGATGATGATCGCTCCGGTCTGGCCCAGTCTGGTTCGGGAGAACCGCGCGAACAACATACCCCGAAAGACCAGCTCCTCCGCCACGGGCGCCAGCATGATCATGCCGATAAGACGAACCAGCAGCAACGCTCCGCTGTAACGCTGTCCCCACGGTTCAGCCGCGGGTAATCCCAACATTCGGCCGGCAATCTCTTCCAGCACAACCAGAACAGCGAAGGCGCCGAGCCACACCGCTATGGTCTGGGGAGCCGGCCAGCGGAGTCCTAGGAACTCCCGGCTGGGCAGCCGGCGTGCCCGGAGCACAACCGCGACGATCAGAATGAGTGCGAGTGAGGTGGCAACGTGCAGCAGCGTGCCGCGCCAGGCTTCGCTCACGAGGAGGATCAGAAGAAACGGCGGATGAGATTGAGCAGCAGCGTGAGCGCGATCGATACCACCAGCATCGAGACCAGCGGGATGTACACCCTGACCGTGTCCCGCTCGATACGAACATCACCGGGAAGCCGGCCGAACCAGCCAAAGCCGCCGAGCCACACCAGAATTCCGATGACGACCAGCACGATGCCGGCGCCCACGATCATCGGCCCAGCGGAAGGTGAAGCCATCACACGAATCGCTGCCGGGCGGCGTGGATATAGTCGGTGTAGGCAGGAACCCTACCGGAGGCACGGACGTCGGAGGCTATCTGCCCTCGGTGATACGCCGAATGCACGGTGACGTGAGTCAGGATCTCCTCCACGGTGCTGGTCCACCGCTCACCTTTGGAGTTGGTGTAGGTCACGCTGGCTGCCAGCTTCGAGTCCGTGATCCCTCGGACGTACTCCTCCCAGGCTCCTTCCAGCTGGCTCAGCCGCTCCCCGCACTGCTCTACGGTCAGCTCCGGCCACACCGCGAGAGGCGAAGTCTCGTTTCTCAGTCGGGCCAGCCACAGACACTCGGCTCCAATGATATGGGCCATCCAGGCCAGGCTCTTCCTCGGTGGGGGCGACGGACGGAGGGACTGAAGCGTCTCTCGGTTGGCCCAGACATCATAACGCAGAAGCCGCTCGAGCTGCTGCTTCATCGGTGCTCCGGCTGATACGACGCCGACCGGAAAGCGGCGCGCATGTTTCGGCGCATACCGTCGAGACCGGCGCGCTCCAGCGGGGTATCCCCGAACTCGCGGTCGAACCCCGCCTCGGTCATCTCCTCGAAGAATCCCGGACCTGCTTCGTCCAATCTCCGCCGCGACTGAAATTCGGGGATGAGCGTCGCCTGTGAGAACCGCTGGTTCCAGGGACATACGTCGTTGCAGATATCACAGCCGAAGACGTAGCCCTGGAACCGATCAGCCAGCTCGTCGGGGATGGGGCCGCGCTGTTCTATTGTCAGATACGAGATGCATCGGGTGGCATCCAGCAGCCGTGGCTCGACCAACGCTCCGGTGGGACAGGCATCGAGGCAGCGGGTGCAGCTGCCACACCGATCGAGATCGAACGGCTGATCCAGCTCGAGTGCGAGGTCGGTAAAGACGGAGCCGATGAAGAAGAACGAGCCGGCCTCGGGCCGAACCAGCATCGTGTTCTTGCCGATCCAGCCGAGTCCCGCGCGCTGCGCCAGCTCGCGCTCGGGCACCGGTCCCGCGTCGGTAAAGCTGTGACTCAACTCGGCGCCCAACTCCCGAATGAAACCGGCCAGCAGCTCCAGTCGCCGGCGGGTCACCCGGTGATAGTCCTCGCCCCGGGCATACTTGGCGATGCGGGGAGGCCGAGGCTCGATCTCCTCCTCGGCGGTGTAATAGTTGTCCAGCACCACCACGACCGATCGGGCTTGCGGCAGAATGAGACGCGGGTCTTTCCGGCGCCGGGCCTGGCGATGGAGATACCGCATGGTGCCGGCGTATCCCCGAGCGAGCCAGTCATCCAGGCGGTCTCCATGAGCGGTGGGTCCCGGGTGAGTGATCCCACAGGCCATGAACCCCAGCTCGAGCGCCCGGGTCTTGATCGATTCGGTCGGGCTCATGAGGCAGCGGAGGGGACACTCACCGGTGCTGGAGCCGGCTGCACCGTGCAGGGAGTCTCTCCCGCGATCAGGCGCGCGCCGCGTCCGTAGGTGAGATAGGACCAGGCCCATTGGATCATCACCAGCACCCGATTCCGGAAGCCGATCAGGAAGAAGATGTGAACGAAGGTCCAGGTCAGCCAGGCGAGGAAGCCCCCGAAGTGGAGCTTCCAGATGTCCGCTACGGCCCGTCCCCGGCCAATGACCGCGAGCTGCCCCTTGTCCCAGTAACGGAAGGCCCGGCGAGGATGTCCCTCGAGGTCACCCACGATGGTCCGCGCGGCGTATTCGCCCATCTGGATGGCAACGGGGCAGATACCAGGAAGTGGTCCGCCCTCCTGATGATTGAAGAGCGCCGCGTCACCGAGGACGAAGACCTCGGGATGGCCGGGTATGGTGCAATCCGGCTCGACGATGGCGCGCCCTATTCGATCAAGTGGCGCTCCCAACGATTTCAGGATCGGGCTCGCCACGTTGCCCGCGGCCCAGATCACAGTCTGGGTCGGAATAATCCAGCCGGCTGCTGCCACGGATCCGGGCCGGACGTCGGTAACCATGGTCTCGGTGCGCACGTCGACTCCGAGTCGCCGCAGGTCCTGCTTGGCCTTGTCGCCCAGGCTTGCGGGGTACGATGGGAGCAGTCGAGGACCGCCCTCGAGCAGCATCACCGTGGCCTCCCTCGAGTCGATGTGACGAAAGTCCCGTCGCAAGGCGTAGCGCCTGAGCTCGGCGACCGCGCCGGCGGTCTCCACACCGGTAGCTCCACCACCGACAATCACAAAGGTGAGATAGGCGTGGCGTCGCACGGTGTCCCGCTCCCGCTCAGCGAGCTCGAAGGCGAGCAGCACCCGCTGGCGGATCTCGATTGCGTCCTCCAGGCTCTTGAGGCCTGGAGCCAGTGTCTCCCAGTCGTCGTGGCCAAAGTAGGAGTGACGAGCGCCGGTGGCGACGATCAGGTAGTCGTACTTGAGGCTCGCGCCATCGGTCAGGCGCACCACGCGCTCGTCGGGGTCGATGGACGCGGCCTCGCCCAGCAGCACCTCGGTGTTGCCCTGCTTTCGGAGAACCGAGCGGATCGGCGCGGCGATGTCGCTCGGGTTGAGCGCCGCGGTGGCCACCTGGTAGAGCATCGGCTGGAACAGGTGGTGGTTGCGGCGGTCCACCAGCGTGATCCGCACCCGGGCGTGCTTCAGCGCCCTCGCAGCATAGAGTCCCCCGAACCCGCCGCCGAGTATGACTACGTGGGGTCGCGTCCGTTCCTGCTCACCGGTCACTGCTCACCTCTCACTTCTCACCTCTACATCCCCATTGTCTCTCGGCGCCACCGGGCGAATCGAACCACGTCCTCCACCGGGGGAACGGCGTCCTCGTCGGCGTACGCCGTGTACATCCGCCATCGGAGATAGTCCCGATCGGGGACCGGGAGGAACGGCGCCTTGGCCCACCACTCCCGTCTCCGGAAGGCCCAGGCGGTCCGGATAAGGTCCCATCCCAGCCGGGGATTCAGCAGTCCCCGCCACGCGAGGCGGCCGCTGAGCGAGAGCCAGGACCGGGACATGCGCCAATTATAATTGGTATATTCCGCCCCTCAGCGCACCGGCCGGAGTGATCGACGTGACCAACAGTCCGTATCGCACCATGGACGACAACAAGCGGCCCACCGAGGACGAAACCCTCCTCGAGGGCCCCCAACCGCGCGAGCGGCACGATAAAGAGCAGATCCTGGTCTCCGATCCGTGGCGGGTACTTCGGATCATGGGCGAGTTCGTCTGGGGCTTCGACAATCTGTCAGACGTGCGGGACGGCGTCTCGATCTTCGGCTCGGCGCGAACCAAGCCCGATGACCCTCACTACAAGGCCGCGGTGGAGACCGCCAAGCTTCTGGCCCAGGCCGGAATTCCCGTGATCACCGGCGGAGGCCCCGGGATCATGGAGGCCGCCAATCGCGGTTGTCAGGAGGCGAAGGGGCTGTCGATCGGCTGCAACATCGAGCTGCCGTTCGAGCAGGGTTCGAATGCGTACCTGAGCCGAAGCCTCAACTTCAAGTTCTTCTTTGTCCGGAAAACGATGTTCGTGAAGTATGCCACCGCGTTCATCGTCTTTCCTGGTGGCTACGGCACTCTGGATGAGCTGTTCGAGGCGCTCACGCTGATCCAGACCGGCAAGGTGAAAGATTTCCCAGTCATTCTGTTCGGCAAGGAGTACTGGTCCGGGCTGGTGGATTGGCTCACGAACACGGTCGCTGGTGAGCGGAAGATCGATGCCAGGGACCTCAAGCTGTTCCAGGTGACGGATGATCCCGCCGAGGCGACGCGGTTGGTCATCGAGGCGCGAAACAAGATCTCGGCTCCAGCACGCCAGCCGGCGCGGGCACCCCAAAGCTGATGACGCCATGAAGAAACGCGACGACAAGCGGACGGCGAGACCTTCGGAGCCGTACCTGCGGGGCCAGCGGATCGACCCCAAGCCCACCACCGGCAAAGAAACTGTCGCCGAGTTGGTGGACAACGCGTTCCTGGCATACAACGCCGGGCGGCTGCGCGAGGGATGCCAGCTTTTTACTCAGCGCATGCTGGAATCCGACGTGACCGTCGGCATGACGCTCACCGGGGCGATGACCCCGGCCGGACTCGGCATGAGCTGCCTCATCCCGCTCATGGAAACGGGGTTCGTCGACTGGATCATCTCCACCGGCGCCAACCTGTACCACGACGCCCACTTTGCCCTGGGGCTCGCGATGCATCGGGGCACTCCCAACGCCGACGATGTCGAGCTGAGGGACAAGGGCGTTGTCCGGATCTACGACATCTTCTTCGACTACAGCGTCCTCCTGTCCACTGATGCCTTCATCCGGGAGGTCTCCGCTCGAGAGGAGTTCCAGCGGCCGATGAGCACCGCCGAGTATCACTATTTGCTGGGCGGGTACGTGCGAGAGCGGGAGCGAGCCCTGGGACTCTCCCGCAAGTCGGTGCTCGCGGCGGCGCACGAGCTCGAGGTTCCGATCTATACCAGCTCTCCGGGCGACAGCTCCATCGGCATGAACGTGGCCGAGCAGGCGCTCGGCGGCAGCCAGCTTCGCTTCGACGTCAGTGCCGACGTGAATGAGACGGCCAGCATCGTGCTCGAAGCTAAGCGCAACGGCGGCAAGAGCGGCGTGCTCATCGTCGGCGGCGGCAGTCCCAAGAACTTCATGCTCCAGACCGAGCCCCAGATTCAGGAGGTGCTCGGCATCGACGAGCGGGGCCACGATTACTTTCTCCAGATGACCGACGCCCGGCCCGACACCGGCGGCCTCTCCGGCGCAACACCGGCCGAGGCGGTGAGCTGGGGCAAGATCGATCCGGATCAGCTGCCGGGCACGGTGGTTGTGTACACCGACACCTCGCTCTCGCTGCCGATCCTCACTGCCTATGCCCGAGCCCGTCGGCCGAACCGGCCGCTCAAGCGGCTCTACGCCAGGCGAACCGCCATGATGGAGCGGCTGGTCCAGGAGTACCGCGCCGCGCTCCAGTTCCGGGATCAACGGGCCGAAGAGTCGTTGGCCCACATGCATCCCGGCGCCGGCGGGACGGAGACGGCCGCGCGCCGGTGAGTGTTCGTCCCGAGCCCTCGCGCGGGTATGCCTCGTACGCGCTGGGGGTGCTGGCACTCGCCAACCTGCTGAGCTTCATCAACCGCAACGTCGTCTTCGCCCTCTTCGAATCGATCAAGTCGGACCTGTCACTCAGCGATGCCCAGCTGGGCTGGCTCGCCTCGGCGTACGTCCTGGTCTTCTCGCTGGCGGCGCTTCCCGCGGGCCTGCTGAGCGACCTCCGCTCGCGGCGGGTGGTGATCTCGATAGGCATCCTCCTCTGGAGCGTCTTCTCCATACTCAGCGGCACAGTGAGCAACTTCGGCGAGATGCTGGCCTGCCGGGCGCTGGTGGGCGTGGGCGCCGCTGCATTCGCCGGGCCGGCGCAGTCGATGGTGGCGGACTACTTCCCGCTCCGCGGCCGCGCCATGGCGATGGGAATTCTGGCGGCGGGGATCACTCTCGGCGGCGTACTGGGCATCGCCCTGGGCGGCCGGCTGGATGCTGCTTACGGCTGGCGTACCGCGATGCTGATCGTCGGGCTTCCGGGACTCCTCTTCGCGCTGCTGGCCGCCCGGCTGCGTGATCCGGTCCAGCGAGCCAGCGTCCGCTCGCTCCGGGCCAGCCTCGCCGCGCTGGACGTGAACCTCACGGCCCTGGTACGCCAGTTCTTTCCACTGCTCATGGGTCTTTCAATCGGCAGCGTGTTCGCCTTCCACCTGGACCGGGTCTACGGCTCCGACTCCAAGATCGACGTGGCGGCGTTTGCCATCGCGGTGGCACTGGGACTCGCGTTCAACATCCGGACCTGGGTCCGGCGATTCTCCTCCGCGCCACCGATCGGACCCAGCCGGTTGGTGCGAGCATTCGGCGACAAGGCCGTCTCGCTCGCGGCGGTGCTCCGGACCCCGACCCTGGCGTACGTCTTCCTCGGCGGGGCGCTCATCTCATTCGGCATGAACGGCCTGGTGGGCTGGGCCCCGGCGTTCATGTCTCGAGAGCTCAATCTCACCGTCGCCCAGGCCGCCACCCTGCTCGGCACCTGGGGACTAGTCTCGGGAATCCTCGGGGTGCTGTTCGGCGGGATGGTGGCCGACTGGCTCCGGCGCTACACCGTCACCGGCCGAGTGCTGACGATCAGTCTCGGCCTCTTGATCGGAGGACCCCTCACCCTCTGGCTGCTCACCCTGCGAGACCTGAGCTACTTCGTCCCAGTCTTTGCCGTCGCCTTCTTCTTTTTGTCGTGGTTCAACGGGCCGATCGCCGCGGTCATCTTCGACGTGGTGCCGGCGACCATCAGCGCCACGGTCGCGGGCGCTTACCTGTTGTTCATTCACCTGGTGGGAGACGCGGTGGCGTTCCCGCTGGTCGGGGCACTCTCGGACCGATTTGGGCTGCACCGTGCCG
Organism: Gemmatimonadales bacterium; assembly: GCA_035695405.1. Taxonomy (GTDB): domain Bacteria; phylum Gemmatimonadota; class Gemmatimonadetes; order Gemmatimonadales; family GWC2-71-9; genus CAVVWJ01. The sequence continues at coordinate 34,879 of DASSED010000180.1, forward strand.
TGCTGTTGCTGCCTCTGGTGGCGATCGTCGGTGGGTTGGTGATTCTGGGAGCTACTCGAACCGTGGGATCAGATATGGCTCGAGTGACACGGCCGCTGTCATCCACAGCTACCGCGCGCTCAGGTTGATAGCTACCGAGCGCTCCGGTACATCAAATCCAGCAGCTCCTCGTACATTGCGTTGGCCTGGTCCTGGTCACCCGAGCGAATCGCCTCGGTGGCGCAGTGCTTCAGATGATTGTGGAGCAACTCGCGACTCACCCCGCGGAGCGCCTCCTGGACCGAGGACATCTGCACCAGCACGTCGGCGCAGTAGCGCTCCTCGTCCACCATGCGCTGCAGCCCGCGAATCTGCCCCTCGATCCGCCTGAGCCGGGTGGTTATGGCGTGCTTAACCTCGGGATCCACCGCGACAGCGTGGGTACCGTCGCCGGGACGGGCGCCACAGGCGCAGGGGGAGGTGGTGGGGGAGGCCATGTTGGATTCCTTTATGAGTCGGGAGTCGGGAGTCGGGAGTCGGGAATCGGGAGTCGGAGTGTCATCCCCTGAGGGAGCGCAGCGACCGGAGGATCCCTCATCCACTCGGGGAGATCCCTCAACACTGCTCAGCGCAGGCTCTTCGCTTCGCTCAGGATGACGGCACCCGACTCCCGACTCCTGACTCCCGACTCTTCACCGTTCACGTTTGTAATTCCTAAGCCGCAGACTATTCGCCACCACGCTCAGCGAGCTCGCGGCCATGGCTGCCGCGGCAATGGCCGGGCTCAAGAGCACGCCGGATTTGGGATACAACACCCCCGCCGCGATGGGGATCCCAATGACGTTGTATACGAAAGCCCAGAATAGATTCTGCCGGATGATCCGCATGGTCTGCCGCGAAAGACCGATCGCATCCACCACGCCGAGTAGGTCGCTGCGCATGAGGGTCACCGAGCCGGATTCGAGCGCCACATCGGTCCCGGTCCCCATCGCCACACCGACGTCGGCCTGAGCCAGCGCGGGAGCGTCGTTGAGCCCATCGCCCACCATGGCCACCACCCGTCCGTTCTCCTGAATCCGCCGGATCTCGTCCAGCTTCCGCTCAGGCAACACCTCGGCGACCACCCGCTCGACCCCGATCGATCCCGCGACGCTCTTGGCGGTGCGCCGGTCGTCTCCCGTCAGCATCACCACCTGGAGTCCCAGCCGCTTGAGGCGCATCACCGCCTCGCGACTGGTGGGGCGAATCGGATCTGCCACCGCGATCAAGCCGGCGATCTGGCCGTCCACCGACACGTACATCGCCGTCTTCCCTTCGCTCGAGAGCTGCTCCGCCTCTTTACGCAGGTCGGCCTGGCCCACCCCGAGCTCTGCCATGAGCTTGGCGTTGCCCACGCCAACCCAGTTGCCGTTCACCGCGCCGAGCACACCTTTGCCGGTGCTGACCTCGAACTCGGTGACCGGCCTGAGCGGGATGTTCTGCTCTTCGGCCGCCCGGATGATCGCTTCGCCCAGCGGGTGCTCGCTCTGGCGCTCGATCGACGCCGCCAGCTGAAGCAGTCCGCGCTGGTCCAAGCCGTCACGCACCACCCGCACCAGCTCGACCGCTGGCCGGCCTTCGGTCACGGTTCCCGTCTTGTCGAGCACCACGACGTCGATGTGCCCCGCCCGCTCCAGCGACTCGCCGCCCTTGATGAGCACCCCCAGCTCGGCGCCGCGTCCGGTGGACGCCATCACCGCGGTGGGCACCGCC
>DASSED010000181.1:0-17307 GCA_035695405.1 Gemmatimonadales bacterium
ACCAGGAGGGTTCTGGGTGGTGTCCCGACCAGCCAGTGTGTCACGACCAGTGGTGGTATCTTTGGCCGCCCCCGCCTGCTCCGGCTGGGTGGTGTCATCGGTTCGGGCTTTATTACTGGCACACGCCACGGCCCCCACAAGTGCCGCCAGCGTTGCAAATCGGGTGGTAAAGTTCATTCGCATTAGACCTCCTCAGTTGCATTCTCGTGAGTCATCTGGGGTCCCGCGCGGCACCTCAAGTGCCCACGCTCTGCCCAACATTGTCTTACAGCTCCAACAGCAGACCTGACGATGACATAGTTGCCGTTATGAGCTGCTCGAGCCCACCGACCGCGACATCATATCCCGCCGTGATAAGGGCTTCTGTGACTTGGCTCACCCGTTGCGCTTGTGCCACTGTACCAATGCCCAAAACCTGCCGGACGGCTGATGACGCCCCTCAAAGCCCCGGTCCTGGCGGGCGCGGGAATTGCTAGGTCCTGCCGCGGTCGGCACTTCTGTGGGGACCACCGCTAGAGACGGCGCTCTTCGCCTAAACAGGGCTGGGACATGCCCTTAACTCTGGACTCGAGGGGATCCTCGGGGGTAGATTCTGCCGCCGCGGTGAGTTGGTTCCACACAGTTCAACCGCACGTTCAGCACAGTCAAACCAATAACGCGAGAACCAGGAATAGCCGGTGGAACGTCCGTCCCACTCCCATTGCATGAGATTTGTTCTGGCGCTCTCCGCAGCCCTCGGGTGCGGGGCCGGTCGCGCTGTTGCTCAGGCTGATGCCGCCTGGCTTCACGACCGTATGGTTGAATGGTTTGACGATGCCAGCCGCACTGCACCCGGGGAGTGGGGCGTGGCCGTCGCGGACCAAGCAGGCCAGATACTCTGGAGCATGAACCCGGATCTCTCTCTCATGCCGGCGTCGGCTGTCAAGCTGTTCACCACGGGTTATGCCCGGAGCGTACTGGGAGGCGAAGCGCGTCGCTCGACTCGGGTCATCGGGTCTGGGGCCGTGGATCCACGGACGGGGGAGTGGTTGGGCAACTGGGCGCTTCAGCTCAACGGTGATCCTTCGCTCGAGCGAGCGGAAGGTTCCGGACCTACACTCTACGATTTGGCATCTCAGCTTGCGGGTCTGGGAGTCCGCCGCTTGCGGGGCCCGCTTCAGCTGCAAAGTGAAAACGGAGCGGCCGACGCGATTTATCCTGACGTCTGGTCTCCCAGACATATGGGACGGCTGTTCGCACCATTGGTCGGTCCCCTCACTCTTCACGAGAATATCGTCTGGTTGACCGTTCGGCCGGGCCAGAAGCTGGGGCAGAGAGCCCGACTGATCGAGACCGCGCCGGATGGTATCAGTTCACTCGTTTCCATAACGGCCACTACCCACACCGGCAGGCGTTCGCGGCTCAGACTTCGGCCCAGGAGCGGGGGAGGCTGGGTCATTACCGGGTCCATCGGCATCCGGGCCGTACCTCGACGGCTGACGACCACGGCAACCGACCCGAAGGCCGTGCTCAGTGCGGCCTGGGCCACCGCGCTTCGCAAGGCTGGGATCCTGTGGAACCGATCAGTGAAGCCGCGCAGGCCGCTGGATGATGCCAGCCGCGTGATGGCCGAGGTGACTTCCCCGCCACTGGATTCGTTGGCGAGTGAGATCAATCGCAGAAGCTTGAATCTGGGCGCCGAGCTACTGCTTCAGTGGGCTGGAGGCCGGGATCAGGGTCCAACCAATCTCATGACTCACATCCAGCAGGTGACTGGCCATATCGAGGGTGTGTTCCTCGTCGATGGCAGCGGTCTCTCCTATCAGGACAGAGTCACCCCCGCGGCGTTCGTCTCGTATTTGGCAAAGTTCCCGAGCACGCCCGCTGGTCACAATTTCCCTCAGCTTCTGCCGGCCAATGGAACCGGCACGTTGCGGAAGCTGAATAGCGGATTTCCCGCAGCGGGGGTGGTGCGCGCCAAGACCGGCACCCTGGGCCAGGTATCCACAGTGGTGGGATACTTAGGACGTCCCCGGGGCACCCTACTGGTATCCCTCATGTACAATGGTCCCAGGCCTGGTCCAGCGCGCCAAGCGCAGTGGAAGCTGTTCCGACTGCTCGGGGCTGACGGAGTAGTGATACCAGCGGATACGACGACGACCGAGCCTCCCCAGTTTGGTGGCGAGCAGACCGTGACGCCGGATTGGTGGCCCAGGGATCCGGCCGAAGTGGACTCGGCGTCCGCCTCGAGTCGTGAGTGATGTCCCGCTCCAGATCAAATGGCTGAAGCAAACGGCCCAGCAAAGCTGGGCCGTTTTCATTTGAGGTGACATCATTGTCTGGTTCGGTTACTCGAGCGGCTGACCGCTTTGCAAAACTCGTAGGAGGACAACAGCGACGGCGATGGCGAGCAGCACATGGATGAACCCGCCGAAGGTGTACGCCGACACGATTCCCAAGAGCCAGAGCGACAGAAGGACGGCAAAGATGGTCCAAAGCATGGAGGCGGCCTCAGGCGGAGTAAGGTTTCAATCTGCCCTCTTCCCCTACTTGCGCAAGCTTCTGCACCAGTTTACAACCGGCAGCTCACGTAGTTGTGAAATTCCCCAAACGGGCTAAGTTCGTAGTCCGCTTTTTTCGGCTAACCGCTGGACAGGCCGGCTGATATGACGTGGCGTTGGCCGGTTGAGCACGTTAGTCCACGATTCACAGCGCACGACTCATCTGGTCAGGAGAGTACAGTATGTGTGGCAAGTTCAGCGGGCTCCTTCTTCTTGGGGCCCTCGGCATCACCGCGTGTCAGGATAGCGTTGCTCCGCCCGAACAGCCTGCCGCCCCACCAATGGAAGCGAAGTCGTCCACATCCCTCGAAGCCATCAATCCGGCATTACAGGCTCAGATCGATAAACTGAACGCTAGGTTGGAAAAGGGCGGCAGCAAAATTCGTTTGACGGGTGGTTGGTTCTTCACCCTTGGGAAGGGCGTTCCTCAGTTCCGCTTGTTGCGCAGCGGTGCTCGATGGACGCACAACGACCTGCACTACATCTTTGACGCCGGTGACCTGGGCAGCGAGGACGGGCTGTCTCTGGCGGATGTCGAGAACGCGATAAGTGCAGGATACAATGCCTGGAGCAACGTGTCGAACACCTCTATCCGGGCCACTGAAATTCCCGATTTCACTCAGACAGGCTTTTACGCCGACAACGCTGACTTCCTCGACGGCACCTACGATAATGACGGCAACTGCGTTTCGTTCATAGATGTCAGCTCGCCGACGCTGGTCAGCATCAGTGACGATGGTCTCGAGATCGAGCCGCCAACTGACATTTTCGTGGGTGGATTTCTGCCGGAGAAGTACTTCTCGCAGTGCCTTGGTAGCGAGGACATCATCGCGGTAACCTGGACGCTTTCTGGCGGTGACGTGAACCACGACAACTATGAGGATCTGGTGTACGTGGAGCAATTCATGAACACGCGCTTCAGGTGGGTCACCAGCGGTGCGGAGTTCCTGGATGACGATTTCTTCCGGGTTGATATCCAGTCCATTATGACCCACGAGGACGGACACAGCCTCGGATTGGGGCACTACGGCGGGCCCAATGACAATCAACCATTGAGCCTTCACCAGCACGACAGGATATTTACTCCTGAGGCCGTCATGAATCCGTTCTATGTGGGTGGAGAAAAGCGGGATCTCTTCAACCTGGATCAAGCTGCGTTGCGGACGCTGTACACGGGCCACTGAAATTGCAATCGCCCATGTTCTTCGGAGGGCCGCCATGGAGCGGCCCTCTGCCTTTCTATGATTCGGTCGGGCCTGTGATTGCGTCCGCATCACGCTGCGGCTGGACGGGCCCTCTCGTGCTCCGTACTTTCAAACCCCAGCAGCTCTCCATTTAACTCACGTTCTTTCCCCGCTCCAGAGAAGGCGTTTCATGGCCCAACCGATCCGCCCCGTCGCTCTAGAACCGGAATCTCCCCCATTTCACTCCTACGTACCGCCCACGCAGTCTCCTGCCGAGCTCACCCTTCGGGCGGTGATCCTGGGCGCCATTCTGGGGATCGTATTCGCGGCTTCGAGTGTCTATCTCGCGCTCAAGATTGGTCTCACCGTGTCCGCCTCGATACCCATCGCGGTTCTGGCAGTGGCATTCTTCCGAACGCTGGGGAAATCCACCATCCTGGAAAACAACATCGTCCAGACCACCGGGTCGGCAGGTGAGTCCATAGCGGCGGGAATTGTCTTCACCCTTCCCGCCATTTTGCTGATGGGCTATGACCTGACCGTGGGCAAGGTGGCGGTGATCGCGGTGATCGGAGGCCTGCTCGGAATTCTGATGATGATCCCGCTCCGGCGTGCCCTCATCGTCAAGGAGCACGGTCGGCTTACCTACCCCGAGGGCACTGCCTGCGCCGAAGTGCTCATCGCCGGCGACAAAGGGGGACTTCAGGCGCGCTTGCTCTTCCAGGCTTTCGGCATCGCCTTCCTTTACAAGTTCCTGATGTCCGGCCTCAAGCTCTGGAAGGAGTACCCCACCCGGGTCTCCAGTTTCTACAACGGCGCCTCGATCTCGGCCGAGGTCTCTCCCGAGCTCCTGGGTGTGGGTTACATCATCGGCCCCCGGATCGCGGGATACCTGTTTGCCGGCGGGTCGTTGGCGTACCTCGTACTCATTCCGGCCATCAAGCTCTTCGGCTCCGGACTCACCCGACCCATCTTCGCTGAGACCAAGCTGATCAAGGACATGAGCCCAGGTGAAGTGCGCGCGGAGTTCGTCTTCTATATCGGAGCCGGCGCGGTTGCATCGGCCGGGATCATTGCCTTAGTCAGAGCTCTTCCGACCATCGTCAGCGCCTTCCGGTCCGGTTTCCAGGATCTTCGGGGCTCACTCGGCGCGGCCGTGACTCGGCTTCGTACCGACATCGATCTACCGATCTGGGTAACGCTGGTTGGTAGCGTGGTGCTGGCATTTCTGCTGACCGTGTTGCCTGCGATTGGGGTTAACCTCCTGGGTGCCATTCTCATCATCGTGTTTGGCTTCTTCTTCGTCGTGGTGTCATCGCGCATCACCGGCGAGATCGGGGTGAGTGCCAACCCGATTTCGGGGATGACGATCGCAGCCCTCATCGGAACCACCACGATCTTCTACCTGATCGGCTGGACCGGGGTGGATCACCGGGTAGGGGCAATCTCGATAGCCGGAGTGATCGCGGTCGCCGCTGGTAACGCTGGAGCCACCAGCCAGGATCTGAAGACGGGGTTTCTGGTAGGCTCGACGCCGCGCCGACAGCAGATCGCGATCATGGTAGGAGCCATCACCTCGGCGCTCGCCATCGGCTGGACGATTGCCCTGCTCAACACGACGTACACCAACGTGGTGCCCGAGCGGCATCCGGGTGTGGCACTGCAGGCCGCGCCTCCGGGTGCGGCTGATCGCTCGATCACCAGCATGGGTGAGCGGATGGAGAAGGACGGAAAGCAGTGGGATGTGGTTCGAGTCAACATCCCCACCCAGGGCGTTCAGGCCGGCAAGTATCTGATCGATCCCACGACCCATGAGGTGGCGTATCTGGTAGATCCCGGGATCGGTGGGCGTATCCGGGAGATCGACGGCAAGCCTATAACCAAGCTGGATTCGCCCAAGGCTACCATCATGGCCCTGGTCACAGATGGCATTCTGACCCAGAAGCTGCCATGGGGGCTGGTTCTCATCGGAGTCTTTCTCACCATCGCCATCGAGCTGATGGGACTTCAGTCCCTGCCGATTGCCGTAGGGGTCTACCTGCCCATTTCCACCTCGTCCGCCATGTTCGCCGGAGGAGTGGTGCGCTGGTTGGTGGAGCGGCGCAGCCGGAGCGCCGCGCGCACGATCGCTGAGGTGGAATCCGGCCCGGGCGTGCTTTTCTCAAGCGGTCTGATCGCCGGCGGCGCACTGGCTGGTGTGGCGATTGCCGGTATTGCAGCACTCTTCGTCACCCGGGCCGAGGCAGCCCAGGTGCCGGCGGCCGACTACCTGGCCCACAGTATCGGATTACAACAGCTACTCGGCGGCTTCGCCACCAGCGACCTGGCCGCACTGTTCATGTTCGCTCTTCTGGGAGCACTGCTCTTCCGCGTCGCGAGGCGCTGATGCCCCCCGGTTCCCCGGTGTCTCCAGCGATCAGCGCCCGTGTCATCCACGCAGCGCTGGTCCTGGGTGTCATGATGTTCTGGGGCGTGTCCTGGTTGGCCGGCACGCGGGTTTCCCTCCCGGTCTCCGCCATCCCTGATCGGAAGGTGTTATACGTCGGACTTTTTCTGGTAAGTGCGGTCTTGTTCGGTGCCGCCGTGTACCGCGCCAGCCGGCTGACTCCGCCCGCACCGGGCACCACGCAGGATCAATGGTGGCAAGCCAATCTCGGGCGGGCGATTGTCGTGTGGGCTTTGGTCGACGCGCCGGCAATCCTGGGAACGGTCGCGTACCTGCTCACCCATGATTTTCGCACCCTGATCGCACCCTTTACCGGCTTGCTTCTTTTCGTGAACTATCGACCGAGCCGGCTGACGGAGGATTGAGTGCGCGTCGTCTCCTTGCTGCCGGCTGCTACCGACATTGTGGCGTCCCTGGGAGGGGCCGGTTACCTGGTCGGCATTTCGCATGAGTGCGACTATCCTCCCTCCATAAGACATCTACCCAGGGTCACCACGACCCCGATCGATCCCGTGGCTTCGAGCGCTACAATCAACGCTGAAGTTCGCCGCCTGATGGAATCGGGCCACCCTGTGATCGCCATCGAGGCCGAGCAGCTCCTGGCGCTCCGACCCGATCTTATTGTTAGCCAGGAACTGTGTGAGGTGTGTGCTGTCTCGGACGGGCAGATTCACCGCCTAGCAGCGAGCCTGGCGGGTGCGTGGGTCCTCTCCCTGAAGGCGCGGACGCTGGACGGGATCTGGTCGGATATCAGAGCTGTCGGCGCGGCCCTGGGTCTCGCCGATGAAGCCGATGAGCTGGTGCTCGGCTCACAGAGCCGGTTGGAGCGGCTGCGGAGCGGTCGACCTTCTCAGCCACCCCGGATCCTCTGTGTCGAGTGGCTGGATCCGCTCTATATCGCGGGTCATTGGGTACCGGAGTTGGTGACGTGTGCCGGCGGCATTGCTGTCGCATCCCGGACCGGGGCTCATTCAGTTCAGGGAGATTGGGCCCAGCTCCAGAAGCTCGAACCTGACCTGATTGTGGTGATGTTGTGTGGGTTCGATGTCTCCCGCGCGCGCCGCGAGTTGGAGCTACTTGATGACCCAAATGCGCTGGAGCTCCTGGAAGGAGTTCCCACGTACATTATCGATGGCAACGCCTATACCTCCCGGCCGGGTCCCCGGGTGGTGGATGGTGCCATTCGAATTCATTCCGCAATAATGGGTCGGCCAATCCGGGGCATGGCACGATGGCGTCCTCAGCGACGGTACTCTCATTCGTAACGCCGGCAAATGTCGTAGAGCTGCGCCAGACTCGCGAGCTCTTCCAGGAGTACGCGGCGTCCTTGGGTGTTGACCTTTGCTTTCAGTCTTTCGATGAAGAACTGGCCGCATTGCCGGGGAACTACGCCCCTCCCTACGGTCGATTGATATTGGCCTCACATGGGGGCGCGCCGGCGGGGTGTGTTGGGTTACGCCGACTCGCGACTGGAATCTGTGAGATGAAACGGCTGTACGTTCGTCCCGCCTTTCGTGGCCTGGGGATCGGGCACCTGTTGGTTGACCGCATAGTCGATGAAGCCGTCGCCGCCGGCTATCAAAGGATGCGGCTCGACACCTTGCCCTCAATGGGGGCAGCTCGGGGACTCTATCGCGCACGGGGATTCCGTGAGATACCCCCCTACACTCGAAATCCGGTGCCTGGAGCCCTGTTCCTGGAGCTGGAGCTCAAACCTGGCTCACCATGAGATCAGAATCGCTGAGTTTCTTGAAGCTCTTGCTCGATACTCCGGGGCCTTCCGCCTTCGAGGCGGCTCCTTCGCGGGTATGGCGCGACGAAGCCGGGAAGTTTGCCGACTCGGTCTGGGCCGACGTCGCGGGAAACTCCTTCGCGACTGTGAACCTGGATGGCGCACCGAGACTGATGTTGGCCGGACACATCGACGAGATCGGCGTCATGGTAACGCATATCGACGACGAAGGTTTCCTCAGCTTCGACACCATCGGCGGATGGGACCACCAGGTGTTTGTAGGGCAGCGGGTGGTGCTGCTCGGAAGAACGGGACAGGTGAGTGGGGTCGTGGGCAAAAAGGCGATCCACCTGATCGAGCGGGAGGAGCGGGAAAAGGTGTCGAAAGTGGAGGATCTCTGGATCGATATCGGCGCTTCCAGTAAAGAAGAAGCGAGCGAAAGGGTACGGATCGGCGACCCGGGGGTGCTGGCTGCTGAAGTGCTGGATTTCCCAAATGGCCGGGTAGTAAGTCGGAGCATCGATAACCGGATCGGGGCCTTCGTGGTGCTGGAAGCCGTGCGATTGCTCTCCGGGCATCGCTCCACCGCCTCGGTGACGGCGGTAGCCACGACCCGGGAAGAGATAGCTGCGAACGGGGGCGGTGCCCGGAGCTCGGCTCATCGCCTCGAGCCCGACGTGGCCATCGTCATCGACGTGACTCACGCCACCGACTATCCCGGGCTCGACAAGCGCAAGCATGGCGACTATCGACTCAACGGAGGACCAGTTCTGTCGCGGGGCGCCTCGGTCAGCGAACTGGTGTTCGATCTCCTGGTGCAAACCGCCGAAGTGGAGCAGATACCCTACAGCATTGAAGCGGCGTCTCGCGATACCCACACCGACGCCGAGGCCATCTGGAACGCACATCATGGGGTGGCCACCGCCCTGGTCTCGGTTCCTAACCGCTACATGCACAGCCCCAATGAGATGGTCGCATTGGACGATCTGGATCGGACGGCGCGCCTGTTGGCGGCTTTCGCCGGACGATTGCGCAGCGATACCAGCTTTATACCCCGCTGATCGATTTATTCTTCCGGTATGCTCTCGCGCCGTTCGCTCGCGTGCTTGCTGATCTCCCTGGTGGCCATTGGCACGCGGTTGGAGGCCCAGCGCATCACGACGCCACCCCGCCTGCTCGATGACATCAAGTTTCTCAGCGACGACAAGCTCCAGGGGAGGGTCACCGGGTCTCCCGGCGCGGACTCAGCCGCCGCATACCTGGCCCGGCGCTTTTCGGAGGTGGGGCTTCAGCCGGCTGCCGGAGGATGGTTTCAGACCTTTACCGTAGGTCGCGACGCGCCGGCTTTTCATCCCGGGAGGGCTGCTCCCTTGGAGGGCGAAAATGTCATCGGCATCCTACCCGGCCGCGATCCGGTTCTTCGCAACCAAACCGTCATTCTCGGCGCCCACTATGATCACCTCGGCCTAGGTGGATTCGGCAGCCTCGATCCTGATAGCACGGGAGCGGTCCACAACGGGGCCGATGACAACGCATCGGGAGTCGCTGCCCTGATCCAGGTAGCTGCGAGGTTGGCTGTTTCACCACCGGCCAGAACGGTCGTCTTCATTGCCTTCAGCGGTGAAGAACTGGGGCTGCTCGGCTCGGCCCATTATGTCAAGGAGCCGATCTATCCGCTCACCTCTACGCTTGCCATGGTGAACCTCGACATGGTGGGACGGCTTCGAAACGGACGCCTCATCGTTTACGGCGCCAGGAGCGCCAAGGAATTTCCCGCGCTCCTGGACTCCCTCAACTGGTATGCCGGTTTTGACCTCAAAGCGCAGGGCGATGGGTACGGTCCCAGCGATCAGTCCTCATTCTATGCCGCGAAACGACCGGTGCTGCATCTGTTCACTGACTTGCATGAGGATTATCACCGAACCACGGACGATTGGCAGAAGATCAACGTCGATGGTCTGAAGCGGGTCTCCGACTTCACCCTTGGGTTAGTGACCGCCCTGGCCAATCGACACCGGGCACTCACATTCGAGGATCTGCCTGCTCCGCTTCCGCTCCAGACATCCGCACCCTTGACGGGGTCCGGATACGGGGCGTACCTCGGGACTGTACCGGACCTTACGGGAACGCCCGGCGGGGTCCGGCTCGTAGGTGTGAGGGCAGGTAGTCCGGCCGAGCGGGCCGGGCTTCGGGGAGACGACATCATCACCCGAATCGGAACCATGGAAACCCCGGATCTCCAGGCGATGACTGATGCCTTGCGGAGCCACCATCCCGGGGAAACAGTCGAAATCGTGGTGCGGCGTGGATCGACCATTACGACATTGCGAGCCACGCTGGGAACCAGGGGTGGATAGCATGCCGGTTCTCGATAGCGATCGAGTCATTGCGGCTCTACGAGGATCGTTCGCGAGGGAAGAGGGACGGGAGCGTCTTCTTCGGGTTGCCGCCGAGAGGATCCGCGCTGCCGGCCCGCCATATACCTCGGTTTATTTGTACATGCTGCATGGACATGAGCTGGTACTCGAGGCATTTGCTGGCCGAGAGACCGAACACATTCGGATTCCTGTCGGTGTAGGGGTATGCGGCACGGCGGTGGCAAGCGGACAAGATCAAAATGTCCCCGACGTTCAGGCTGTCAGCAATTACCTGGCATGCAACGCCTGGACCCGCTCGGAACTGGTCGTGCTTATTCGCCGCGGCAATCTCATCCTGGGCCAGATCGACATCGACAGCGACGTTCCCGATCCATTCACCGCGGACGAGGAGGTCGCGGTGAAACGCGTTGCTGATGCCCTGGCGATTCTCCTGTGAGTGACACCCACCGCTACTGAGGTCGCCCGCGAGGTTCGCGGCGTCCGGCTGTTCGAGCGACGGATTGGTAAAGGACCCGCCACGGTGGTTCTCCACGGCGGCCCCGGCGCCCATCACGATTATCTCCTGCCCAGCTTCGACGCCCTGGCCCAGCACCGGCAGCTGATCTACTACGATCAGCGAGGTGGAGGACGGTCTCCCGTGTCGCGTGACACGCCGGTTGGGTGGCGTGAGCACGTGGCTGATCTCGAGCAGCTCCGCATCCAGTGGGGATTCGACCGGCTCACTCTGCTCGGCTATTCCTGGGGCGGACTGCTGTCCCTCCTGTATGCCGTCGAGTTCCCCGTCAGGGTGGAACGTCTAGCCCTGGTCTCACCTGCACCGGCCTGGGTGGAAGCAAGACAGGAGTTCGAGCGCCGTTTTGCGGCCCGCAACCTGGCACCTCCGCTCCAAAACCAGCGAGCAGCACTCCGCGCCAGCGGGCTTCGCGAGGCGGACCCCGGCCAATACGCCCAACGCCTGTTTGAATTGTCTGTAGCCCCGTACTTCCACGATCCGGACAGGGCTCGGGACCTGACCCCATTCAGGGTGACGGGCCGAACCCAGCAGGAGGTATGGACCAGCCTCAATGAATACGACCTTCGGCCTGGTCTGACCCGCGTGAGGGTCCCTGCCATCGTGCTTCAAGGGGCAGCGGATGTGATTCCAGTGGAGGCTAGCCGCCAGCTGGCCGAGCTGCTCGGAGCCCAGTTCCACTTACTGCCTCAGAGCGGTCATGTGCCGTATATAGAGGCAGCTGATGAGTTTGTCGCGTTGTTGGATGGCTTTCTGCCTCGCAGTTAGAGGCGGTAGATACAGCAGGGCCGCCGACCGCGTGCGGCAGTAAATTTCCTGGATGGCAAACCCTCGCCCCCATCCATTTGATCTGCTCTTCAGCCACACGGCTTCGGTCTTCCACCCGATTCGGGATGCGATCGAGCAGTCGGGGCAGGAACCCAGGGACCGCGACCGATTTCTCATGGTGCGGGAAGTAGTGCAGCTACTGCGAGAGCTCCGACCTGATGAAGGACTCGGGGAGGGAATCGTCCAGCTCGCTGCCCTGGTTCACCACTGCTATCTGTATTGGGATGCTGGCTGTAATACCCATGAGTGCGAAGCAGACCAGCTGACAGCACTCCTGTCAGCGCGCCAGCCCGACGAGCCCCCCGACCTTCCACCCTACTACATTCGATTCCCCGAGCGGCGTATGTGGGGTCAGCCGATTCCCGCCGGGCCTCATGAGCCGTTGGACGGATGTTTCGTGTACAGTTGGCCGGGCCGGAATTTTCTCCGGGTTCTCGGGATATTCGGGATCCATCGGGATCGGGCGGGCTTTAGCGTGGTCGAAGTCGCAGGGGACCGGCGCGACTCCCTGCACCGGGAGGATGGGAGTGATCTCTTCTCGGCCACGCTGCCCGGCGGTGTGGCAGCGGGGTTATTCGGCATTTCGGGCGAGGAAGAGCTACTGGAGCTCGGCTGGCGAACTCGCACGCTTGCGGCCGAAACCAGGGTGGAGGCCGGCCGATGGAGAGCATAAAGGACTACATGGACAAGAAGGCTGTGGCCCAAGTCCTGGAACAGATCGCCTCCTTCCTGGAGCTCAAGGGGGAGAATCCCTTCCGCATCCGAGCCTTTCGCACCGCTGCCCGGGCCATCACCGCCTTTCAACGTGACTTGAGAGAATCGCTGGAGGATGGCTCGCTCGCCTCAGTGAAAGGCGTGGGTCCCGCGACCCTGCAGATCGTCAAGGAACTGGTGGCGACAGGCAAGGCCAGCATGTTGGAGGAGCTGCGGGAACAGATTCCGCCCGGGCTGGTTGAGATGCTGGAGATCTCCGGCCTGGGGGTCGCCAAGATTCGGCAGATCCACGACGTGCTCGGCATCGACTCACTGCCTGAGCTGGAAGCCGCAGCGCATGACGGCCGCCTGGCGAAGCTCCCCCGTTTCGGCCCCAAGACCTCGGAGAACCTGCTCAAGTCCATTGCGTACCTGCGCCAGGCGAGCGCATTCAGACTGCTGCATCACGCTGTCGACGAGGCCGAAGGACTGCGGGCCGCGTTAGAGCGGTTGCCGGGAGTGACCCGTGCCATCATCGCGGGTGACGTGCGGCGACGAGCCGAGGTGATTCGAGATGTCGTGGTGGTACTCATCGCGGAGTCGGCACCGGCCGAGCTATTCCGGCGACTCAGTCAGCTTCCGGGAGTTCACGAGTTTGCCGGCCAGGACGAGCGGCGACTGACACTGCGGTTTGCCGGTGGGTCAACGGCTCAGGTCGTGGTTACCACGCCGGTCAATGCAGGCTCGGTTCTGGTGCAGGCCACCGGCAGCGAAGGTCATCTACGTGATCTGGCAGCCCTCGCCGCCCGCAGGGGATTTGGGCTCGATGGCGCGGCACTCTGGAAAGGAAGCCAGTTTGTTCCCACTCCGGACGAGAATACGTTCTACCAGGCGCTGGGGCTCAACTTCATTCCACCCGAGCTCCGGGAGGGTCGGGGTGAAGTCACCGCCGCAGAGCAGCGTCAGCTCCCGCGACTGGTAGACAGCAAGGATGTGCGAGGACTGCTGCACTGCCACACAACGTACTCCGATGGGTCCAGCTCGGTCGAGGAGCTGGCACTCGCGTGTCGCTCAGCCGGATACCAGTATCTGGGCGTGACCGATCACAGCCAGGCTGCCGGGTATGCCGGGGGCCTCCGGCCCGAGGATCTCGCCCGCCAGGGGGAGGAGATAGATCACGTGAACGAACGAGTGGAGGGATTCACCGTTCTGAAGGGGATCGAGGCCGATATTCTCCAGGGTGGGCAGATCGATTATGACGAACAGATTTTGGAGCAGCTCGACTTCGTCATTGCGTCAGTGCACAGCCGGTTCAACATGGGCGAACGTGAGATGACGGCTCGGCTGCTCACCGCCATGGACAACCCCTACCTCACGATCATCGGTCATCCCACAGGGCGTCTGCTCCTGTCCCGCGATCCCTATCCGGTGGACCTCGAAGCAGTGATTGACAAGGCGGCTGAAACCGGCGTCGCCCTCGAGATCAATGCGGACCCGCACCGCTTGGATTTGGACTGGCGGGTCTTACGGGATGCACGCGACCGAGGAGCAGTGATATCTATCGGAGCGGACGCCCACAGCGTCTCGAGCCTGGGTTACACCGAGTACGGCGTAGGGATGGCTCGAAAAGGATGGCTCGAGGCCAAAGATATTTTGAATGCTCGACCGGTGGATGAGTTTGTGTCGTACGCGAGGAGTCGTCGGTGATCAAAATGCAGAAGCTCAGGAGTCCGGGAGCCGGGAGGCAGAGAGTCGGGGAAGTGAGGAAGAAGGGTGTCGCGAAAGCCAAGCGGCACCAGGCCCGGATCCCGCCGGCCCCGGAAATCCTCTCCCGGCTCAAGGAAATGTACCCTGACGCGCGCTGCGCCCTGGACCATCGCAACGCCTACGAACTGCTGTGCGCCACGATATTGTCTGCTCAGTGCACCGATGCCCGGGTGAACCTGGTAACTCCGAAGTTATTTGCTTATTACCCGACTCCATTCGAGCTGGCGCGCGCCCGAGCTTCGGACGTCGAAGAGATCATTAAGTCCACCGGATTCTTCCGGAACAAGGCCAGGAGTCTGATCGGAATGGCGCAGGCCGTGGTGGCGGATCACGGGGGAGAGATTCCACGGACTATGGAGGAGCTTCGGCGTCTTCCGGGAGTGGGCCGGAAAACAGCCAATGTCATCTTGGGTAACGCCTACCAGATCAACGAAGGAGTAACGGTAGACACCCACGTCGGGCGTTTGAGCCGTTTGCTCGGCCTCAGCCCCGAGGAGGATCCGGTCAAGATCGAACAGCACCTGATGAAGCTCTTTCCCCAGCAGGACTGGGCCCTTTTGTCTCACTTGTTGATCTTTCATGGTCGTCAGGTGTGCATCGCCCGTCGTCCTAAGTGCGGGGAGTGCCTGATAGCTCAACTCTGTCCTTCAGCCGCTGTGTAATTCGGCGCCCCTCCCAGGCAGGGTTCTTGCACGCGCGGTCTGGTTCCTGGGAAATTGTTCACAACAAAATCGAAGGACTGCTGTGATTCCGCTCAGCGCGCAAAGTTTTGCTGGTAAGACAGTTACGCTGCCCAAGCCGACCGCTGCTGGGCTAGGGAATCAAGCGACTTTGGCCCAGAGTGCAGGGGCTCGAAACCGACGGATTCTGCTGGTGGCTCCGCAGCCGTTTTATCAGGACCGCGGGACCCCGATTGCGGTGCGTCAGGTTTTGGAGGGCCTGAGCCAGCTGGGCTTCAGCGTGGACCTCCTGACCTACCCCGTTGGGACCGACGTCAACCTACCGGGGCTTCGCATCATCCGGACGGCAAATCCCTTTCGGTTCACCAGCGTTCCGGTCGGATTCTCCTTACAAAAGATGTTGTTGGATATCCCTCTCACCTTTCAGCTCCGCGACAGGCTGAGAAAAGGTGCATACACTTGCATTCATGCCGTGGAGGAGGCAGCGTTTCCGGCTGTTTTGTTGGGGCGCCACGACAAGGTGCCGGTCGTGTACGACATGCAGTCCAGTTTGCCGGAGCAACTTGCCACGGTTCGAGGCTTCCGCACCACACCGACCAGATATGTCCTGAATAAGCTGGAAAGCTGGCTTTTGGGGCATGCCGATTTCGTGGTCTGCAGCGCAGGTTTGGCCGATCGCGTCCGTACTGTGGCCTCCCAGGCGAGAGTACGCGAATGGTGCTACCCCAGCGTCATGGTGGCCACCAGCGACCCTGACAATTCCCAGTTGCGGCGGGAGTTGGCCATCCCGTCCGAGGCCCCGGTTGTGCTCTACGGGGGAACTTTCGAGAACTATCAGGGACTCTCTGAACTCATCGAGGCCGTGCCCTTGGTTCGTGCCCAGGTACCGGGGGCGGTCTTCCTTCTGGTCGGTGCAGAGAATGGGCGCGGTGCGTCGGTGCGAGCCCAGGCGCTGCCTCTGGTCGAAGCCGGGGCTGTGCGGATTCTCGATCGTCAGCCGCGACATCTGATCCCCTCGTATCTCCAGCTTGCCGACGTCCTCGTTTCACCGCGTTCTCATGGCGGGAATCTCCCACTCAAGGTCTACGATTATCTCGCTGCGGGACGGCCCATCGTAGCCACGGACATTCCCACCCATCGAACCGTCCTCGACAGTGAACGCGCCCTGCTGGTGCCTCCCCACAGTATGGCGCTTGCCGGTGGTATCGTGAGTCTTTTGCGGGACCCTGTGCGGGCTGCTCGATTGGCCGATGCCGCCAGACGCTATGCCGAAAAGCATTTAGGGTGGAGCGACTTCGTCGAGTCATTGTCGGGTCTCTACGAGGACGTACACCGCCATGCAACCGCCCCAGCCTGATCCCTCCAGTACCTTGCGCAAGGTTACGGTCGTGATTCCGGCCCGCAACGAGGCGGGCTCGATCACCGATGTCATCCAATCGGTTCGGGCACAACGCGTGTCGGCCATCGATCTCGAGATTATCGTGGTGGACGACGGCTCACGAGATGAGACCGTGCAGTTGGCTCGGGCGGCCGGCGCCCGGGTTGAGCTGGCACTCGCTCGCGACGGCGGCAATCCCGCTCGAGCCAGAAACCGCGGCGCAGCCATAGCCGAGGGTGATCCGGTCGTTTTTCTCGACGCTGACTGTACTCCGGATTCTGACTGGTTGGCACGCTTGCTGGCGGCGCATGACACCGGGGCGGACGTAGTCGGCGGCGCCCTGGATCTGCCCCATCATCTGTCTCTGTCAGCGCGGTGTGACTACTACTGCGGTTGGTATCATGTCCATTCGGCTCGTCGACCCGGCGAGGTGCCGAACCATCCGCCAGGAAACCTGAGCGTTCGGCGCAATGTCTTTGCTCGAACCCGTGGGTTTACTGAGCAGCAGCCTGTCGCCTACGCCCACGAAGAGCTGGCCTGGCAAGGAGAGGTCCGCCAGGCCGGCGGCACGATTGTTTTCGAGCCCAAAGCAATAGTCCGGCATCACAACCGGCCGGGCTGGGGTAACCTGCTCCGACGCAATTACCGCTGGGGCTACAGCGCCATCGAGAGCAAGGCGTCGAGCGGCGCTGCCCGCCTAGCGTGGGTGTACCGCTACCCTGCCTTGCTCCTGGTCGCCAGCATGCCGTTCGCACTGGCAAGCGCGGGGTACATCGTCGGCTGCTGGCTCCGCGCGGGTGTGTTTGAACCGCTACTTCTTCTGCCCGGTATCCTGGCGGCCCGCGCGGCATACTCGGCGGGGCTCCTTCTAGGTGCCATCCGCTGGATGCGTCACGGTCATCTTGCTCCGGCCACCCGGCCCCGCTGGGAATGATGGCCACTCTGAGAATCAGCGCCGTTGTGTGCACCCATGATCGTCCGGTGCAGCTCAGGCGCGCCCTCGAGTCCCTGGTCTCTCAGACTCCGCAACCTGCCGAGATCATGGTCATCGATAATGCCCCCAGTGATTCCACCACCGCGGTGCTGGTCGCGGAACGATTCCCTCGGGTTCGCTACGTCCACGAGAAAGTTCCTGGCCTCGACTTCGCGCGCAATCGTGCGCTGAGGGAG
>DASSED010000182.1:0-14125 GCA_035695405.1 Gemmatimonadales bacterium
GTGACGCTGATCGAGCGGGAGGTCTGGGAACGGCTGATGGCCGAGGTCGGCGGCACGATTGGCCCCTCGGCTCGCCGGGCGAATCTCATGATCAGCAGCTTTCCCCTGGCGCAGACCCGGGACCGGATCTTCCGAATCGGCTCTTGCCGGCTGCAGGTGAGTGGTGAGACCCGGCCTTGCGAGCGGATGGAGGAGGCGTGGCCTGGTCTCCGGGCTGCCATGGGTCGTGACTGGGGCGGTGGCGTCTTTGCCCAAGTGCTCGACGACGGAGAGATAGCGGTCGGGGATCCGGTCGAGTGGGAGAGCTAGCGGTACGATGTGAGCAGTAATAGGTGAGAAGGGCCACCTGCGTGCGGGACGTAGCCCTGGTTTTGTCTCACCCCTTACCGCTCACCTCGTACCGCTTACCTCTTCCTGTGGCTCACCCCATTCATACCTTCATCCGCTTCGCCTTGGCACGCACGAACGCATAGTTCAGGGTGGGTAGCGTGTTCTGGTCCGCTGCCCGGGTGAAATACTCCTTCGCCTTCCCCTGATCTCCCTTTCCCTGATACGCCAGAGCTATCCGGTACAACGTGTAGGGATTCTGCTGGTTCCCCTGCTGGAGCTCGCTTAGGGCCTGATCGTAGTTCTTCTCCTCCAGTGCAATCGCGCCGCTGAGCTCATGGGCCTGCAACATTTCCCCAGTGTTGTTCTTGGCGGTGGCGCCGCTGGTGAATGCCTGGGCGTGCTCTTTGGCAGCCGCCAGGTCGCCGTCCCTGAGCGCGACCCGACCGAGATTGTAATGGTGGATGAGCCGGGCGTTCTCCTTGACCTCGGGTGAGAGGTCCGATCTTTCCTGCTTCTCGAGCGAGCTGAGATAGAACTTCCGCGCCTCATCCACTTTCCCGGCCTCCAGCGCGACATCGCCCATCGCCACCAGGTCGGCGGCCATCGCGGCATTGTCGTCGATCTTCTCGGCCACCGCATACTCCTTCTTCAGCTCACCGAGAGCCGGCTCGAACTTGCCTTCGTCAGAGTAGACCACCGCCGCCCCGAAGAGCGCGGTACGCCGCTCGCCGTCGTTGCGAGCGGCCTGATGCAGTTTCCACAGCTCTGAGCGGGCCTCATCATGCTTCCCCTGGAACATCAGATTACTCGCGATACCGAACCGGGAATTCGCGAAGTGGGGATCGGTTGCCAAGGCTTTGCGGTACATGGCGATCGACTGATCGAACCGGCCCATCTTCATCAGCAACTCGGCATACGAATCATAGGGATTCGGGTCGTTAGGGATCAGGGCGATGTATTTCTTGAAGGCGGTCTCCGCTTGATCGAGCTGGCCGTTGGCCCGGCGAGCATACCCGAGAATGTTGTAGGCGGGCGCGTAGTCCGGCGCCAGCTCGACTGACCGCTGATACTCCTCGATGGCTTTGTCGTATTTCTGTTGCCCGAAGTAGGCCCCACCCAGGAGAAAGTGTGCCCGTTCGTCACGCGGGTAGGCGGAGACCAAGCGCTCGTAGTACTCGCGTTGCAGCTTGGGGTTCGCGTTGGCACCGGCCTCGAGTCCCAGAATCATCAACCGCTCGCCGTCGGAGGCCTTGTCGGCCAGCGCCACAGCCTGCTTGAGGTGTTGGAAGAAGTCCTTCGCCGTGGGTGCGCTCAGCGCCAGACTGTAGTGGGCCAATGCCATTCCGGGGTCCCGCGACACCGCCTGGGTCAGGAACTGTCGCGAGTCCTGAGCCCGGAGATTCTCTGCCAGGGTTCGCCCCTTGAGATACAGTTGTCTGGCGCTGTTGGATGACGTCGTAATCGGAATCTTGCCACTGGCTCCGGCACTCTGGGCCTGAGCCGAAGCCAGGCTCGCCACCAAAGCGGCGAGACTCAGCATCACAAGGCGCGGCCGCACTCCCGCCAATTGTTGCGGCATGAAACCCTCCCGGCGTTTGAGCCTTCGGTGTAAATCTGAGGATGGGATCAGCCCTCGAGCCTCGTGCTGGTCCCTTCTGGCCCTACTCCGGGCACTTCCGAAAAGATTCAGGCGAGTAATAGCTTCTCTCATGTCAGACCTTCTTGCGGCCCGCTCCCAGATGGCCGTCTCTCTCGCCTTTCATATCATCTTTGCCGTGGTCGGAATCGGCATGCCGGTTCTCATGGTGATCGCCGAGCGTCGGTGGCAGAAGACCGGCGACCACATCTACCTCGATCTGGCCAAACGGTGGTCCAAGGGGACCGCCATCCTGTTTGCTGTAGGAGCAGTATCAGGCACAGTGTTGTCGTTCGAGCTGGGGCTACTCTGGCCCCAGTTCATGGAATTCGCCGGTCCCATCATCGGCATGCCGTTCTCTCTCGAGGGTTTTGCCTTCTTCACCGAAGCGATCTTCCTGGGCATCTATCTGTACGGCTGGGATCGAATCTCGCCGCGCTCGCACCTCTGGGCGGGGATCGCAGTGGCCGTGAGCGGCGCCGCGTCAGGCATCTTTGTGGTGGCGGCCAATGCCTGGATGAACTCGCCGGCGGGTTTCGATCTGGTTGGCGGACGTGCGGTCAACGTGCGACCGATTGCCGCCATGCTGAACCCGGCCGCGTTTCAGCAGGCGCTGCACATGACCCTCGCTGCCTTCGCCGCCACTGGCTTTGCGGTCGCGGGGATTCATGCGTTTCTTCTGCTGTTCGATCGGGAGAACGCTTTCCACCGCCGCGCGCTGACCGTGGCGCTGCTGCTCGGTGCTCCCGCCGCCATCGTCCAGCCCATCTCCGGCGACCTCAGCGCGCGCCATGTTGCCCGCGAGCAACCCGTCAAGCTTGCCGCCATGGAAGCGCATTTCGAGACCATGGCTGGCGCTCCGCTCATCCTCGGTGGCTGGCCCGACGTGGAGGCGAGAGAGACCCAGTACGCTCTCCACGTCCCCTACGGTCTCTCACTCCTCGCCTTTCATGATCCGCACGCCGTGGTCAAGGGATTGAACGACTTTCCCCGGGAGGACTGGCCCAGCGTGCCCATCGTCCACGCTGCCTTCCAGCTGATGGTCGCTTTGGGGACATACATGGCCCTCGTGGCCCTCTGGGTTGCCTGGGCCGCTTTTCGTCGGCGAGAGATGGTGGCTTCGAATCGCCGTCTGCTTCAGGCGATTACACTCGCGGGGCCCATGGGTTTTATTGCCATCGAAGCTGGATGGACGGCGACCGAAGTCGGCCGACAACCCTGGATCATCTTTGGCGTCCTCCGGACCGCAGACGCGGTGACACCAATGCCGGGGCTCATCATTCCATTCCTGCTCTTCACCGCTCTCTACTGCTTTCTGGGCGTCATCGTAGTGTGGCTGCTCTACCGACAGATCCTCCGAAGTCCCCGCTCCAGCGAGTGGAGCAGGGTATACAGCTACCGGGCTGCACCCGATGCCTGAGCTAGCGCTCCACGACATCGTTGCCGGCGTCCTGGCTCTGTCGTTGAACGCGTACGTGCTTCTCGGTGGCGCTGATTTCGGTGGTGGAGTCTGGGATTTGCTGGCGTCAGGCCCTCGCCGTGATCGGCAGCGCGATGTGATCACCCATGCAATCGGTCCGATCTGGGAGGCCAACCACGTCTGGCTGATCCTGGCCATCGTTCTCACGTTCACCTGCTTCTCGCCAGTGTTCGCCCGGTTGGGAACAGTCCTTCATGTCCCGCTTACCTTGATGTTGCTGGGGATCGTCTTGCGCGGATCGGCGTTCACCTTTCGGACCTATGACAACGAGCAGGATACAGCCCAGCGCCGCTGGGGAAGAGTGTTTGCCGGCGCCAGCCTCATCACGCCCATTCTCCTCGGTGTATCAATCGGAGCTATCGCCTCAGGCCGGGTCACGGCTCCATCGACGGGCGGCTTCGTTCAGCATTTTATCGAGCCGTGGTTTACCCCGTACGCCTTCAGTGTAGGGCTGTTAACTCTGACCATCTTCGCGTTCCTCGCCGCCGTGTTCCTGACCTTGGAGACCCGTGAGGCGGAGCTGATCGAGGATTTCCGCCGCCGTGCGCTTGGCGCTGGGATTGCCGTCTTCGTCGCCTCCGCTCTGGCGCTGTTTCTGGCGGGCTCAGCAGCGCCACTGGTCCGAAAGGGGTTGATGGCCTCGCCCTGGGCGGTGCCGCTGCAGCTGGCCACAGGGGTAACTGCGGCGCTGGTGTTCGCGGCACTCTGGCTCCGGTGGTTTCGGTTAGCGCGACTCGGAGCAGTGCTGCAGGTTACCTTGATTTTTTGGGGCTGGCCTCTGGCTCAATATCCTTTCCTGGTCCCCCCCGATCTTACGGTCGCCAACTCCGCGGCGCCGAATGTCACCCTGCGCCTGACACTGATTGCGCTCACCGTGGGAGGAGTAGTGCTCCTCCCCTCTTTGTGGTATCTCTTTCAGATCTTCAAGACCGTTCCCGCCGATCCCGGCGCACGGCCAGGCATCAGGCCGGAGTAGACCATGGTTGAGATCTCGGTCCATACGGCGCGTCTCGAGCTGAGTCCGCTGGAGGCAGATGCCATCCAGGCACTGCTCGATGGCAACGCGCAGCAACTGAAGAGCTTGACCGGTGCCACCTTTCCCGACCCGGTGGCACCTCCGCCATATATGGCCGAGTCGCTCCCCGTGGTGCGAGACCGGCTTCGAAGGCTTCCTGGGGAAGCCCCATGGTGGAACTGGATCGTGGTGCGGGAGGCGAGTGGGGAGGCGGTCGGTTCGGTGGCGTTCGGTGGCATGCCCGAGATCGACGGATCGGTACTGATCGGCTACGCGATGTATCCGGGCTATGAGGGCCAGGGGTATGCGACTGAAGCAGTCAGGGCCATGGTCGCGTGGGCTTTTGCGCAGCCCGGGGTACGAACCGTCCGGGCATTGGCTCCAGTCTGGAACACGCCTGCGGTCCACGTTGCCGAAAAGGTCGGCATGCGACCGGTAGCCTCGGATGAGGATGACGAGGTTGGAGAAGTACTGGTGTACGAGACGGAACGTCCCGATTGACAGCGCTTACGAGCGCTGGAGCATCCGTTGAACCGGTTTGATCAAGAGCCCGAGCACCACCGCCGCGGTCAGGGCGGTTAAGGTCACGATAGTGAAGAGTTTTGGCAGCGGCATCTCCTCGTACAGGCTGGATGCCATCCCCGCCAGATAATTCCCCACCGATAGCGCCAGGAACCAAACGCCCATCACCAGACCGGCAATGCGCGCCGGAGCCAGTCGGCTCATGGCGCTCAAGCCGACCGGACTGAGACACAGCTCTCCCAGGGTTTGCAGGAAATACGAGACCACCAGCCACAGCGGACTCACCCGGGTGCCACCGGCAGCGGTGGTGGCTGCGCCGATCATGACGGCAAAGCCGAGAGCGAGCAGGGTCAGCCCAATGGCAAACTTCGCCGGGCTGGAAGGGTTTTGATCTCCCAACCGCACCCAGAGCGCAGCAAAGACCGGAGCAAAGCTGATGATGAAGAGCGGCGGCAATGACTGATACCAGCTGGCTGGGAAGGCGTGTCCCACAACACTGTTGTTGACGCTTCGCTCGGCGAAAAGGTTCAGGGTGGAGCCGGCTTGCTCATACGCCATCCAGAACACCGTGGCAGCGAGGAAGAGAATGGCGATCACCACCAAGCTCTTCCGCTCGTCGGCGGTCCATTTACCGAGGAGAAAGAGCCACGCAAAGAACGCGACCGTCACCGCGATCAACACCCAGCCGAAGTTTCGGGAGATGATCTCAGGGTCGAAGGATACCGTGCCCGAAATGGCCAGAGCGCCGATGATGATCAGCGCGGCCATGGCAACGATCCCGATCCAGCGAATCTGACGTTCATTTCTTTGGGCCGCCGCCGGATCGCTGGGGCGTACGGGATGCAACCCGTCAGGCGAGAGATATTTGCCACCGAGGACGTACTGCACCAGTCCCAAGAACATGCCGATAGCGGCCGCGCCGAACCCCCAGTGCCAGGAGACCTCGGGCCGTATGCCGGCCGATGCCAGAATCCCGCGGAAGCTCTCACTCTGGGCCAGCCACCCGGTCACCAGAGGCGCGATCAGCGCCCCGGTGTTGATGCCCATGTAGTATATGGAATAGCCCGCATCACGCCGCACGTCATCCGGCTGGTAGAGCTTCCCCACCAGAACACTGACGTTGGACTTGAGCAGCCCGGTGCCGACTGCGATGAGGACTAATCCCAGATAGAACGTCGCGATCGAGGGGATAGCGAGGCAGATGTGCCCCGACATGATGATGATGCCACCCACCAGAACGGTGTGCCGAAGTCCCAGCACCCGGTCGGCAACCCAGCCACCCGGGACGGAGAGCAGATAGACCGAGCTGACGTAGAGCGCGTAGATGGGACCGGCGCGCGAGGTATCGAAACCCAGCCCGCCAGCAGCGACCGGGGCCGTCATGAAGAGGATCAGCAGCGCTCGCATCCCGTAGTAGCTGAACCGCTCCCACATCTCAGTGAAGAACAGGGTCGAGAGACCCCGGGGGTGGCCGAAGAAGCGGGTATCGAGCTCTGGTGGTGCGGGCCGCGGAGGGCGGACAGCTGCTGTGGCCAAGATGAACCTACACTTTACTGTTGTTTTCCAAACTTCTTCTTCAGATAGGCCAGCTGCGCTTCGACCGCTTGCTGGCGGAGTTGCTCGTCATTCGCCACTGGCCCGGGTGGTTCATCCAGGCCCCTTCCGGGCCGGCTCCCACCGGCTGCCTCGAGGTCGCGCCATGCCGCGTCGACGCTCTCGGATCCTGGTTCCGACCGTGCGGCCCGGAACTCCGCCATGAGCTCGGCCACTTCACGCTCTACCAGGACCAGCTCGTCCCGCTGAACCGCGACCTTCCGTTCCAGCACCTGAATTCGTTCACGGTGGCGAGCGGTAAATCGCTGGGCCACAGAGACCGTCTCGCTGTCCGGCACCTCGGCAGCCAGGCGGCCTCGCCGCTCCGCCGCTTCCAGATCGCGTCGCTCGGCCTCCAGCTCCCGCTGGGTGGTCGCAAGCGCGTCTCGGATGGTACTCACTCCCACTTTGGCCTCGATAAGAGCCTCGCGTAACAGTGCGGCCCTCGCGCGCGGATTGGCTCGGGAATGATCCCGAAGCAGCCGGTCCAGCCGGGCTTTCAGACCTTCAAACATAGATCGTGAGCCCGGTTCATGAGCACCTCACCGAAGAGCTGAGCCATGACCGATCGGGGGGAGACTGCAGGAAGAAGATCGAATGTTAGGACGCGAGGAAATGAGCGTCAAGCGAAGCAGTCCCCTATGCTGTGGTTGGGTTCCAGGGTATAATCGGGCTCTTCCTGACTACATAGATGGCTGCAGCCGGTCTTACCGTGGAGGCGGGCGTGGGGCTCACCTTGCGCAGCTTGCTGAGAAAGCTGGAGCGGCTCCGGAGCCAGCACCGCCGCCGATTGACCTTTTTGGCCCCGGCGCTCGAGCGACGGCGGCCTCGCATAGCAGCCGAGGACTATGCGGCGCGCCATTCCATCGAGCATACCCTCGATCGCAAGGCCGAGCTCCGACGACTGGCGCCGAGCTGGCCACCCGCGGCGAGACGCTATCACCAACTCCTGACGTACGAGTTGGAAGGGCTCCGCGAAGTAGTGGCCGCTCTGCACGTGGTCATCGAGGGGCGCGAGCGGGAGGAGTGTCTGGCTGAAGCCGGTGAGCAAATCGAACAGCTGGAGATCGAAGTCGCCTGGTGTACCTCTCTCCTCGAAGCCCACGGTAACTCGAGCGCTGCCGCGGTGACGTAGTGCCTGGCCAACGAAGTGGTCTGGACCCGGAGCGGTGGACCAGACTCTGGGCTGCGCTGGGGGCGTCAGGCGACGGCCGCGCCATTCTCGCCCAGTTGGTGCAGGCGTATGCGGAGGCTGGCCGGGTTTATCACACAGCCAATCACATCAATGACTGTTTGGCCCAACTAGACAGCAATAGGGTTTTGGCCGAGCGGCCGGAGGAAGTGGAGACGGCTCTTTGGTTTCACGACGCAGTGTATATCCCCTCGGCCATCGACAATGAAGAGCAAAGTGCGAAGCTGGCGCAGTCCGCGCTGACGGCATCCGAGATAGGGCTCGATGCCATCCACCGCATAGCCGCAATGATTCTCGCCACCCGCCACCTGACACTGCCAGACACTCGCGACGCCCAACTGGTCTGTGACATCGATCTTTCAATCTTCGGCCGGCATCCGCGGACGTTCCAGGATTATGAGCGCCGAATCCGGCAGGAGTATGCCTGGGTCCCGGAGCCGGTGTATCGCAGTACCCGCTCGGAAATCCTGGCTGGCTTTCTCCGGCGGCGAACCATCTACCAGACAGCGGAGTTCCGGGATCGCTATGAGAACTCGGCTCGGAGGAATCTGCGTCAGCTGATAGCGCAGCTTACGCGCTAAGTGCGAGGATCAGGTTCAGTCGGGAATGTTTCCGGCGGCTCCCCGTGGTCCCACCCCGGCGGTCCGATCCAACGCACCTCGTGAAGGGCCTCCATTGCCACGGCCAGTAGCCCACGCACGTCCTCGTCAGTCATTTGGGAGAAGTCGCGATACCAGTTGCCTACGGCCAGGAAAGGCTCCGGAGCCACTGCGCACACCACCTCATCGGCCACCTGCCCCAGGCTATGGCATATCTCGGATGGTGCCACTGGAACGGCGATGACCAGCCGCTCTGGGTTTTGGGAACCGACTGCTGCGGCGGCTGCCCGCATAGTCGAGCCGGTGGCCAGGCCATCGTCGGTCAGGATGACGATCTTTCCCTTGATCTGCGGCGGGGGCCGATCGCCCCGGTAAGCTCGTTCGCGCCGGGCGAGCTCCGCCTCCTCGTTGGCCGCCACGGTCGCGATCAACCGCTCCGGGACCCCCAGGGCGTTCACGATTTCTTCGCTCAACACCCTGATTCCGCCGGAGGCAATGGCGCCCATGGCGAGCTCCTCCTGGCCCGGAACGCCAAGCTTTCGAACGAGAAGTACATCGAGTGGGGCGTGGAGGGCGCGTGCCACTTCATATCCCACCGGGACTCCACCGCGGGGAAGGGCGAGCACCAGCAGATTCGAGCGGCCCGCGTAGTGGGCCAGCGCGGTGGCCAGCCTACATCCGGCCTCATAGCGATCTTCGAATCGCGCGACCATTTTTCAACTCCGCACTGCCATCCGATGCATACCTCTACCAGCTCGGCACGTGATGTGATTGGCCTCACAGGTTCGAGGAATCGGTGATGATCCTTTACGAGGTCACACTTCAGGTTGAGGCTTCTTTGGCCGACCAGGTGGAAACCCACATGAGACTGGAACACATACCGGCCATCTTCGCCACCCGATGTTTTCAGCAGATCCACTTCGACCGGGCCTCGCCGGCGCGGTTTCGGACCCGCTATTTCGCCCAGAGTCAAGCGGATCTCGACCGCTACCTGCAGCACCATGCACCCGGGCTTCGAGCTCAGTTTCAGGCTCGCTTTGCCAGTGGTGTGAGACTCACCCGAGAGACCTGGCTCACCGTTCAAAGTTGGACGTGAGGGCCACTCGCTCAGCCCTCCTTCGACGCGTTATCTTGAGCCATGCGATCTCTTTGGGTTGCCTGCCTCTGTCTCAGCCTCGCCTGTGACCGTTCGGCCGGCGGCAGGAGCTCGACCGCAGCAGCCACTTGCGGGTTAGCCGCGCTGGCGGGACCGACCGCGCTTCTGGGCCAATTCGGGGTCGCCGGTCAGACACTTACCTCTGCCCCGCGAAAACTGCCGGAACGCCTGGTAGTGCGCCTCGTGGCCGGGCCGGCAAACTCGGCCGTGGTCGGCCGAGCCGATTCGATTGTGGTGATCGGGATGAATGGAAGCCTCCCGGCCAATACCAAGCCCGGTTTTGGCGTGTTGATCGTAGACCGGTCGGGTAACGCGCACGGAGTCCTCCTGTTCGAGGGAACGCCGGTGGAGAACGCACCCGAGATCGGCACCGTCTCATTCGATAGCTCCAGCGTGCCGCTGCTGGGGATTCAGGTAGACCCCGCCAAATACGAAGATCCGCGCTGTCCTCTCTTTCCCGATTCGGTGATTCAGTGACTCACCCGCGAATTGGAGTGAGCGGGGTGGTTCGTACCTGGGACGGAGCGGATCGCACTGGTGTCAACGGTGCCTATGTCAAAGCCCTTCTCGCAGCTGGCGGCGTGCCCCTCATTCTCTCACCCCTGATCGGACCCTCTATCGCTGGACGCGCCCTCGAGGGGGTAGACGGTCTCATCCTGACCGGCGGCGAAGACATGGATCCCGCCTGGTATGGCGCGGAGCCTTCCCCTCAGCTGAGCCCACCGAGCCGGGAACGGGATCTGTTTGAACTGGCACTCTTCGCAGTGGCTCGTCAGCGCGAGCTCCCGATCCTCGGCATCTGTCGCGGGATTCAGGTGATCAACGTGGCGCTGGGGGGCACCCTGTTCCAGGATTTGCCATCGGAACGGCCCAGTGAAATCAACCACAGGCCAGAAGGTCCGAGGGACTTGCGGACCCACCGAGTACGTATCCAGCCCGGTACTCGGGCCGCCGCTGCCCTGGCCACAAACGCAGTGACGGTGAATTCCTCCCACCATCAAGCAATCAAGGACCTGGCGCCGGGACTCGTGGCGGTCGGCTGGACTGAAGATGGCGTGATCGAGGCGGCCGAGAGCCCGCCCGGAACGCCCTGGTTGCTGGCGGTGCAGTGGCATCCGGAGGAGATGCATCTGGAACGGCAGGCGCCGGATGGTGGACTCTTCAGTGCGCTGGTGCAGGAGGCGGGCGGCGCCCGCACGGGATCAGTGACCGAACGAGGGAAAGAGGACGCGATCGCTCACGCCGTTCAGCGCACTTCGTAGTGCAGGAAATTGCTCGGCTGCAGTCTTGAGCACGGCACCCAAACCATAATGGTCGGCCAGCTCATGGTCCGATGCCAGACCAAATCCCCGCCTCCCCATGGCATCATAATAGCCCACATCCGGGCCGGCTTTGCGGAGGCGGCGGGCTGCGATATAATCGGGAAAGAGCCCGGCCAGCCATAGCGCGTAATTGCCGAGATGGACCATTACCTTGAATCGGCGTTCGCCAGTCGTGGCCTCGAGGTCGGCCACAATGTCCACCAGGTACCGATGTCGTTGATCGTCGTTCCAGTCGATCCGCCAGGCCCGGTCCCGCTGGCCGAACTCCAGCAGAAGTGCGGCGAGGTAATCGGCGAGGTCGCGGTGGTCGAGGCCGGAGCGTCTCAACGCGTGCCGCGCCAGAACGTAGAAGAACAGCGCTTCGGACGGGACCAGCATCGAGCGAACGGTCAACAGCAGCTCGAGCAGATCGGGCACGTCGAGTAGCGCGTCAGGACCCTCATTCATCAGCCGCCGTTCCAGGTAGGCCCTGCGATGGGCGGAACCTCGGCTCAAGAGCAGAACCACCAGTTGCAGGTCCGCTCCTGTTAGGCGGCCTCGGGTATTCGCACGAATCATGACGAACCCTCCATCTGCTAAGATCGCGTCGCGAGCGGACGCGCCTGCGGGTCTCGACCTAATGTTGGTCCGACGCCTGACTGTCTTCGGTCAGGAAGTAGCGGGAACGCTCCGCCGGGCCTCGGTCATTGACCTACTGGTGCGACACGTCCGGGAAACGCTTACCCCCAGCGAGATCGCCGTAGCCCTTTTCCAACGCGAGGCCGAAACCATCGACTTCGTGCTGGGATGGCCGCCGGGACGCTCCAATCCCCGCCCGTTGCTCGATCTCGCGACCCGGCGGGGTCCCTTGCTCATCGAAGACGGCCTGGAACAGATACTTCGAGATGCCGGATTGACCCCTCCCCCATTGGCGGCGGGAAGTTGGTTGATCGCACCGTTCGTCGCTAAAGGTAGAGTAACCGGGGCCATCGCCGCGCGCGGTGAGACAGGTCGCTACAGCCCCGCCGACCTGGTCCTGCTGGAAGGTTTGGTGTCACAGGCCAGCATCGCGCTCGAAAGTGCCCGACTCATCGACCTTCATGACGACGGACGCCGGACCTGGCAGGAGGTGGTCGATGCCATTTCACCGGCGCTCTGCATTGTGGACCGGAGTGGCGCCATTCGCCGTGCCAACCGGGCCTTTGCCGACTTGGTCAACGCTCCTCCGGCTAGCCTCATCGGCCGGCCCTGGCAGGCATTCGTGCCACCGGAGTGGGCCAACGACCTCCAGCGGGCTCTGGATCAGCAAGGAGCGGGCCGGGAGGTCGAATTGCGCACCGGTGAGCGCACCTATGCCGTTACCGCTGTGCCGATTAGCACAACGGATCGTTCAGCGGTGGTTCTCCTGTTCGATGATCAAACCGAACGGCGCCGCTTGCAAGACCAACTGATTCAATCGGAAAAGATGTCTGCCATCGGGCAACTGATCGCCGGTATCGCCCACGACCTGAACAATCCGCTTGCATCGGTGCTCGGCTTCGCCGATTTCCTGACCGAAGTCCCCAACGTGCCGGCGAGCATCCGGGAGCCATTGACGGTTATTCAGGAGGAAGCCGAGCGAGCCTCGAGTATTGTGCGGAACCTGCTCGGCTTCGCTCGCAAACAGGACCACCAACGTCGCCCGACTGCCCTCAAGCCTCTACTCGATGCGACTTTCGTCCTACTCAGAAACCAGCTGATGGCCCATCGGGTTGAGGCCTCGATCGAAGTCGAGCCCGATCTGCCAATGCCGGACGTGGACCCCAATCAGATCCAGCAGGTGTTCGTCAACCTGATCAATAACGCGGCCCAGGCCATCGCTTCCACCGGCCGACCGGGCACCATCCACGTCCACGCTCGGCGCTGGCTCGATGGAGTGTCCGTGGACATCATCGATGATGGGCCGGGCATGTCCGAGCTGCTTGCCGCCCAGGTCTTTGAGCCTTTCTTCACCACAAAAGCCGAAGGCGAGGGAACCGGCCTGGGATTGTCGATCAGCCAGGGAATTGTGAAGGAGCATGGCGGTCGCATCATGCTTTCGAGCGAAGAGGGGAAAGGATCTACATTCACCGTCCAGCTTCCACTCTCGACCCGGAGCGCCCTGCCGGAAACGGTTGCCGCAGATCGATCACCCCCGAGAAGACTGCGGGTGCTCGTGGTGGACGATGAGCCGCACATCCTGCATTACATGAGGGCAACGCTCGAAGCATGGGGACACGTGCCGGTCGTTGCCAGTAACGGCGAGGAAGCGCTCGAGCGTGTCGACCAGGAGCAGTTTGACTTGATCATCTCGGACCTTAGGATGCCCCGGTTCGGAGGCCGCGAATTTTATGAGGAGCTGTCCCGGCGCAATCCAGCCATGGCTGGGCGGCTGGTCTTCAGCACCGGGGACACCGTAAGGGGCGACACCTTGGCGTTCCTGGAGACGCTTGACCGCCCCTACCTCCACAAGCCCTTCAGCCTGGCAGAGCTTCGGACTCTGCTGGCGGATGTGGTCCGCGAAAGCAATCCCCCACCGATGCGTGACACCCAATCCCTGCCGGCCGGCGTATTGCCCAGGACGTGACTCCCGCCGTCGTCCACATCGCCTCGGGGCGGGAGTGGAGAGGTGGACAACGGCAGGTCTGGTTGCTGGCCAGCGAGCTGGCCCGGCGAGGTATCGACCAGGTGGTGATCACCGGCAAGGGATCGGAACTGGCGCAGAGACTCGAGACCGCTCGGGTGCCGGTCTGTCCCGTTTCCTGGCAGCTCAGCCTGGATCCCCGGGTTCTTCCGGCCGTCACCACCAAGCTCCGCGTCCATCGATCCCTTCTGCATGCCCATGACGCCCATGCGCTGGTCCTGGCCGGTATCGCGGCTCGACTCACCGGGAGTCGTCTCGTTGCCACTCGCCGAGTCGTCTTTCCCCTCAAGCGCTCGGGGTTCTGGCGGCGAGCCGATCACATCATAGCCGTATCCAATGCCGTGCGAGACGTCCTCATCGCCGCGGGGGTGCCTCGGGCGCGTATCACAGTCATTTCTGACGCAGTCCACCTGTCGCCAGATGACTCAGGGCTTGACGTCCGCAAACGTCTGAACCTCCCGCCGGAGGCCCAGCTTGCCCTTAATCTGGGGGCGCTGACCCCCGAAAAGGCCCAATCCACCCTGGTTCATGCAGCGGCTCTCCTGGTCCGGGACTTGCCCTCGCTTTACTGGGTCGTGGTAGGTAAGGGCCCGATGCGGAGAACTCTGGAGCGAGAGATCGCCGGCAACGGCCTGGAGG
>DASSED010000183.1:0-19796 GCA_035695405.1 Gemmatimonadales bacterium
CCCATCGCCTCCTTTACCTGGCTGCTAGTGAAGAAGGACAATAAGGACGCGGCCAAGGCCAAGCTCATGCGGGATTTCCTGACCTGGATGATCACGCCCGAGGCGCAGAACATGGCGGCGGAGCTGCACTATGCCCCGCTACCGGCACCCGTGGTCTCGCTGGTGCAAGCCCGGCTCCCGACGCTCAAAGCGAGCGGAAAGACCATCGCCGAACGGTAGCACGAGCCTACGCTCTTGATCGGCCGGCCCACCCGGGTCGGCCGTTTGCGCGTCCGGCGGCGCACCTGCACTTTAGCCTCGATCTCTCCGGAGACGTCGATGTCCCGTACCCTGCTTCTCAGTCTCGGCTCAGTGGCCCTGCTCGCCTGTGGGGGGGACCATGCTACTGTCCGCCGAAATGTTCCGGCCTCGTCGGCCACCACCGGCACCGCGGCACTGACCGGCGCAGGCGCGACCTTCCCCGCTCCGCTCTATAGCAAGTGGTTCGATGCCTATGCTCGCGAGACCGGCGTGCGCATCAATTATCAGTCGATCGGATCCGGAGGTGGGATCCGCCAGTTCACCGAAGGCACGATTGATTTTGGCGCCAGCGATGCACCGATGACCGACCAGCAGGTGCAGGCGGTCAAGGGGAACGTGCAGCACATTCCAACCGTCATGGGGGCAGTGGTCACCACCTACAACCTGCCCTCCTTGGGACAGAAGCCGCTGCGCTTCGATGGTCCCACTCTGGCCGACGTGTTCCTCGGCCGCATCAGTAAGTGGAACGACCCCCGGCTGATGGCGCTCAACCCCGGGGTGAGCTTGCCGGACCAGGACATCATCGTGGTTCACCGCTCCGATGGCTCGGGCACCAGCTACATCTTCACCGACTATCTCTCCAAGGTGTCCCCGGTATGGAAAGGCAAAGTCGGCCGGGCCACCTCGGTCGAGTGGCCCACCGGACTGGGCGGAAAGGGCAACGAAGGCGTGACCCAGCAGGTAAAGCAGACGGAGGCCTCGATCGGGTACGTCGAATTGATCTATGCCATCTCCAATGGACTGCCGGCGGCACTGATCAGGAATGCCGACGGACAGTTCGTCGAGCCCATGCTCAAGACCGTATCGGCCGCGGCCGCTGCGACCAAGCTGGGTGCGGAGTCGGACTTTCGGGTCTCCATCACCAATGCGCCTGGGGCGGACTCCTACCCCATCGCCAGCTTCACCTGGATCCTGGCACACAAGGAGTCACCCGATACGGTCAAGGCCAGAGTCCTGCATGAATTCTTGATATGGATGCTTCGACCTGAGGCCCAGCGCATGGCGGCCGACCTCCACTATGCCCCGCTGCCAGTCCCGCTCATCGAGGTGATTCAGCAGCGAATGAAGCTGTGAACTAACCGTGACCAGTTCGTTACGTGGCAGTGACGGACCGGGAGATAACCAGGTCTAGAATCCCGCAATGGGTGCCATTCCCGAAGCCGAGCTGCCTCCCCGCGTCTCCAGCGTCTCGCTGGAGCGGATCAATTATGGCGACCGCGCCTTCAAGCTCATCCTCACGCTGGCTGCCCTGGCGATTCCGGTGTTGCTGGGGTTCCTGGTGTACCAGCTGTGGACCGGTGCCTCGCTCGCCATCCATCAGTTCGGGCTGGACTTCGTCACCACCAGCACCTGGGATCCCGTGGCGGAGGAGTTCGGGGCGCTCCCGCTCGTTTTCGGCACGCTGCTCTCCTCGCTCATCGCGCTGGTCATCGCGGTACCGCTCTCACTGGGCGTCGCGATCTATCTGACCGAGTTTGCGCCCAAGTCGGTACGGCAACCCGTGGCCTTCCTGATCGGCCTCCTGGCCGCTATTCCCAGCGTGGTCTACGGGCTCTGGGGAATTTTCGTGCTGATCCCGGCGCTTCGAACCACGGCATTTCCGTTTGTCAGGAAGCTGTTCGGGTTCATTCCCTTGTTTCAGGGTCCCATCTACGGACCTTCGATGCTGGCGGCGGGGATCATCCTCGCGATCATGATCATGCCATACATCATGTCGGTGTCGCGGGAGGTGTTGCTGGCGGTCCCCGGAACCCAGCGGGAAGCCGCCCTGGCACTCGGCGCCACCCGATGGGAAGCGGTGATTACGGCAGTGCTGCCCTATGCTCGATCGGGAGTCATTGGCGCCATCATTCTAGGGCTAGGTCGAGCCCTGGGCGAGACGATGGCGGTCACGATGCTGATCGGCAACCGGCATGAGATCGCCTCATCGCTCTTCGCTCCGGGCTATACCATGGCGGCAGCCATAGCCAACGAGTTTTCCGAGGCCGTGGGGGACATGCATCTGTCGGCTCTGGCCTATGTGGCGTTCCTCCTCTTCACAGTGACCGTGCTGGTAAACGCCGGCGCACGCCTCCTGATCTGGCGGGTAGCCCGGGGCTCGGGGGCAGGGAGTAGCGCCATATGAACCGGCGGGTGCTGCGGCGGGGGGTGAGCAACTTCATGGTGGGCCTGATGCTCGGTTCCGTGGTCGTGGCCCTGCTTCCCCTCTTCCTCATTCTTTTCAATCTGGTGGTGAAGGGTGCCAGCAGCCTCTCGCTCAGCTTCTTCAGTCAGATGCCGGCACCTGCTGGGGAGAGCGGGGGCGGGGTGCTGCATGCCATCGTCGGGACGTTATTGATCGTGGGCCTGGCGAGCGTGATGGGGCTGCCCATCGGCATTGGGGCAGGCGTGTATTGCGCCGAATATCCCACCAGCAAGCTCACCTGGCTCACTCGGTTCGTGGCCGACGTCCTGAATGGGACGCCGTCCATCGTAGTAGGGGTGTTTGCCTGGGCCTGGATCGTGGCCCAGCAGAAACACTTCTCCGCGTTCGCGGGGAGCGTCGCGCTGGCGCTGCTGATGATCCCGATGGTGCTCAGAACCACCGAGGAGATGATCAAGCTGGTGCCCAACTCGCTGCGGGAGGCGGCGCTGGCGCTGGGGTATCCCCGTTGGCGAACCAGCCTCTCCGTTGTGATCCGGACTACTTTGCCGGGGATCGTCACGGGCGCGTTACTGGCGATCGCCCGGATTGCCGGTGAGACCGCACCGCTCCTTTTTACCGCGCTGGGGAGCCAGTACCTGAGCTTTAAGCTGACCCAGCCGATGGCAGCCCTGCCGCTCACCGTATTCACCTACGCCACTGGGCCCTATCCTCAGTGGCACAGCTATGCCTGGGCGGCGGCTCTGGTTCTGATCCTCGTGGTGTTCGTGTTGAGCCTAGGGGCCAGGCTCGCCATCAGCCGACGCTATTCGCTCAATGGTTGAGCCCGCGCTGAGCCGCCGTCCCGAGGTGCGCCCTCCAGCGGTCCCGACTCCGCCGCAGGCGGAGCCAGGCCGAGCCCGCTTGGAGACGGACAAGCTGACCGCCATGTATGGGAAGTTCACCGCGGTCAAAGGCGTGTCGCTCTCGTTTCCTCAGAATCGGGTGCACGCGCTGATCGGTCCGTCCGGCTGCGGCAAATCTACGTTTCTCCGTACCCTCAATCGGATGCACGAGCTGTCCGAGCATGGCTGGATAACCGGCCGGGTGCTCCTGGATGGCGAAGATATTTATGGCCCTCGGATCAACGCGATGCAGCTTCGGCGTCGCGTCGGCATGGTGTTCCAGCAACCCACCCCATTCCCCACCATGTCGGTATACGAGAACGTGGCCGCCGGCCTGCAGGTGGACCGCAGGCTTCCCCGGCGTGAGCTCGACAGCATCGTGGAGCAGTCGCTTCGGCGGGCCGCGCTGTGGGATGAGGTCAAGGACCGGCTCAAGGCCAGCGCCATGGCGCTCTCGGGGGGACAGCAACAGCGTCTCTGCCTGGCTCGTACCATTGCCCCCTCCCCCGATGTGATTCTCCTGGATGAGCCGACCGCTTCCCTCGACCCCCAGGGGACGCAGCGCATCGAGGAGCTGATGTTCGAGCTCAAGCGGGACTTTACCATTGTGATTGTGACTCACAACATGCAGCAGGCGGCGCGGGTGTCGGATACCACCACGTTCTTTTATCTCGGGACGATGGTCGAGACCGGACCGACGCGGCAAATCTTTACCGCCCCTCGGAACGAACAGACCGAGGCCTACATCACTGGAAGGTTCGGATGAGCGCCACCCTGCGGCCCCCCATGCCCTTTACTCCATCACCTCGGCCGACATTGGCTCCGCGCCGACCGCTCCCCACCGGGACCGAGGAGCCACCCTCAGTCGATATCCGGCAGTTCAACTTTTTCTACGGCGCGCGCCAGGTGCTACGCAACCTGACGTTTTCGATCCAGCGCCAGTCTGTGACCGCCATCATCGGGCCCTCGGGCTGCGGCAAGTCCACCTTCTTGCGGTCGATCAACCGGCTCAACGATCTCATTCCTGGCACCAGGAGCCAGGGCGAGATTCTGGTCGAGGGAACCTCCATCTTCGCGCCGGGAACCGATCTGGTCGCCTTGCGGCAGCGGGTGGGCATGGTGTTTCAGCGACCCAACCCGTTTCCCAAGACGATCTACGACAACGTAGCCTACGGACCGGCCTTGAACGCGCTGGTCAGCCGGCGGGATCTGCCCGACCTGGTGGAGCGCTGTCTCCGCCAGGCGGCCCTGTGGGATGAGGTCAAGGACCGGCTCGACGAGCTTGGGACCGGCTTGTCCGGCGGGCAGCAGCAGCGGCTTTGCATTGCGCGCGCGTTGGGCAATCAGCCGGAAGTGTTGCTCATGGACGAGCCCTGCTCCGCCCTCGATCCCATCGCGACGCAAAAGGTGGAGGAGCTGATCTTTGAGCTGAAGCGGCACTATACCATCGTGATCGTGACCCACAACATGCAGCAGGCGGCGCGGGTGTCGGATTACACGGGATTCTTCGACCGGGGCGAGCTGATCGAATACGATGAGACCGAGCGGCTCTTCACCAAACCGGCGCAGGAGCGCACCGAAGCATACATCACGGGGAGGTTTGGATGACGTTCGATGTCCATCGCCATTTTCACGACGAGTTGAGTCACGTCAAGGTCCGCCTACTCACCATGTCGGGTGAGGCGGAGGCGGCGCTTGGGCTGGCCGTGGATGCCTTGCTCGAGCGAGACAGCGAGAAGGCGGCGAGGGTGATCAAGGGCGACAGGGTGATCGACGCCATGGAGGTGGAGATCGAGGAGCAGTGCATCAATCTCCTCGCGCTTCAGCAGCCGATGGCTCGCGACCTGCGGATGCTCACCTCCGCGCTCAAGATCGCCAACGACCTCGAGCGGGTCGGCGATCATGCGGTGAACATCGCCCAGTCGGCCGAGCGGCTCAATCAGAGCCGCCCAATCGCACCGGAGCCGGAGATCGTCGAGATGGCGCGGCTGGCCCGGGAGATGCTATCGGACGCGCTCGAGGCCTTCATCCGGGGTGATGCCGCGGCCGGCAGGGAGGTCTGCCTGCGGGACGACAAGGTAGATGCGCTGCACGGCTCGGTGTTTCGCATCCTGATCACTCACATGATGGAAGACCCGCATACCATCGGCTCGGGAATGGAGCTGTTTCTGGTGAGTCGCAACCTGGAGCGGGTGGCGGACCTGGCCACGAACATCGGCGAAGACGTGGTGTTCCTGGTGGAGGGACGATCGATCAAGCACCACGCCGAGGACCGGGGGGAGGCGCCGGCGCACAGTGGACCTGCCGGCCGTTAAGGGGCCGCGTTATTCGCCGTAAGGAATCCAGATGTTTTTGACCTGAGTCGCCTGTTCCAGGAACTCCTCACCTGCGGCTCCGGGATCGGTCCAATCGCGGCCATAACCCAGGTCAACCCAGGTCCGCTTCATATTCCCGGCCGACAGGCGTTCCACCTCGGCCGACATTTCCCCGCTTCCGAAATACCAGATTCCGTCCACGTCATCATGCGCCGCGAGCACCCGGGTAAGCTCATCCGCATGACCCGTAACGATGTTCACCACGCCCCCGGGCACATCCGACGTCTCGAGCACCTGGTAGAGATCAGTCGCCGCAAGAGGGTGGGTGTTGGAGGGAACTGTGATGACCGTGTTGCCCATTGAAATGGCGGGCAATACGGTGGACACCAGCCCCAGAAGAGGACAAGGTACCGGACAGATCACGGCCATGACGCCGATCGGCTCCGGCATTGCCAAGGTGACGTTGCGGTACGGTGTATGGTGCACCAGGCCGTCGTATTTGTCCGCCCACGCGGCGTAGGTGTAGATCCGCTCGATGGTAAGCTCGACTTCCCGCTCGGCAGATGACCTGTCACCGGAGACCTGCGCCAGGCGGGAGATGAATTCGTCATTTCGCGCCGCCAGGTTTTCAGCCAGGTAGTAGAGCACCTGAGCCCGGTTGTGGGCGGTGGCTCGGGACCAGTCCGCCGCCTTGTGCGCTGCCTCCACTGCGTTGCGGACGTCCTTCCGGTTGCCTTGGCCCACCTCTCCGATCCGCTGGCCAGACCGATCGATTACCGGTAGTGAGTACCCGGAATCCGGTCGCACCTGCTTGCCGCCGATGTAGAGCTTGGGAGTGCGGTCGATCGGAGGGAGGGCGGAAGAAGCGGAACGAGCGAAACGAGCGGAACGAGCGGAACCGGCCGATGATGACCGAGCCCGTGAGATCGCCCGGGATGAAGCCGCATCTGCGCCTTTTCCGCTTTTTCCGCTTTTTCCGCTCGTTCCGCTCCACTTCACATACTCCCGCAACCCCTCCCTTCCACCCTCACGCCCGAAGCCGCTCTCCCGGTAGCCTCCAAAGCCGCTGGCCGCGTCGAATACGTTGGTGCAGTTGATCCAGACCGTTCCCGCCTTGAGCTGAGGAGCCACGTCCAGCGCCAGGTTGATGTTCTCACTCCAGAGGCTCGCCGCCAGACCGTAGCGGGTGTTGTTGGCCAGCTCGACGGCTTCAGCTGGCGTCCGGAAGGTCATCAGCACGACGACCGGTCCGAAAATCTCTACCTGAGCCACGACCGCCGCGGGAGACACGTCGGTGAGGAGGGTGGGCGGATAGAACCAACCCTCTTTCGGGCAGCTCCAGGAGGGTTGCCACAACCTGGCGCCCTCCTCCTCGCCCTGGCGCACCAGCTCCTGAATCTTCTGGAGCTGGACCGGGGCGATGATCGCACCCATGTCCACGGCCTTGTCGAGGGGGCTTCCCACTCGAAGCGTCTCCATTCGGGCTTTGAGCTTTCCGGTCAGGCGTTCCGCCACTCCCTCCTGCACCAGAATCCGAGACCCCGCACAGCAGACCTGGCCCTGGTTGAACCAGATCGCGTCCACCACGCCCTCGACCACGCTGTCCAAATCGGCGTCGGGAAACACGACGAAAGGAGACTTGCCGCCCAGCTCCAGCGAGAGCTTCTTCCCGCTTCCCGCCGTCGCGGTCCTGATAATTCGCCCGACCTCCGTGGAGCCGGTAAATGCAATCTTGTCAACCTGGGGATGAGTAACGAGTGCCTCACCGGTGCGGCCGTCCCCGGTGACGATATTCACCACTCCTGCCGGCAAGCCGACCTCCTGGCACAACTCGGCAAAGCGGAGCGCGGTGAGTGAGGTGAACTCGGCGGGCTTGAGCACCACCGTATTTCCCATCGCCAGTGCGGGCGCAATCTTCCAGGCCAGCATGAGCAACGGGAAGTTCCAGGGGATGATTTGGCCGATGACCCCGACCGGTACCCGATCCGCCAGCTCCCGCTCCATCAGCTGAGCCCACCCGGCGTGATAGTAGAAGTGACGAGCCACCAGGGGCACGTCGATGTCGCGGGACTCGCGGATCGGTTTTCCGTTGTCGAGTGACTCCAGCACAGCGAAGAAACGGCTGTGTTTCTGGATCTGGCGGGCCAGGGCATACAGATAGCGGGCTCTCCCGTGGCCTCCGAGCTCCCACCATCTCGGCTGAGCCCTTCGCGCAGCGGCAACCGCGCGGTCCACCTCGCCCGCACCGCCCTGCCGCAGACGCGCAATCGATTTTCCGTTGGCGGGATTTAGGGTCTCGAAGGATTCACCCTCAGCTGTGGTCCACTTGCCGTCAATGAAAAGCCCGAAGCGACGCCCATGCGCCTGGAGCCAATCGTTCGCCGGACCAGCCCCTTCCGGAGCCGGTCCGTATTCCATGCTGTGATAAATGTCAGGAATGGAGGCCATCAGGCCATTGGGTGGCGGTGGGCCGCCGAGTAGCGGCCGGTCACGAAGTGCTCGAGCTGACGCTCGATGTCAGTCAGGAGCGAGCTGGCACCGAAGCGGAACAGGTCAGGACGAAGCCAGCGGGTGCCGAGCTCGTCCTTTACCAGCGCCATCCAGTCGAGCGCCTCCCTGGCAGCCCGGATGCCCCCAGCCGGTTTGAGCCCTACGAAATGTCCCGTGCGCTCCCGAAAGTCCCGGATGGCGCGCGCCATCACCAAGCCCACTGGTAAAGTGGCGTTGACGTGCTCTTTGCCGGTGGAGGTTTTGATGAAGTCGGCACCGGCCATCATGCAGACGGCGCTGGCCCGGGCCACGTTTCGGAGCGTGCCCAGCTCACCGGTCGCGAGAATGGTCTTGATGTGGGCGTCGCCACACGCGTCCCGCATGGCGCGAACCTCGTGGTATAGCGCGTCCCAATTTTCGGTGAGCACATGCGCTCGAGTGATCACCACATCAATCTCTTCCGCCCCTGCCGCGACCGATGACCGGATCTCATCGATGCGCTGCTCAAACGGGGTGAGTCCGGCCGGAAACCCCGTCGAGACCGCCGCAACCGGGATCCCGGAGCCTTCAAGTGCCTCGATGGCAACCTTTATCATGGCGTGATAGACGCAGACTGCACCGGCCCGGATCGGGAGCTGCGTCGCCTCCATGGCCTGGAGCAGGTCGAGGCGCACTGGACGGCGAGCTTTGGCACAGAGGCGCCGCACCCGGCCGGGAGTATCGTCGCCCGACAAGGTGGTCAGGTCCATCAGGGTGACCGCTCGAAGAAGCCAAGCGGCCTGCCACTCGCGCTTGACGGTTCTCCTGGTTCGGAGGGTCGCGGCCCGCCGTTCGACGGCGCTCCGATTGACGTGAAGCTCCTCGATCCAATCGAGATAGAGGGGTGTGCCAGGATTGCGCGGTGCGACCGGCACATCGAAGGGCTCTACCAACGAGGGGGAGACCAGCGGTTGTTTCGGTGTGTCGGACATGAGAGGAAGTTAGCGTCCCTCACCGCTCTCGATAGACCAGCCCCTCGGTAGTTGCGGCCAAGGCACGATGTCTGGCCACCAACGCCGGATCGCGAAAGACATGAATCAGCAAGGCACCGGCCACAAAGCCGCCGACGTGGGCCCAGAAGGCGACTCCACCCGCCTCTTGGGAAAGTCCTCCGCCGATCAACTGAATCACAAACCAGTAGCCCAGCATCAGATAGGCCGGTACAACGATTCGGGTGATGAAGAAACCCAGAATGACCAGCATGTGCACCCTGACCCGGGGATACAGGACGATGTAGGCGCCCATCACCCCGCTGATGGCACCCGAGGCTCCTACCATGGGAATTGGGCTGGAAGGACTGGTGTAGGTCTGAGTGGCGGCAGCGGCGAGACCGCATAAGAGATAGAAGGCGAGAAAGCGGAAGTGCCCCATCGAGTCTTCCACGTTGTTTCCGAAGACCCAAAGGAACCACATGTTCCCAATCAGATGGAACCACCCGCCGTGGAGAAACATCGAGGTGAGCGGGGTGATCCAACTCCGCTCCTCGCCCAGTACACAGGCCATCGATGGACCGAGTGGGACTCGGTATCCTTCGGGAATCCGGCCCAGAAACTCACCGGGGATGAGTCCCAGCTCGCAGACCGAACGGGAAAGGTTTGGTTCCGCTCCCATCCCCTGAACGAAAATCCAGACGGCAGCATTGGCAGCGATGATCAGAAAGGTGACCACCGGCGTATCCAATGTCGGATTGTCGTCGCGGTAGGGGAACATGGCTCAATATAGCCGAGCCAAGATCAGTCCTCGCTAGGCGATTCGGTGTTCACTAGCTGTGGCTTTCGGATGCCGGGCCGACTGATGACCTGGTCGAGTGAGGGACGGTTGTACTTGTCGAAGGGATCGAGTGTCACTGGAGCGCCGGTATCGGCCGACCGATAGAGCGCCCGGATGACTCTTACGTCGGCCAGACCCTCCCAGCCGGACGACTCGGGATCGGCTCCCGTCAGGATGCAGTCGGAAAAGCTGATCAGTTCGGGCGCGAACTGATCTCGCTTGGGGAAGGTCCGCTGGCGGGTTCGTCCATCGATCGTGGTGTGCTGAACCAGCTCACCCGCATATTCGTACGCCGGATCCATGCTGAGCTCGCCTTTGGTTCCCACCACTCGATAGCTGGAGACATCGGCGGCCCCGAAGCTGCACGTAAAGTTTGCGAGGCGCTCCTTCCCGGGAAACCGCAGTATGCAGCTGGTCATCTCCTCGCATTGCTGGAATCGGGGATCGCCGTTGTTGGAGCTGAAGGCCACCGCCTCCATCGGCTCCGCACCATAAATACTCCGCACGGCATTGATGCAGTAGACCCCGATGTCGTAGAGGGTCCCGCCACCCAGCTCCCTCGGGCCCAGCCGGATGTCGCCCTCCTTGACCTGCATGGTGAAGACCGAATCGAAGAGCCTGGCGTCACCCAACTTCCCACTCTGGACCAGGTCGATGGCCCTGAGGTTCGCCTCCTCGAAGTGCAGCCGGTATGCCACCATCAGCTTGACGTTGTGCTCCTCGGCTGTCCGGATCATCGAGATGCAGTCCTCCTCCGTCACGGCCATGGGCTTCTCACAGAGAACGTGAATCCCTGCCCTGGCCGCACGCTCTGCATAGTCGCGATGGAGATGGTTGGGGAGCGCGATGTACACGGCATCGACCAAGCCACTCTGAAGACAGTCGGCGTACTGATCGTAGCTGAAGAGATTTTTGACCTTATATCGCCGCCCCAGCTTGGTCAGCTTCTCCGGATCGTGGGACACCAGGGCGGCAACTTCGGAGTTTTCCGCGTGGGCAAAGGCCGGAAGCACGGCTACTTGCGCGATATGTCCGAGCCC
Source organism: Gemmatimonadales bacterium (assembly GCA_035695405.1). GTDB lineage: Bacteria > Gemmatimonadota > Gemmatimonadetes > Gemmatimonadales > GWC2-71-9 > CAVVWJ01. The sequence continues at coordinate 10,982 of DASSED010000183.1, forward strand.
CACGACGGCGTAACGGATTTTGGGAGATCGCGCGGTGCGAGTGCGTGGCATTGGCATCTCAGTCCAGAGATCCGATCAATATCAAACGGGGCCTACCTGAGGTTCCCGGTATGCAGGAATCAGGAAGGCCCCGCAGTGAACGCGATAACCGTCCGGCTAGATCGCTCGTCTGCCCTGAATCAGCTGCATGATGGCCAGGATAACAGCGATCACCAGCAGCACATGGATGAACCCACCGAGCGTATAGGACGTGACCACTCCGAGCAACCACAGCACCAGGAGTATCACGAAGATGGTCCACAGCATGGCTACCTCCTCACGTTCGTTGAATCATCGTATGACACCCCAATTGGCGCCACCGATGGCTGACCCCCCACTCAGCTGACCGGACCCACGCACCTACCTTATTGCCATATTCAGGCTTGCGTCGTGAGCCAAGTCACGCCCGGCTGAACTGCCTATGCGCCAAATCGGCAGGTAAGCGCGGTATGCCCCTTGCTCCTGGGACCCGCAAAGCAGCACCGTTGGCCCGATTTGGCATACGTTGACACATTTCTCGATCAGTCCGGAGTGGACATGGCTTCGAAAATCATTGGAATCGACCTCGGAACGACCAATTCGGTCGTGGCGGTCATGGAAGGCGGCGATCCCGTCGTCATCCCGAATGCGGAAGGCGGCCGGACCACCCCGTCGGTCGTGGCATTCACCAAAGACGGCGAGCGCCTGGTTGGCCAAGTGGCCAAGCGGCAGGCCGTCACCAACCCTAAGCAGACCATCTTCTCGATCAAGCGCCTGATGGGACGTCGCTTCAGTGAGGTGCAGGATGAGATCAAGCGGCTGCCCTATAAGGTCGTGGAAGGGCCCAATGGGCTTGCGGCCGTCGAGATTCAGGGGAAGCGCTATACCCCGCCCGAGATCTCAGCCATGATCCTCCAGAAGATGAAGCAGACAGCTGAGGACTATCTCGGCGGCACCGTGGAGAAGGCTGTCATTACGGTCCCGGCGTACTTCAACGATGCCCAGCGCCAGGCTACCAAGGATGCGGGGAAGATCGCAGGCCTCGACGTGGTCCGGATCATTAACGAGCCGACGGCCTCGGCCCTAGCATATGGCCTCGACAAGAAGAAGGAAGAGAAAGTCGCGGTCTACGACCTCGGCGGAGGGACCTACGATATCTCGGTGCTGGAGCTCGCCGAAGGGGTGTTCGAGGTCAAGAGCACCAACGGTGACACTCACCTCGGCGGAGATGACTTCGACCAGCGCCTGATCGAGTGGCTCGTGGCCGAATTCAAGCGGGACCAAGGCATCGATCTATCGAAGGATCCGATGGCTCTTCAGCGCCTCAAGGAGGCTGCTGAAAAGGCCAAGATGGAGCTGTCGAGCGTCACCCAAACCGACATCAACCTGCCCTTCATCACGGCGGACCAGTCCGGCCCCAAGCATCTGAACATCACCCTGACCCGGGCGAAGTTCGAGCAGTTGGTGGACGATCTCGTCCAGCGCTCCATTCCCCCGATGCAGCAGGCCCTCAAGGATGCCAGTCTGGATCCCAAGCGGGTCGATGAGGTTATTCTGGTCGGTGGCCAGACCCGTATGCCCAAGGTGCAGGAGATCGTCAAGAACTTCTTCGGAAAGGAGCCTCACAAGGGCGTCAACCCGGATGAAGTCGTGGCGATCGGTGCAGCCATTCAGGGCGGCGTGCTGGGCGGCGAAGTGAAGGATGTACTCCTCCTCGATGTCACCCCGCTGTCGCTGGGTATCGAAACTCTGGGCGGCGTCACCACAGTGCTGATCCCGCGGAACACGACCATTCCGACCAAGAAGTCGGAAACATTCTCCACGGCGGAGGATAACCAGACCACGGTCGAGATCCACGTGCTCCAGGGCGAACGGCAGATGGCGCAGGACAACCGGACGATCGGCAAGTTTCAGCTGACCGGAATTCCGCCCGCACCGCGAGGCATGCCCCAGGTCGAAGTCACGTTCGACATCGATGCCAACGGCATTCTCCACGTCTCGGCTAAAGACAAGACTACCGGGAAGGAGCAGAAGATCCGGATCGAGGCTTCCAGCGGACTCAGTGATACCGAGATCGACCGCATGGTCAAGGCTGCGGAGCAACACGCCCAGGAGGACCAGTCCCGGCGCGAGCAGATCGAAGCTCGAAATCAACTCGACAGTCTGGTCTACCGAGTGGATAAGGACAGCAAGGAATGGGCGGACCGGCTCCCTGCCGATGCCAAGTCCCGACTAGAAGCAGCCCTGGAAGGAGCCCGTCAGGCGCTCCGAACCGGCGAGACCGACGCTATTCGCCGGGCACTCGATGAGCTGAATCAGGCCTACTCCGCGGCCGGAGCTGCCCTTTACCAGGCAGCAGGCGCAACCGGGACCGGAGGTGGTCCAAGCCAGCCGGGCGGAGAGCAGCCGCCTCCGAGCGGTGGCGCGGAGCCAGGAGCCGGCCAGGATGACGTAGTCGAGGCAGACTATGAGATCGTCGACGACAAGAAGTAAGCGGTGAGAGGTAAGCGGTAAGCGGTAAGCGGTGAGAAGTAAAAGGTAAGAGGTAAGGTGGGAGAGGCCAGCGATTTGCCTGGTCTCCTCCCCTTACCTCTCGCTTTACGCTTCCACTCTTCCATCCAAGTCCTCTTGCCCCTAGTTCCTCTCCTCTTACCTCCTGTGCGGAAACTCACCCTGGCCCTGGCCGGTACTGTTAAATTGCCTGAAAGACAGTCTACTCCAACGCTTCACCGAAGGACCGCTCGATGTCCGCACGTTCGCTAAACTGGCTCAAATTCGGTGGTTTGGTTGCCCTGGCGTTCGCGCTCGGGTTGTTGTTTGCCGGCTTGCTCGACTTGCCCAGCCGCTCGACGGCGCAGCAGCAGAGTCACGCCGCCATTGCCCAGGTCACCCCACCTTCGATTCCCGAAGCCCGGTCGCTCCAGCAGTTGAGCGAAGCCTTTGCGGCGGTCTCCGAGCACGTCAAGCCCAGTGTCGTGTACATCCGCTCTCAACGCACCGAACAGGCCTCCAAGCAGCGGATACCGCCGGGAATGGAGCGGTTCTTCCCCCGCTTTCGGCAGCAGCCCGAAATCGAGCAGGGCAGCGGCTCCGGCTTCGTGGTCTCGCCGGACGGCTATATCCTGACCAACAACCACGTAGTCGAGGGCGCCGAGCAGGTGACGGTCCGGCTTCTTGATCGAAGAGAATTCAAGGCTAAGGTGGTCGGCACCGATCCAAACACCGACGTGGCGGTGCTCAAGATCGACGCCAAGGGTTTGCCGCCAATGGCTTTGGGTAATAGTGACGACGCGAGAGTCGGCGAATGGGTGCTGGCCATCGGCAACCCGTTGGGAGAAGGCCTCACCTTTACAGTCACCTCCGGGATCGTGAGTGCCAAAGGCCGTGCGCTTCAGGGACTTCCTGGAAGGGGAGTGGGCAGTATTCAGGATTTCATCCAGACCGACGCTGCCATCAACCCCGGCAACTCCGGCGGACCTCTGGTGAGCGTCAGGGGCGAGGTCATCGGTATCAATTCGGCAATTGCCAGTGAAACCGGATTTTACTCCGGCTATGGCTTTGCCATTCCGATCAATCTGGCCCGCACGGTCATGAACCAGCTGATCGAGACTGGCTCGGTGCATCGGGCCGCGTTGGGTGTGTCGATCGACAACGTCACTCTGAATGATGCAGCCTACGTGGGTTTGCCCGAGATCCGTGGGGTAGTGGTGAAGGACATTCCCAACGACGACTCTCCGGCCAAGGCAGCCGGGATCGTCCCCGGTGACGTGATCATCGCAGTGGATGGCAAGCCGGTTGAGCGGGTGGGCCAGCTCCAGCAGGTTATCGGGTTCAGGAGGCCGGGAGATGTGGTCAAAGTCGATGTCGCCCGAAAGGGCGGGGTCCGCAAGAGCTTCGACGTGAAGCTCCAGGCTCTAAACGACACCCCGCAGGTCGCTAGTACCGATCAGGACGATTCGGATCAGGACAATGCATCCGGCGGTGCGGTCATGAACCGCCTGGGCATCAGCGTCGAGCCGGTCACGCCCGACATCGCCCAACAGCTCCAGCTGCCCAATGGCATGCGGGGGCTGGTGGTGACCGATGTCACGCCTGGGGGTCCCTCGTGGGAGACGTTGCTGGACGATCCGCAGCGGAACGGCCCCGACATCATCCTGTCGGTCGAGGATAAGCCGGTTCGGACGGAAGCCGACCTGAGAAATGCCCTTAATGCCCAGAAGCCCGGGAGCATTGTCACACTGAGGGTCTACAACCCGCGCGCGCAGGGACGCAGGGTAGAACGAATCAAGCTGGCTGAATAGACTTCTCGTAAATACCTCAATGACTCGACAGGGGATCATCTTCGATGTCGACGGGACCCTGGTGGACACCAACCCGTCCCATGTCGAAGCGTGGCGCAGAGCATTCGAGCGCTTCGGCCAGCATGTGCCGGTCGGGCGCATCGAAGCTGAGATCGGGAAGGGCGGGGATAAGCTAGTCCCCGCCATCCTGGGCGACGACATTGAGCGGCGCCAGGGAGAGGCGTTGAGGAAGGCGCAAAAGGAGGAGTTCCTCGCCATCGCCGAGCGGGAGCGATTCCGGATCTTCCCCGGTGTCCCCTCCATTTTTTCGGCGCTTCGCGAGCGAAAGATCCGAACCGCGCTGGCCACGTCGAGCGACGACAAGCACCTCAGGGCGACTTTCGCCAGCGCCGGACTGGATCTCACCAAGCTGGTGGATGTGGTGGCCACGAAGAGTGCTGCCTCCGCCAGCAAACCTGACCCGGATATCATCGAAGCGGCAGTGGAAAGGCTGAAGCTTCAACCGTTCGAGTGCGCCATGGTGGGCGACACGGTGTTTGATGGCCATGCCTGCCAAGGTGCCGGGGTGGTATTTCTAGGTGTGCTGTCCGGCGGCACTCCGGCCAACGAGCTGGTCGGCGCCGGGGCGATCGGCGTATGGCAAGACATCGCGCATCTCCTTGGCGAGCTCGACCAGGCACTCCTGTTGGCGGCACACGCTGGCGCCGCAATCAAGTAATCTCTCCTTCACCGGGCTTTGCTGATGACCACCAGCCAAGAAACCGATTGGATGAATCACCCAGCCATCAGAGCGCTGGTGGACCAGGCGAATCTCCTGACCCTGGAAGAGAGAATTACGCTGGTCAAGGGTCTGATTCCGGCGATCGCCAATGCCTTATCGGAGGACGAGTACGAGCAGTTCGTCACTTTTGTGCGGCTCAAAGGCGAACGCTACCTCGAGGCCAAGGCACACCCGGGTACCGGTCGTGCGGCCCGCCACACACCGGGGGACCGGGAGCTCGAGGGTCGCTAATGCGAAGAGCGACGTTGGGATTCCTGTGGCCCATGTGGGCCGGGGCGGGCCTTGCGCTCGCCGCGTGCCGCAGCAATCCCGCCAACGCCGGTGCAGCGAGCCTCCCAACGAAACCTTCCTCCATTGAAAAGAAGCTGGCCCAGTACACCTCGGTCCGGCTCGGTGCCAGACTCGATCGGCTGACCGAAAACGAGCGGAAGATGGTTCCGCTGCTGATCGACGCCGCGCGCGCAATGGACGCCATCTTCTGGCAGCAGGCGTATGGGAACCGGGACTCGCTGCTTGAGCAGCTCGACGATCCAGCCACCCGGCGGTACGCGGAGATCAACTATGGCCCCTGGGATCGGCTGGACAACAACAGCCCATTCGTCGAGGGCGTAGGGCCCAAGCCCGCCGGAGCCGGTTTCTATCCCCACGACATGACGAAAGATGAGTTGGAGGCGGCCGCCAAGAGGTCCCCTAACCACGCCAAGGCACTCAAGAGCCTTTATACCATCGTCCGGCGGGATTCCTCCGGGGCCCTAGTAGCAGTCCCCTACCATCAGGCCTTTGCCGCCGAGGTCAAGACGGCTGTGGTCAAACTCCGGGAATCAGCGGCGCTGGCGGACGATGAGGGCCTCAAGCGTTATCTGGAGCTTCGGGCCAAGGCGCTCGAGACGGATGACTATCAACCCAGCGATTATGCCTGGTTGGCGATGAAGAACAACAGCATCGACGTAGTCATCGGCCCGATCGAGACGTATGAGGACGAGCTCTTCGGCTATAAGGCCTCGAATGAGGCATTTGTGCTTTTGAAGGACAAGGACTGGAGCGCACGTCTGGCCCGGTACAGTGCCATGCTTCCCAGTCTTCAAAAGGCGCTCCCAGTGCCCGACGCATACAAGCGGGAGACGCCGGGGACCGACTCGGATCTCAACGCCTATGATGCGATATACTACGCGGGTGATGCTAATGCAGGCTCGAAGACGATTGCGATCAATCTGCCGAACGACGAGCAGGTGCAGCTTAAAAAGGGGACCCGCCGGCTTCAGCTCAAGAATGCCATGCAAGCCAAGTTCGAAAAGATCCTTCTGCCCATCGCCGATGAGTTGATCGCTCCGGATCAGCGCGCGCGCATTACCTTCGATGCCTTTTTCGCCAACGTCATGTTCCACGAGGTAGCCCACGGACTCGGCATCAAGAACACCATCAATGGAAAGGGAACGGTGCGCGAAGCCCTGAAGGATCAGGCGGGCGCGCTGGAGGAGGGGAAGGCGGATATCCTCGGTCTCTTTATGATCACCAAGCTGCACGAACGGGGAGAGCTGAAGGATCAGGATCTCAAGGACAACTACGTCACCTTCCTGGCAAGCATCTTCCGGTCTATCCGCTTTGGCGCCTCCAACGCCCACGGACGGGCCAATGCCACGCAGCTTTCCTTCTTTCAGGACCGAGGCGCCTTCGATCGAGACTCGACGGGCAAATACCGGGTCGACTTTCCGAAGATGCAAGCGGCAGTGGACGAGCTTGCCGGGCAGATCCTTCGTTTTCAGGGGAACGGCGACTACGCCGGAGTTTCAGCCTTCATGACCGAGCGGGGCCGCATTCCGCCCACGGTGCAACAGGATCTGTCGCGATTGAAATCGAAAGGAATTCCGGTCGATGTGGTGTTCGAGCAAGGCACCGAGGTACTACAGTGAGCACTCCTGAAGTCGAGAGCTCCGGGACGGAGGAAGGTGAGGTCAGAGTGCACCGGATCCGCCGGCGCCGATCTGACCCGCTCCCCACAGCGCGGGCGCACCCTCCGAATCTCAGAAACTGGGTCGTCTACACGGTGCTGGCCAGCCTGATCATACCGCTCATGTTCGAAGGATACCTGAACCACAAGCCCCGTCACCCAGCCCTGCCCAACATTTCCGAGACCACCGGCGTACGATCGTTGATCACCCCAGCCGCCGACTCGCTCCGCGTGGTCGTCTCGTGGGATCTCACCCTCTCCACTCCTGGTGGCCGGCCCGATTCGATTCACGTGAAGGTCCTGGCGAACAGTGGAAAAGACAGCGTGGTCCATACCCGAAAGGCATCTATCTTTGCCGACACCGCATACTTCGCGGCTCCACCAACTGGTCGATCCGTGAGCGGCCATTCCTGCGTCGCCGCGCACCATGCGGGCGCCCCACTCACGGAGAGCTGTACCCCGTGGCAGTTCGTACGATCGGAATCACCGGCCTCGGTAGACGCCACTCTCCCCGACACCGTGGTCATTCAGCCGAGCGGACTGCAGATCGATCCGGATGCCGGCGGAAAGTGCGCCCAGTGGCAGAAAGCTCACCCGGGAGAGTCGGTCTGGATAACGGTGAATCGGGTAGCGATACGGGAATGCACTGGACCGAACGGAAAGCCGACGGTGGCTCAGTTCTGTGCCTTCGTCGTGACTGGAGGGCAAAAAGCCAAGTCAAGCCAGCGGGCGGCCAACCGCTATTGCGAGGAGCTCTTCGTCGAGTGGAGCCGCGGTCGATACTCCTGAGATCCTCCGGTCCCCCTGGTCCCGGTGACATCCCGCTGGGTGCCCCAGGCCCCCACCAACTCACCCCGCTCGAAAATTCCCACCAAATTGTTGATGAAGAACTTCGAATTGCCATAGCGATCGATCTCGTGAGACTGGGCATCTTCCAACCGGTACCCGCTGCGAATAAAGCTTCGAAGATAGGCCACGTTCTCGGGGTTGGACGGGGGGAGAAACACGACCAGCCGCGTCCCTACCACCTCTGCTGCCGATCGGAAGCCGTACATTCGGGCAAAGGCGTCGTTGCACTCCGCCAGCACCGAATAGAGATACAGGTGCTCGACCTGCTCGTCTTCGGGGAGTGTGATGTCGAGTGGCTGCTCGTGATGGAACCGCCAGGTGGCTTCGGTCGTGACTTCTCCGAACCGCGGGGGTGCGGCCGGGGCGGCCTCGAACTCATGACTCAGCTCCTCGGAGTCGGACGCATGGTCCGGACGCACGGAGGCATCAGGCTCGGGGGTGGAGCGCGCCTGTCGAAAGACGATGCAGATCGCAACCAGGCCGGCGCCGGTTAGGCCAATTACCGGATCCGGATCGATCAAGAGCGACAGCGCCAACCCTGCCAGACCGGGGCCCAGGCCGCCGTACAAGGCACCCGCAGCCACGCCGACCAGCAGTGCCGGCCGGGCATCTTCGATGCCGAGTGCCTTGAGGACGTGGATGGCTCCCGCGATCAGGCCTACGATGGCCAGCGCGAGACCATACCGGGCGCTCGCGGACCAGACCGAGCGAGCTCGAGCCGATTGGATGCGGGAGTCAGAGCCGGGTGCCACGAAGGGATTCGATCCTAAGCTGAGTCTGTGCAAGCTACGATAGCGCACTCGGGGGCACAACGGAGTGATGCCTGGCAAAGCTGAGAGGTCGCGCCGGACCAGCGCTGGGTGTCAGCTATATTGTGTTACGCGAACGTGGCGGAACTGGCAGACGCGCAGGACTTAG
>DASSED010000184.1:0-8392 GCA_035695405.1 Gemmatimonadales bacterium
AGCCCTCACTCAGATCAGCGTCTCGATGGCCGACTGGGTGTTCTCCGGCGCGGCCTTGTATGTCCTCCTGCCGCACCGGGTCCCTTTTCACGTGTTCTTTGCAGTCTACCTCCTGGGCCAGATCGCAGGGCTGGTGGCACAGGTACCGGGCGGCCTGGGCGTGTTCGAGGCGGTCATGCTGTGGGGGCTTACGCCGGCACTGACCACCGCCTCGGTGCTGATTGCGTTGGTGGGGTATCGTCTCGTCTACTTCCTACTGCCACTCGGCGCGGCTGCGGTTACTTGGGCGGTGCGGGAGGGGCGTCGCTGGCTGCGACGCCGCTGGAGTCCTCAGCGCACGGGGACACCGGCCCGATTAGACTGAGAAGTGGCCGCGACAGCCGCGGCCGGCAGCAGCATTCAAGGAGGAGCGATGAAAATCGGCATTATCGGCGCTGGGCAGATCGGCGGCACACTGGTCCGGCGATTGAGAGCCTTGGGGCACGACGTGTTGGTCGCCAACTCGAGAGGACCCGAGTCATTGAGCGCGCTTGCCAAGGAGACCGGCGCCCAACCGGTCACCGTGAAACAGGCGGCCCGCGCCGGCGACATCGTGGTGGTCACCATTCCCATGAAGAACATCCCGGGACTGCCACGCGATCTGTTCGACGGAGTTCCCGACAACGTCGTGGTGGTGGATACCGGTAATTATTACCCGCAACAACGCGACGGCCGCATCGACCCGATCGAGAGCGGCACCCCCGAGAGTCGCTGGGTATCGCAGCAGCTCGGTCGTCCAGTGGTGAAGGCGTTCAACAATATTTACGCCCGTCATCTGCTCGAGCTGGGTAAACCACAGGGCACCCCCGGGCGTATCGCGCTACCGGTGTCAGGCGACGATCGCCGGGCGAAAGAGCTCGTGATCCGGTTGCTCGATCAGCTGGGCTTCGATGGCGTGGATGCGGGTGGGCTGGATGAATCCTGGCGGCAGCAGCCGGCGACACCGGTGTACGCCGCCGATTTCGACGCCGCGGGCGTGCGGCGGGCGCTCGCCGAGGCAAAACCCGAAAGGACCGACGCGTTCCGGGCGCGAGAGGGGGCGTCCGCAGGACGGCGTTGAACTACTACTCAATTGCGACAAAGGAGTGTCATCATGGCTTCTACCCAACCGATTACTCCCTGTCTCTGGTTCGATAACCAGGCCGAAGAGGCCGCGCGGTTCTACACCGGGATCTTCAAGAACTCGAAAATCGGAAAGATCAGCCGCTACACGGAAGCCGGGCGAGAAGCCCATGGGCGTCCGCCCGGTAGCGTCATGACCGTCGAATTCGAGCTGAATGGTCAGCCCTTCACCGCGCTCAACGGCGGACCACATTTCAAGTTCAATGAGGCAGTGTCCTTCCAGGTCATGTGCCAGGATCAGGAAGAGGTGGATTATTACTGGAACAACCTGACCCGGGGCGGTGACCCCAACGCGCAGCAGTGTGGCTGGGTTAAGGACAAGTACGGCTTGTCGTGGCAGGTGGTCCCGACTGCCCTCATCGAGATGATGGGCGATCCTGACCGGGAGAAATCCGGCCGGGCCATGGAAGCCATGCTCAAGATGAAAAAGATTGATATCGCGGCGATGCGGCGCGCCTATGAGGGGAGAGAAATGGCGGGGCGGCGCTAGTGGAGTAGACGGTAAGTGGGTGGGAGGGTAGGTCGATGTGAGGGTCCTGTTTCCCCAACGACGTCATTACGACTTACCCACCTACCGTCTCCCTGCTTCCCAGCTGTACTCCCTTCCGTTCCACTCGAAGAATCCTCCCGCGGAATCCCGCCGCCCTATCCACAGTGCATCGGCGATGAGGTGGGTTGTCGGCCGATAGGGATTGCCGAGGACCATGCTGACCCCACGGTGGAAAACGTCCCATTGATCCATCCACGAGAGATCGTGTGGTCCATCGCCCGAGATCCCTGCGCCGACGATGGATACCCGTCCGCTTCCGCGACGCACGATTGCTACCCCCATCTTCCCGCTGGCCCGGTGCTCTATCAGCACCGCAGCATCACTCACGCCGTCGCCATCGAAGTCGCCATCGAGGTATGGCGGGTACTGGAGTCGGAGCGAAATGGTGTACACGCTGTCGAGTCCAGCCGCCGAAGCGATGTGCCAGATCGAGTCCGGCACACCGGCGTCCTTATTGGAGGGGACGTCCCGGAAGCACTCCACGATCGCCTGATAACCGTTGTCAGTCTCGGTCGACGGTTGCGTCGTGTCCTCGTCGTCACCGCCTTCCCATCGTCCCTGAATCACGCACAGCAGGTCTCGCCGACGGACCCCCACATCGGATCCATCGGGGCCGTCAGCCTCATAGCGGAGATCGGATCGCCAGCCATGTCGCTGAAAAGCCGCCTCGATCGCAGCCACCGGTCCTGCCGAGTCGGGCAGGGTTGCGAAGGCCCCCTCGGCGCTGAGCCGGCAGCCGACATGGGGTATGCCCCGGAAGGAATCGCGAAAGTTGCCGTCCTCGCGCTTGACATCAATGCGGAGTGCCTGGCGCGTCGTGGCCAACGCCGTGTCGCAATTCTCGGGTAGCCCTTCCGAGAGGGCCTCCGGCTGGACCAGTCGGTCAACCGAGGCTGCCTTCGTCGAATCCACTCGGTTCACAGTCGGCGTGGTGCTTTGGACCGGAGCGTCGGCGGGACCTTGAGGGTTCTGTTTCGGATGGACTCTGCAGCCGCTGATTTGAAGCAGTAACGTGAGTACTTGGCACATCCGAAGGCCCTGATGGACCACGAAGTTACTTGCCAGCCATCCGAGCACAGTCGTCGGTCTCATGTGACCCAACTCACTGCCTGACTGTTTGGGAAGCTCTAGCCTCAACACAGTGCAAAGGGGCGCACTCTCAGACGAGGTGTTCATGACTGCATCCGGCAATGTTTCCAGACGGGGGACACCGATCTCCCACGCGGGGCGCAGGCAGCGATACGAGCCTACCCCCATGTACGCGCTGGCCGAGTACCTCAAATCCATCGGCGTTGAGCTGCATAGATCCGTAGGACCCTGGCGTCCGACTCGGCGACCGCTCCGGCGGCCGGGCCGCAACGCGGAGCAAGCCATTCCCGTTGTGACCAACGGACGGGTAGAGATCGCGGTAGATACCGCCGAGCATGCTGTCGATCTCTCCGGAGTTCTTAATTCCTCGGGCTTGGTCCACATCGATCCGGCGGAAAACCTTCGCCCTCCGGCAAAGGACCTGGCCTAGTAGCACCAGTGCTGCATGAAGGGTAACTTCCGCGACAGCGGAGCGGCTGATCCAAAGCTCAGTCAGCCGTTCCGCTCCCTCCTACGCCGTACTCTGCCGCAGTTGCATCGCGAGGTACAACGCCAGCACGAGAAGCACAGGAGCAGTCGCCACACCCGGCGTATAACCACGCTGCACAAGTGTCCAAAGTGGGTGGCCGATGCCGTTGATGAGCTCGATCGTCACCCAGAGCCACGCCAGCGGCGCGGCGATGGGCCATCCCCGACGCACCGGCCACGCCCAGCACCAGAGGCCGAAGGCGATCAGCGAGACATTGGCAATTACGAAGCCTCGCTCCAGGTTATCGGAGACCAGGCCGCTCACCATGCGGGCCGGGGGAAACGACTCCCACAGCCGACCGACGTACTCCTCGCACGAATGCGCTGATTGAGCCAGCAACAGAGCGCCAAACGCGCTCGACACCCGGCTCGAGTCGGAGTTCATCGAAGATACGGGGCCACGTTCTTCGCAATAGTCGCGAACTCGACTTCGCTAAGTGGGAGCCGGCGGAACGCCGCCCAACTTTCTCGGGGCCGGAGGTTTTCGCCCGCCGCAGCGTCGGAGCCAAAGAGTACCCGATCCACGCCGACCTGGCGGATTCGGCGAACCACGCGCCCGGCGTTATCTGGCGAGATGTTCTGATCAACGACTGTCGCGACATCGAACCAGAGCCGGCGAGTTCGCGGATCGTGGTGTTCCGCCGCGGCAGCGAGCACGGCCATGGCGCTGTCCGCGGGTGGGTCATCGTATCCCGGGCCGGTTCCTGCGAGGTGAGCCACCTGGACCGGAACGTCCGGAACTTCGGGCAGCAGCTGGTCCAGAAATATTTGGGCCTGAGCCACACCGTACGGACGCTTCCGGGAGATGGAGGCTCGCAGGTGAACCACGATCGCCATGTGATGCCGGTTCGCCGCCTGAAATATTCGACGGAGCCGCTCCACGTGTGCCGGATTCTCTAGCTGAACGTCGGAGTTGCCGAAATGGAGCTTGATACCGCGCCGAAGGCCGGGATTGCGGGAGCAGCGTAACAGCTCCTCCAGAGCATAATCCTTGAGCGGGTTGAAGCTGCAGAACGCGCGCAGCCGGTCGGGGTATTCGGCGGCCTGGGCAGCGTTCCAGTCGTTCTCAGCTTTCACCTTGGCATATTCGTTCTCGACCTCTCGTTTAGGGCTGCCGTAGAGGTAGGCGACTGACAGCAGGAGGGCCTTCTGAATACCGGCCGAGTCGAGCAAGGCAATGACATCGCGCGCTGTGATCGCTTGGGGGCCGCTGGGGCCGCCGGCGAGAAGCTCGACGATCGCAGGACTGAACAGGTGCTGATGGTGATCAGCCCGGGGGATGATAGGGCCTACAGCTGGGGCCGACAAAACCAGCGCCGCCGCCGACGTAAGAAAGCGTAGCTTCATCACCAGACCTCGCCGGGTCGCCAGTCCACCGAAAGCGGCAGGTCCAAGTTCAGGCGGGAAGTCCTGGGCAACGGCAGAATCATGACCTGCTCCTCCGGTGTGGACACGAGGCCCTGGTCGGTTCGCACCCCGAGAGGTCCACGCCAGAAGCGCCATCCCAGGCGGGCATACAAGGTCTCAGTCGCTGGTGAAAGTGCCGCGAGATCGAAGTCTCCCAACTGGGAGGGGAGATATTCCAGCAGGAGAGTGGCATATCCTCGCCGCCGGGCGGCGGGCGCAGTGGCCACCAGCTCCACATATGCGGTCCTCAGTAACGGTTCTTCGCCCGGCTGAAGCCAGCGGGTGACCCACATGAGATGGGTGACCAGAGCCCCATCATGCCAGCCAAGCAGATGCTCGCCGGGTCCAACGGACGCGAGGTATGACGCCATCGGCTCGCCGTAGGCGCCATCGCACAACGCGAGCACAGCGGCAGTCACCGCCGGCGAGAGGGCGGCGGAGGAAAGCCGATGGATGGCCAGCTCTGCACTGAAAGCTTCAGACGGCATCAGCCGACCCGGACCTCCCTGAAGCTTTGATACGCAACCCAACAGAAAAGGTTCACCAGGATCGTTGCCAGCCGGTTTTGACCCTCCTGAGAGGAACCGGGGAACCGCGGTTTGTTTTGGTAGTGATCGGGGCAGCTGACGCCGGTGTCGCGCCCGTGACCATTTTTGAGCTAGAGGAACCCATGTCGCTCCGCCCGGTTCGAGAGATCATTCAGACGACCCCAACGATAGAGGGCGCAGGGGTGAAGCTCCAGCGCGCCTTTGGCTTCGGCAAGACTCAGGACTTCGATCCGTTCTTGTTGCTGGACGATTTCCGAAACGATAACCCGAAGGACTATCTCGCTGGCTTTCCTTGGCACCCACACCGCGGGATCGAGACCATCACGTACGTACTCGCCGGCTCGGTGGAACACGGCGACAGCCTGGGTAACCGGGGGAAAATGACAGCCGGGGATGTCCAATGGATGACCGCCGGAAGCGGCATCCTGCACCAGGAAATGCCGCGGGGGGATGCTGCCGGACGGATGCATGGGTTCCAGCTCTGGGCCAACCTGCCGGCGTCGCTCAAGATGACCGACCCGCGTTATCAGGATATTCCGGCGAGCGCCATCCCCGAGGTTACGGACGATGACGGCACCCGGGTCCGAGTGATCTGTGGTGAGTTCTGGGGACAGCACGGTCCGGTGGAGGGCGTCGCGGCAGATCCCAGCTATCTCGACGTCTCGGTCCCACCGGGTAAGCGCAAGCGGCTCAGGGTGGAGACGACCCGGAACGCGTTCGCGTACGTATTCGCCGGTTCCGGGACGTTCCGCGACGCCTCCGATCCCCAGGGCGTCCTGACCGAGTCAGGGGCCGACCCCAATGCGCCTGCTCGCTACGACGTCGGCAATCATTCGCTGGTGCTGTTCGACCGGGGCGACGAGGTGGTGGTGCGAGCCGGAGAGGAAGGGATTCGGTTCCTGCTGGTCTCGGGGCAGCCGATCGAGGAGCCGGTTGCCTGGTACGGGCCGATTGTCATGAATACATCAGACGAGCTGCGCCGGGCGGTGACCGAGCTCCAGGAAGGGACCTTTATCAAGCATTCATCGTTGGGTGTCGGCCGTCGGTCCATAGAGTGAGGGGAGCGGCACGTCCCGCAGCCGGAGATAGACCGTCAGCTGTCCCCGGTGGTGAATCATGTGGCTCAGGATGAATCCCCGCCACGCCGCGGCTCGCGGGAGCGAGAAGATGGTGGATCCGCGACTCTTGAGGGTCCACTTCTCGCTCATGGCCCCATCGGCAAGTGAGCTGAGCGCATCACGCGCCTCTTTGACGTAGCGGTCGAAGCGCTCGAGCAGCTCGGGGATGTTAGTGAAAGAAACCCGGGCGATCGAGGCATTAGCGGGCGAGCCGAGGTCCAATTCGGATTGTTGGAGCACGAGCCTGGCCCAGAGGGGCAGGGTGGCGAGATGAGACGCAAGATCTCCCAGCGTATACGACTTGGGGTGCGGTTTCCAGTGGGCGTCCGCGCCGGGCACGACCTCCAGGACGCGACGAGTGTTGCCCATCTCAAAATCAAACTCGGACCCGAGGGTCTGTACCAGTGACATCCTCATCTCCAGCAGATAGTGTCGGGTGGTCCGCGAGCGCTCGCTAAATCCAGACGTCGTTTTCCGCAGTCCGCTCGCCCCCCGCGTGCCCGGTATTCAGGATACCGCGCGGCTCGATCAGCATCAGCCGGACCTCGCCAGCCGCGTATGGCTTATGTTCCACTCCCCGAGGCACCACGAACAGGTCTCCCGGTCCGAGCGTGACCGCACCGTCGCGGAAATCGATCCGCATCTCTCCCTCCAGGATGAAGAACGCCTCATCCGTCTCCGGGTGATCGTGCCAGATGAAGTCGCCCTGGATCCGCACCACTTTGAATTGATAGTCATTGAGCTCCGCGATGACGCGGGGACTCCAGAGCTCGCCGATCAGGGCCGCCTTCGACGCAAGATGGATCGGCCGGTAATCTCCAGTGGCAGTCGTCATGACAGTCTCTCCGGTGTTGAGTAGCTGCGGTCAGGCCCAGCTGGCGGAGTGGCCTCTCAAGGCTGGCTGTTGGCAAAGGAGCGAAGCCGCTGGTTGAACCCTGCCGGATCATCCCAGAAGCAGCCATGTCCCGCGTTGGCCATCAGGTGCACCTGAGCATGCGGCACTCGTGCCTGGTGCTGCTCGACCGCCATCCTTTTGACCACCGCATCTCGAGCCCCATGGCTGATCAGCACCGGTTTGCGGAGGGTCGGTAAGAGGTCATCGTTATCGAGTGTTCGAGAGAACATTCCTTGCCGAACGTACGGAGGAACGGCCAGGCTGGGCTTCAGCATGAGCGCCAGCTCCTCGGGTGCGAGCTTCGTCGCAAAGCAAAGATGCAACAGGGACTCGAGGCTTCGCGCGTTCTCGCTCGGATCGGTCGAGAAGAAGCCCGGGACCAGTGCCAGGAATTCCGGTGTGAGCAGAGCTAACGCTTCCTCACTCCCCAGTTTGCTCACGCCACCGACGAAATCGATCCCGCCGAGAGCATCTTCCCCATAAAAGCGAATGTAGTCCAGGATGACGAGAGGCCCGTACGACCAGCCACAGAGCAGCGGCCGATCGAGCTGCAGGGCCTGGATGATCGCGTCGATATCGTCGGCCCACGGTCGGGATTCGGCATATCCCTCGCCCGGCTTGTCCGATAGCCCGTGGCCCCTGAGGTCCATCGCGACCAGCCGGTAATCGTCCGCCAGATCCGAGTTCATCTGGCGGGTCCAGGTACGCCAGGACTGCGATACACCGTGAATGAAGAGAATTGGACGGCCCGCGCTATTTCCGGTCTCGACCACGTGAAGCCGAACGCCCCCGTGACCCATGATGCGATGACTCTTCATGTCTCCCTCCACGCTGACCCCATTCCTTACGAGCAAGCAGCAGACTGACCCCCGCCACCGTCAAGGTTAGAACCAGGATCGGATAAATGACCAGGAGGTCGATTCGAATGTCGCATTCCCCGCTACACAGCCATCGCCGTTGCATGCCAGTCTCGTAGCCGGCATATAGGAGCCAGATGATTCCGATGCCGGTAAGCGTTCGCCTCCGGAGATACCATCCGAGTGCCAGGAGGATCACCCCGATCAGGGCGGCCAGAAAGGGGTACTCGATAAAAATT
>DASSED010000185.1:0-6963 GCA_035695405.1 Gemmatimonadales bacterium
ATCTTCGAACTGGTGACGACCGTTTGCTGGTCGAGGATGGATCGGTCAATGTGGAGCCGCGCTGGTCACCCGATGGCCGGCGCCTGGCCTATGTATCCACCGCATACCAGGGCCGCTGGCACATCTACGTCGCGTCCGTGGACTCCAGTGGGCGACTGGGCTCGCCCCAGCGAATCACCGAGGATCGCGACAGCCACCTCCCCCGATACTACTACGGTGTCTATGACCAGTATCTCTCTCCAACGTGGTCGCCCGATGGAAGCGAGCTGATCTTCGTCTCCAATCGCGGTCACATCTGGGGCTCGGGTGGTTTCTGGCGGATGGCGGCACACCCGGGTGGTGCGCCCCGCGAGCTCCACTACGAGGAGACCACCTGGAGGGCGCGGCCGGACTGGAGCCGCGACGGCAAGCGGGTGGTTTACAGCTCTTATCTCGGCCGTCAGTGGAACCAGCTCTGGCTCATGACGGCCGATGGGGGTGATCCGTTCCAGCTGACCTACGGCGCTGGTGATGCCACGGCACCTCGCTGGTCTCCCGACGGCACCCGGATCGCCTTCATCTCCAACGAGGCGGGCAACACCGAGCTCCGAATCGTCGACGTTCCCGGAGGTGCCATCGAGCGGGTGAAGATCTCCCAACGGATCTATCTGAATCCAGTTGCTCATCTCGACATTCGTGTCATTGATACCCGCGGCCGGTCCATGCCGGCGAGGGTCTCGGTTGTGGTTCCGGATGGCCGGAGCTTTGGGCCCGATAACGCCTGGCTTCACGCCGACGATGGCTTTGACCGCCGACAGCGCCGATTCGAGTACGGCTACTTCCACACTGCCGGCATGTCAGCGGTAACTGTGCCCCCGGGCCAGGTGGCCATTGAAATTTCCCACGGGCCCGAATACCAGGTCTTCCGAAAAACCATCACCGTCGTCACCGGTTCGACGATTCCGGTGCGGGCGGTGCTCGCTCGGGTGATGGATCTGCCCGCCGCAGGCTGGTTCAGCGGAGACCTTCATGTGCACATGAACTATGGAGGAGCCTACCGGAACACGCCGGCACGGCTGGCTGGACAAGCCCGAGCCGAGGATCTGCATCTGGTCGAGAATCTGATCGTCAACAAGGAAGGCCGTATCCCCGATATCGAGTACTTCAACGGCGCTCCGGATCGGGTTTCCACTTCCGCTACGCTGATCGCGCATGACCAGGAGTATCACACCAGTTACTGGGGCCATGTCGGTCTCCTCGGCCTCACTCAAAACATCGTGCTTCCCGGATATGCAGGGTACGCCAATACTGCAGCCGCGAGCATCGCCCCCGACAACGCTGCCATCATGGACCTGGCGCACGCACAAGGTGGGGTCACCGGCTACGTGCACCCGATCGACAGCTATCCCGACCCTTCCGACACGAGCAAGGCCTTGACCAACGAGCTGCCGGTAGATGTGGCTCTGGGAAAAGTCGACTACTACGAGGCACTCGGCTTCGTGGATAGCTACGAGGCCACCGCGAAGGTCTGGTATCAGCTGCTCAACTGCGGCTTCAAGCTTCCAGCGGGCGCTGGCACCGACGCAATGGCCAATTTCGCCTCTTTACGAGGACCCGTTGGCATGAATCGGGTATACGTCAGGAGCGGCCGGCCTCTCAGTCAACGACGCTTCCTCGACTCGCTGAAGGCGGGGCGAAGCTTTGCCACCAACGGACCGCTCCTGGGATTTACCCTGAACGGCAAGGAATTGGGACAGGAGCTATCGCTGCCGGCCGGGAAGCATGAGCTGCTGGCGCGGGTGAGGTTGCGGTCGATCGTGCCGGTGAGCCGTCTCGAGGTCATTCGAAATGGCCAGGTGATCGCTGCCGTGCCGCTTCGCGGTGACCGCACCCGAGCATCCACCACGATGAGGTTCTCCACTGACGAGAGTGGCTGGTATCTCTTGCGAGCCCGAGGCGAGGGTACGACCTATCCGGTTCTGGACGTGTATCCGTATGCCACCACGGGCGCGATTTATGTGACTATTGGGGGCCGACCGATCCGCTCGAGCTCGGACGCTGACTTTTTTCTTGCCTGGATCGACCGTCTGGCGCGCGCCGCCCAGGAGCACTCGGCGTGGAACACCGAGCAGGAAAAGGCGACCGTCCTCGACGACATTCGGCGGGCAAGAGCGGAGTTCCAGCGGCGGAGAGGGTCATAGCGGATGAATCTCCTGATCGGCGCCGCTTTGGGCCTGCTGCTGGTTGGTCGAGCGGATGGAGTCGAACCCGCTCCACCTGTTATTCCCAGGCTGGTCGTCGTTATCGTGATCGATCAGTTCCGCGCCGATTACCTTCAGCGTTTCCGACCCTATTTCCGAAGCGGGGGCTTCAACCGGTTCCTGCGCCAGGGCGCGAACTTCACCCAGGCCGCGTATCAACACGCCACTACGCTGACTTGCCCCGGTCACGCCGTGATCCTCACGGGCGCCTATCCCGCCCACAGCGGAATCGTGGCGAACCAGTGGTACGACCGAAACCGTGGACATCAGGAGTACTGCGCTGAGGACAGCACCGCGACTCTGATAGGAGCCGCAGGGCCCGGACGCTCACCCCGCAACCTGATCGGCTCCACTGTGGGAGACGAGCTGAGGCGGAGCAACGGCGGGCGCAGCCGAGTGCTCACCATCGCTGGCAAGGATCGGGCGGCCATCATGTTGGGAGGTCATCAGGCGAACGGAGCGTATTGGATGGAGGATTCGCTCGTGGTCACCTCCACGTATTACATGAAAGGGCTCCCCGACTGGGTTCGGCAGTTCAACGCTC
This sequence comes from Gemmatimonadales bacterium, assembly GCA_035695405.1. GTDB lineage: Bacteria > Gemmatimonadota > Gemmatimonadetes > Gemmatimonadales > GWC2-71-9 > CAVVWJ01. The sequence goes on from DASSED010000185.1 coordinate 2,785, forward strand.
CGGCACGAGTCAGAGCATATGCCGGGCGAAATTGGGACCGTTTGCTTCCGACGTCTGATTACATGATTCAGGGGGCGGACTTCGTGGCTGCGGAGCAGAACGTGGCGGGGATGGGTCGGGTCTTTCCCCATCAGCTGCCGCCGGACCCTTCTCCCCGATTCTTTGACGCGTTCACGTCATCACCCTTTCAGAACGAGCTGCTCGTCCAATTCGCTGAAGCTGCGGTCACCAACGAACACCTGGGTGAGGATGATGATCCCGACCTGCTCGCCATCAGCTTCTCGGCCAACGACCTCATCGGGCATGCGTTCGGACCCAACAGCCACGAGGTCATGGATGTAACAGTCCGAACCGATCGCTTGCTGCAGGAGCTCTTCACCTTTCTGGACCAGCGGGTCGGCCGCGACCACATGGTTATGGTGCTGACAGCGGATCACGGCGTGGCGCCTCTGCCGGAGCTGGTGACAGATCCTCGGATCGGAGCCAGGCGATTAAACCCATCCGTCATCGCCAACGCGAGCGAGAAGGCGCTTAGACGCCGATTCGGCCCGCCACCCGCGCCGGGATGGCTGCTGCAGATAGCGCCCCCGTGGATCTATCTGAACGGCAAGGCCCTCGAGCAGCGGGGATTCACGCTCGAGGACGCGGAGCAAACCACCCAGAAGGCCACCCAACGAGTGGCGGGGGTGGAGCGGGCGTTCACTGCCGCCGAGCTCAGCCAACAGCAGGAGCGCGGGGTGACTTCGGCGGCCGCTCTGAGCTTCAATCCTCAACGCAGCGGCGACGTATACTACGAGCTCAAGCCATATGTCATCTCGGCGGAGCAGCCGGTGGGTACCACCCATGGCTCGCCTTGGTCCTATGATACCAGGGTACCGCTCCTCTGGTTCGGCTCCTCGGTGAAGCGCGGTGCGCAGCGCGGCCCCGCGAGCATTGCCGACCTGGCACCGACGCTGTGCTTTCTCCTGGGCATTCAGGCACCGGCTGGTGGGCAGGGAAGGGTGTTGCGGGAACTGCTGCGCTAGCGCTGGGCCTCGACGACCATGGCGATCCCCTGTCCCACGCCGATGCACATCGTGGCGAGTCCGTAGCGTCCGCCCGTTCGCCGCAGCCCGTGCACCAGCGTCGTGAGGATGCGGGCACCACTCGAACCCAGGGGATGACCCAGTGCGATGGCACCGCCGAAACGGTTTACTTTCTCCGGATCCAGACCAAGCTCCCGAATACAAGCGATTGCCTGAGCGGCGAAGGCCTCGTTCAACTCCACCAGATCCAAGTCGGCTGTCACAAGGCCGGCCCGCGCGAGCGCTCTGCGTGCGGCAGGTACCGGGCCAAGCCCCATGCAGCTTGGATCAACGCCGGCAATAGCGGTCGAGACGACCCGGGCGAGCGGCTCCAGGCCGAGCTCTTCCAGAGACCGCTCGCTGGCAACGGCTAGGGCAGCCGCTCCATCATTGATGCCACTCGAAGTTCCGGCCGTCACTGTTCCCTGAGCGACAAACGCGGGTTGAAGCTTCTCGAGCGCCTCAATGGTGAGACCCGCGCGGGGGGATTCGTCGCAGGTCACCCGCTTGCCGCCCGGCACCTCAACCGGTGCTATCTCATCGGCAAACGCGCCGTCTCGCACCGCGGCCTCGGCTCTCCGCTGACTCTCGAGGCCGAACTGGTCCTGCTCCTGCCGGCTGATCCCATACATTGTCGCTACCCGCTCGGCGGTCTCGCCGAGAGAGATGGTCCACTCTGCCGGCATCCGCGGATTCACGAAGCGCCAGCCCACGGTCGAATCGGCCACGATGGGAGGAGATCGATCCCAGGGACGTCCGCTCTTGAGCATCACTTGTGGCGCGCGGGTCATGCTCTCGACCCCACCTGCGATGAAGAGGTCGCCTTCGTCCGACCGGATGGCATGCACCGCCGACACCACTGCCTGAAGTCCCGATCCGCACAGGCGGTTCACCGTCTGACCCGGCACCTCTACCGGCAGACCCGCCAGCAGTGCCGCCATGCGGGCCACGTTCCGGTTGTCTTCACCCGCTTGATTGGCGCAGCCAAGAATCACGTCATCGATTCGATCTCGCGGCAGGCGGCCGCGCTCGACCACTGAGTGAATGGCGACGGCTGCCAGATCGTCGGGGCGAACCTCGGCCAGGACCCCGCCGGCCTTGCCGATTGGGGTGCGGACCGCCGCAGTGATGTAGGCCTGCGTCACTCGCGGAACCTCACGTTGACCTCCTTCTTCGAGACGGCTAAGTTGCCGCCCGGCAACGCTTCAGGACAGGTGGCCGAGTGGCTGAAGGCGCACGCCTGGAAAGCGTGTATACGTCATAAGCGTATCGCGGGTTCGAATCCCGCCCTGTCCGTGCCGGGGAGCTGATTTCTCAGCTGCCTGCGTATCTTAAGGGTAGCGTGTAGTTACCTCCTACCCACCTACCATCGTACCTTCATACCGGCTAGCTTCCCGCCCCGATGCCCTCCCGCACGCCCATCCTGGACGATCGTGCGTTCGGCCGTACCTTGGCCCGCATGGCCAGTGAAGTCGTTGAACGCAGCCGGGGCACCGAGACTCTGGTTTTAGTTGGTATTCAGCGGCGCGGCGTCGAGCTCGCCGGCCGGCTGAAGGGTCTGATCGACTCCTCGGAAGGGTCCAGTATCCCCTGCGGCAAGCTCGACATCACACTTTATCGCGACGATCTGCAGACTATTGGCCCCCGCCCGGTCGTTGGGGAGACCAGCATCCCAGATCTCGATGGACAGACCGTGGTGATCGTGGATGACGTCCTCTACACCGGGCGCACGGTGCGGGCGGCGCTGGACGAGTGCGCCGACTTCGGCCGGCCCCGCCGAATCCTGCTCTCGGTGCTGGTGGACCGCGGTGGACGCGAACTTCCGATCCAGGCCGATATCGTCGGCACCACCGTGAGCACCGGGCCCAAGGATCGGGTCGACGTGTTCGTATCGGAGCTGGATGGACGCGATGCCGTCGAGCTGGTGCGGGCAACGTGAGCGGGCTCGCGTTAGGCAAGGACCTGATCGGCTTGGAGCCGCTGAGCCCGGAGCAGCTGATGCTGATTCTGGACACCGCCGAGCCGTTCAAGGAGGTGAGTGAACGGGCCATCAAGAAGGTTCCCGCGCTCCGGGGCAAGACCATCGTCAACCTCTTCTTCGAGGCCTCCACCCGCACCCGGATCTCCTTCGAGTTCGCCGAGAAGCGACTCTCCGCCGATACGGTCAACGTAGCGGTCGCGGGGTCCTCCGTGAGTAAGGGTGAGACCTTGGTGGATACCGCCAAAAACCTCGAGGCGATGCGGATCGACATGGTGGTGATCCGCCATGGGGCTTCGGGCGCCGCGCAGTTCCTGGGACAGCGCATCCGCTCCAATGTGATCAACGCTGGTGACGGCAAGCACGAGCATCCCACCCAGGGGCTGCTCGACATTCTCACCCTGAGAGATCGCTTCAAGCGCATCAAAGGACTCAAAGTCGCCATTTGCGGCGACATCCTTCACAGTCGAGTAGCGCGGAGCAACATCTGGGGACTCACCAAACTCGGCGCCGAAGTCGGGGTGTGCGGTCCCGCAACGTTGCTGCCCCGACAGGTAGAGGAGCTTGGTGTCACGATTCTCCCGCGGATCGAGGATGCCATTCAGTGGGCTGATGCGTTGAACGTTCTCCGGCTTCAGCTCGAGCGTATGGAGGCTGGGTTTCTCCCGTCGCTTCGAGAGTACAACCGGGTCTTCGGCGTCACGAACGAGCGTTTGGCGCGGGCGCCCAAGGATTTGCTGATCCTGCATCCGGGTCCAATGAACCGTGGTGTTGAGATCGACAGCGATGTGGCAGACGGCCCCCACAGCGTCATTCTGCCGCAAGTGACCAACGGCGTGGCCGTTAGGATGGCTGTTCTCTATCTCCTCGCCGGTGGTTCGCCTGACTGGGCTCAGGGGGAAGAGCATTGAGACCGATCCTGATTCAGGGAGGCCGGGTCATCGATCCCTCACGGGGCGCCGACGGTGCTGCCGATGTGTATCTGGCGGACGGCAAAGTCGCGGCGATTGGCCGGGACATCGGTTCGCCGGAGCAGGCGGTGACGATCGACGCAACCGGCAAGGTGGTCACGCCCGGTCTCATCGATCTACACGTTCATCTTCGGGAGCCGGGCCAGGAAGATCTGGAGACGGTTGC
>DASSED010000186.1:0-4367 GCA_035695405.1 Gemmatimonadales bacterium
GGGGAAGGGGGTTGCTCCGGAGCCGGCTGGACCTGTCCAGTGTCCGAAGTCTGGATCTCACGAGCAATAGACATCAGCTCAGACACCGAGTCGGCCTCAGCATCCAACAGAGCGGTCCGGCTCTGCGCCTGTCGAGCAGAAGGGCTGAAACGCCACACCATCAGGCTCACGAGCCCTGCGACAACGCAGCCAACGACGATCATTAGCCCTTTCCGCCAGGTCTGCTGCTCGGGCGTAGCCGGAACCAACGCAGCCAGCGAAGTCGGGTCGGGCACGGGCAAGCGCACAGCCTCCTCCCAGCCGAGTGGCACCGACATGGTCTCCTCCTGCGGTGCCGGTCCGCTTTGAGGCATTGGGGGTGGAGCGGCGGGCACCTCCGCTTCGACCTCGACCTCCGGTCGACGACCGGACTCAACCGAGGGCTTGCGGGCTCTACCCCAACGAAAGCGAGCGGGCCACCCACTCTCAGGCTCGATGTCGGGCCGCACCGAGACCAGAGCGTCGCGTAGCTCAAGCGCGGATTGGAAGCGCTCGTTGGCCGCGCGGGCCAAGGCCTTGACAACCAGACGATCAAGGCTCTTGGCCAGGTGGCGTTTGGTCTGGCGCGGGCTCGGCGGCGGCTCGCTGAGCCGGCGCGACAACGAGACCTCGCCACTCGGCGTGGCGAAGACGCGTTGTCCGGTGAGCATCTCGTACAGGATGCAGCCGAGACTGTACACATCGCTCCCACCGTCCAGCACCTCGCCCAGAAGCTGCTCCGGGCTCATGTAGGCCGGCGTCCCAACCACGAACCCTGTGCGGGTCACGCGCTGATGTGCCCCACGGGTCGCTTTGGCAATGCCGAAGTCGACGACCTTGACGATCTCCGTGCCGCGCACTCGGGTTACCATGATGTTGTCAGGCTTGAGATCCCGATGCACGATGCCCAGCTCATGTGCTGCCGCCAGCGCTTCCGCGGTCTGGCGGGCGAGCTCGACAGCTCGCGATGGGCTCAAGGCGCCGTCGCGATGCAGAATGACGGCGAGGGCCTCACCCTCGATGAGCTCCATGGCGAGATAGACTACGTCGTCGCGGGTGTCTCCGAAATCGTAGATCGCCGCGACATTGGGATGATTGATGCGGCTGGCATTGGCCGCCTCGCGCTTGAAGCGGCTGACCGAGTCAGGGTCGTGCGCCAGGTCGGGGTTGATCACCTTGACCGCACAGCGTCGACCCATGCCCACATGCTCGGCCAAGTACACCGTGCCCATTCCCCCCTCGCCGAGCTTGCCCAGGATGTGATAGCGCTCGGCGATCACGCTCCCCACCAATTCCCGCGAACCGGCGGGTGATAGCAGACCCGACCCGTCGGTAGGGCAGAAGCGTAGCTCAGGCCCGAATGCCGCCCCGCAGCGGGGGCATATCTTCACGGCCGCGAGGACGGACGGCGCTCCCACCGCGGGGGTCTCCGCGAACCCCGGACCGCGCATCAGTAGGGAAGCAGCAGGGATCCCCCGAGGTAGATGCCTCTCAGCGTCCGTTGACATGGCCAACCTCTTCGGAGGAGTTGCCCAGCTAGCCCGGAGCGAATGCATCCGCGCCTGCTGAGTCTCGGCGAGCTTACGGATCACCCCTCACCGGCCAGTCACGAGATCCTCACCTGCGGCGAGTGGACGGCCACACGGCTGCGAGACCGGTGCGACAAGGGGAGTGGCGCGCCCGCAATCTTCTCGATAATCTGAAGTGGCAGGGCTGGCGCTTCGATGCACATATCCGTGAAGCGCCTGGCTGCGCCTACACCACGGCTGCATATGGCAGGTGGGCTCCGGCTTGGGCTCAGTGCTCTACGAAATGTCCGCGGGGGAAGCCGCCATCCGGCCCCCCCCCGCGGTTGCGGTGTGTTACTTGGCCTGACTCCGCCGTCACATGAACGGTGCACTACTCAAATTCGATGATTAGCTGAGGCCGATTGGCGGAGCCCCTGTTTGCCTCGAGGCTCTCAAAAAACGTCACCTGTATGGAGGGGTATCCGGGGCCTGTGGCCGGAACTACGGGCATGACGGACAGTCCCTCATTGCTCCAGGTACCCGACGCCCAATTCTGGACGATCCCGGTGACGTCGTGATCCACGAAGCCACCACTATTGGGGGCGCGCGCGGTCACCTGCGGGTCTTGGAAGGATCGCAGAGTCTCCATCATGCTCCAGTTCAAGGTGGTCGGGCTCCAGCTGTCGGCGAAGGCCTGAATCCTGTACTCGGGGCTGACGGCAAAATCTCCTCTGAGGTACAAGACACTGAGCCGCAGCGTTGCCTTGCGAATCCCCCGGCCGCGAATGTGGCCCTGAATGTCGAACTTGAGCGCGGCACCGAAGCACGTGTAATTCGAGAACGTCCCATCAAACAGGTAAAGGAAGATGCAGCCGACTCCCAGCTCGCTCCTCTCGAGCACCTGTGTGGCTACAGAAGGGTCCCTGCCGCTAAACGCCACCCCGTTGTCGAACGCTGCGAAGGTGCTGACCTCACCCGCGGTCGACGGCTCGACGGTCACAGTGATGCTCACCTGCTGAGGACTATTGCTGGCGTCACCCGAGCTCACCGCTACGCTGGCCGTATAGGTGCCCTCGGCCAGGCTCCCGGGCGTCGCCGTGACGGTCAGCGTGCTGGGCGCCGTCGTGGAGCTCAAGCTCGCGGTTAGCCAGCCATGACCCGTCGTATAGGAAATAGTGGACGTGAGTCGGCTCAGCGCCCCGCCACCCCCGTTCGTGATAGAGACAGTTTGCGGGACTGGGGACGATCCGCTGAAGCTCAGGGTCGCACTCGACAGCTTGATAATCGGGCTGGCCAGGGCCGGCCCCACACTCAGAGTCACACTGATCGTCCGAGGACCGTTGCTGGCGTTTCTTGAGTTCACTGCTACACTGGCCGTATAGGTGCCCTCAGCCAGGCTCCCAGGCGTCGCGGTGAGCGTCAAGGTGCTGGGTGCCGTCGTGGAGCTCAGGCTCGCGGTCAGCCAACCGTCCCCTGCACTATAGGAAATACTCGACGTGAGCTCGCCTAGCGTGTCATCAGTGCCGCCACCGGTCCTTGTCACTAAGACAGTCTGTGAAGCCGGGGCTCCACCGTGCTCGCTGCTGAAAGCCTTGCTTGCTTCCGAGAGAGCTATCGAGGGGCCATCGGGGGGAGGACCCGCGGGTGAGTCGCAAGCGACAACGCCAAAGAGGGAAAGCAACAGCGATGTGCTGATGTGTGCGCGCCGAGCGAGCCGGTGCGGTGCTGACGCCTGCGTCACCCACCCCCACACCATCCGCCGGTTCATGCTCCGTACCCCAAGAGCAACGTCTGGTCTCATCGTGCCGATTCTCCGTGTGTAGGGGACATTCTTCAATTTCCGACGCCCCGCTCGGCGGTCTCGCTTGCACGCTGTTGCAGTCGTACGGAGCGTTGCGAGGCTTCCAAGCGTGGCGCAAACTGGCAGTCTCCCCTCACCCGCCACTCACCGTATCCTCACCTGGGTCATCGGAGCGAGGAGTCGGCGTGCAGCGGTTCCGGCATGGGCGATGTCGACTGAGGCGCTCATCTCGTTCAATGGCGGGGCGGGTTTTTGGGGGTCAAAGTCGCAGAGGGCGGAGGGAACTGGCTTCACACGAGCACCCGATTCAGGGCGCTGTGAATCTGACACTACCTGCTACCGGCTCTACTTCGAGGAGTAGTCACCACCCATCTAGAAGCCGCTGAGAAGCGCACCCACCGCTGCATTCATGGACAGTCCCACTACAGTCGAGGCAGAGGTGAGGTTCTGGTGATTGGCCGGTGAGCGGTATGGCCTAGGTTCTCCTTCACTCGAGGCAGCTTCCGGCTCGATTCATTGCGGATCGTAAGCTCTCAGCCAGGCGGGTTTGTGACCGAGCAGCATGGTTCTGTCCGTCCCCTTCGTCGGCTTCCGCGCCATCCGGCCATGCATCGGGTCGCGCAGCTGATAGCGCTCCTGGTGATCCCCGGGTGCGCTCGACCCCATGTCGACCTGAATCCTCTGCGACCGACCGTGCGAGTCTCACTTGGCGGCTGGTCCATTCAAGGGGGCTTCGATGGTGGAGACGCACGCCTCACCGTTGATCCAGGCGGGGGAGGCACCAGCGATGCCCCAGCCCTCTGGCCTCACACCGCTGTCAACGCGAGTGCCCGGCGGCTGCTCGCGGCGGCCGAACGGTATATCGGCAGACCCTACCGGTACGGAGGCACTAGCCCAACACTTGGGTTTGACTGTTCGGGTTTCGTCCAGTTCGTGTTCGGTCAGCAGGGGGTGGAACTACCACGCACCGCACGCCAGCAGGCTCTGGTCGGCCGGCCAGCGTCGTTCGGGCCCGCCGCACTCAGGCCGGGTGACCTCAT
>DASSED010000187.1:0-2657 GCA_035695405.1 Gemmatimonadales bacterium
GGCACTCCAATCAGCGGCTATCAGGATTTCATCAGCCGGGTGCATCCCGACGACCGGCAGTTCGTAGAGCAGAGCGTGCGTCGGGTACTCGAGCGTGATGGCGACCTGGACTATGAATTCCGGATCCTGTTGCCCGACGGCAGGGTTCGCTGGATCGCCGACCAGGGAGAGATCCGCCGGGACGAGCAGGGCCGGCCGAGATATCTCACCGGCATCTGTACCGACGTGACCGAACGCCGGGTGGCCGAGGAGCGGCTGCGTCAGGCCCATCGCATGGAGTCGGTGGGGCGGCTGGCCGGCGGGGTGGCCCATGAGACCAACAATCAGATGAGCGTCGTGCTTGGCTCTTCAACCTTCATCCTCAAGCGCAGCGACATTCCGGAGTCGGTGCGGATGGACGTCGAGTTCATCCAGAAAGCGGCGGAACGCACCGCGGCCGTGACCGCGCAGCTCCTGGCCTTCAGCCGACGGCAGGTCCTCAAACCGGAATCGTTGGATCTCAACACCGTGATCGGGAACTGGGAGCCGGTGCTACGCCGGATCATGGGTGAAGACTGTGGCGTACTGTTGCGGCTGGATCCCCAGATCGGGAGCGTGCGTGCCGACCCCGGGCAGTTGGAGCAGGTTCTGCTCAACCTGGCCCTGAACGCACGGGACGCCATGCCGCGCGGCGGTAGCATCACAGTCGAGACGTTTCCCGCCGAGCTGGACGAGAGCTATGTGCGAGGTCGGCCGGGAACAGCAGTTCAGCCGGGGGACTATGCCGTGCTGGCTGTGACCGACACCGGCCACGGAATGGATAAGGAAACACTCAGTCACGTCTTCGAGCCGTTTTTCACCACCAAGGGTGTCGGCCAGGGAACCGGCTTGGGCCTCTCCACCGTCTACGGCATCGTCAAGCAGTCGGACGGCTACGTCTGGGTGTATAGCGAGCCGGGCAAGGGAACCACCTTCAAGATTTACCTTCCCGCCCGAAGTGAGTTGCCCACCCCGATTCGGCGGGACTCGTCCCCCGGATGGACTCTTGCGGGAGAAACGGTCCTCGTGGTGGAAGACGACCCGCCGGTTCGCAGCGTGATAGCTCGAACCCTCGAGGAGGCCGGTTATCGGGTGATCCAGGCGGTCAGCGGCGCCGATGCGGTCGAGACCATGACCCGCGAGGGCAATAAGGTCCGGTTGGTGCTCACTGACGTAGTCATGCAGGGAATGAATGGCCGCGATTTGGCAGACCGAGTGGAAGAGCTGGTTCCCGGAACGCCGGTGTTGTTCACCTCCGGTTACACCGATGGGGAGATTGCTCGGCGGGGCCTGCTCCGACCGGGCGTGGCGTTCATCCAGAAGCCGCTCACGCCTCGCGCCCTGATTGCCGCGGTGCAGAAGACCATTGCCGCGGCTAATCGTCCAAGGGCGGAGTTCGGCGGCGGCGCTTGAGGTCGGACCGGCGCCGCTTGGCATCGAGTCGAGCCGCCTTGGCTGAGGCAGTTGGCCGAGTACGTTTTCGTTTTTTCCGCACCACCAACGCAGCGGCCACCAAATCGCGGAGCCTCGCGGTGGCGTCTTCCCGGTTGCGGAGCTGACTCCGGGTCCCGCTGGACACCAATCTCAACCGACCACTGGAATCCAATCGGGACCCGAGCCGGGTCAGTAACTGGGCACGCTGCTCCGGCGTGAGGCTCGGCGAGGCAGCGACATTCCACCAGACCTCCACCCGGGTCGACGAGGTGTTCACGTGCTGACCGCCGGGCCCGCCCGAGCGCGAGGCGCGATACTCGAGCTCGGCCAGCGGCAGACGGAGATCGGGAGTGATCTCGAGCAGGTTGGCGTCCACCGGCGAAAATTAAGCGTGAGCCCTGAAGCGAGTAACAGGCGCACGCCTCACCGCTTACCGCTTACCGTTTTGTCCCATTACGTTTCTGCTCATGCCCGATCTTGAACTGCTGCGCTCGCATCTCCTCGAACTCGGCAGCGTCGTGCTAGGCTACTCCGGCGGCGTTGACTCCGCGCTCCTTGCCGTGGTTGCGACCGAAACTCTTCCTGCCGGAGCATTCCTCGCGGTCACCGGGCGCAGTGCCTCGTATCCCGAGTTCCAGGCATCCACCGCGCTGGAGTTGGCTCGCCGCTTCCGGATCCCTGTGCTCGAGATCGAGACCCACGAGCTGGATGACCCCCGGTATCTCAGGAACTCGACCGAGCGGTGTTATTTCTGCAAATCGGAGTTATGGAGCCGGCTGGGTGCAATCGCGCGGCAGCGAGGATTCGACACCGTCGTGGACGGAACCAACGCCGACGACCTGAAGGAACACCGGCCCGGCCTGCGCGCCTCAGCCGAGCAGGGCGTGCGGTCACCTTTGGCCGAACTGGGGTGGCGCAAAGCTGACGTGCGTGACGCTGCCCGTGAGCTCGATCTGCCGATCTGGGATGCTCCCGCCGCGCCCTGTCTGTCGAGTCGGGTCATGTACGGACTCGCCATCACGCCACAGAGGCTGCGGCAAGTGGAAGCCGGCGAAGCCTACCTCCGCCACCTGGGGGTAACCGGTGACCTAAGAGTCCGGCACCACGGGATGAAGGCGCGTCTCGAAGTGGCCCCGGATCACATGGGATTGCTCCGGACCCACTGGGCCGCCGTGGAGCGCGCCTTTATTGGAATCGGCTTCGCC